>JAZQNW010000001.1:0-291213 GCA_045627525.1 Bacilli bacterium
ACCAGCTGTAGTACTACCACCTTTTCCTGGAGTACTAGTGTTATTTCCTCCACCAGTTCCATTTTTTCCTGAAAATACACTTCCGGCAGTTATTGATGAAACGGTCGAAGTCATATTGCCTCCGTCTCCTCCATTTCCACCATCACCGGTTCCAAAGGTTCCACTTTTTGATGATGAACCGCCACCACCAGCGGCAATAAATTTTACTACTCCACTAGATATTGTATCTGAACTTATATTGGCATTATTTGAGCTACTTACGATAACAGATGAATAACCTCCGCCACCACCTTTATTTCCTCCGGTACCAGTTCCCGATTTTCCTCCGATTCCACCGCCATTAGCTCCTCCTGACGGTTCACTGGTATCACTGGAACCATTACCACCTGCAGACCCGATTACATAATAGTTGTATGGTATATAGACTACTCCATAAACATAACCAGAATTTCCATTTGTTTTATTACCTGTTCCACCTTGACCACCCCAAACTTCAATTAAATAATAACCTGGATGATAATTAACCCCTGAACTTGTAGCAGCCACATTTCTATCAGTATTTGCTGTTGTACCAGTTATCCAAGGCATCTCCGTTAATACAACATTACAAGTTTTATCGGCAGAACCTAAATCACAAGTACCTGCAGAATCATAATATTCAAAATGAGTAACAGTATAACTTACAGAAGTATTATCATCTAATAATAATGTTTGAGCACCAGTTCCAGTAGCTAATATAGTGCTTCCCTGTGTTATCGTAACTACTGAATCACTAGGTGTCGGAGAAACTGTTAAATAATGCATTGGTCTATAAGTTAGTTCAACTGTCCTTATTGTATCAGCATTTACAACTTCTTCTCCTGTTTTAGGATAATGTAAAAATGCACTAACATCATAGCTTACTGTATCACCATCTTCAACTACTACTGTAGCAGTACCAGTTGAAGTTGCTATTACCTCACCATTTACTTTTAATACTATAGTAGCATTATTTGGAACACTATTAACTGTATAGGAATAAAGGGGTTTTTTATAAAACTTAAATTTTAATTGGCTTACTAATTGATCACTAGTTAAACTAACACCATCTTTAACTTTAAATGTAATTTGAAAAGTATAAGTACTAGCAGCAGATATAATAGTTTCATTAAGTTCCATATTTGTTAAATAATATTCAATATTATCATTATTAAAAATATTGGCATCAACATTTGTTAAAAATGCTTTATTACTTGATAAATTTGTCACTGTTACATCATATGTAACAGTTGAACTTGAATTTGGAAAACTAGAATCAGTAGATATAGTATACTCTGTATATTTAGGATTAGAATTCATTAATCCACCATTAGTACTACCATGTAATTTAACAGAAGTAACTCTTAAATCTAAATTTGGTCTTACCATAGCTTTTCCATTTAAAGCCATATTAGTTGACATAGAAGAATAACCAACAGTTAAAAACAAAACTGATAAAAATGCAAACAAAAAAATAAAAGAAGCAAAATATTTATTATTTGTATTTTCTCTTTTATTTTTTCGCATAAATCCTCCCTAGTCATTATTTGTCATTTAATTCTGAATCACTTAATACATATTGATACATTATATTTTCATTTATCAATACAAAATGACTAACCTTACCCGGAATTACTTCTTTATATAATATTGGTGATCCAATGTTATCATGTACATCAAGTAATTCTTCAAATGAAGATACTTTCATCACCTGATGATCACCTTTAGTTATAGGTGAAGAAACATTAACAATAACATCATCATATTCTTTTAATAATTTTCTAAGTTTCTTTTCATATTCAGTAATATTTCTTAAATAGTTTTTTATATATTTAATAATCTGAATTAACAAAATTAAAGCTAATAATGATAATAAAAATGCTAAAGTACCAAAAATAACTGTACCCACACCAACACCAACATGCCTACTGATTGAATTGTGATTATCAATGTTTTTACTATCAATATTAATATTTACTGTTTGCTCTGTTAACGGTATTACTACAGAAGCAACTCCAGCTATTTTTATATCATCATTATATTCATCTGATTTTGCATTTCCTTTTACATGTAATGTAATAGTAACATCACTATTTGAAGTCAAAGAATATGATGTTTTAAATGATTTTACAAAATCATTAAACTTAGCATAGTCAACTCTTACTGTTTTTTTAAATGAATTTAAATTATTATCATTATTATTCATTGAAGTATTTTCAACTAAATTAATCTTTTTCTCATATAATACAGTTGATTTATCTTCATTACCATAAACTTTAGTTACAGCATCTACATAATAAACAGCATCTAAATCAATGTTATCACTAGTAGCAAAAACATAATTAAAATTAATATCTATTGATTCTATTAGTGAAGCAATATAATTCATACCTGACGGTAACTTTTTTAAATCATAATATTCATTATCTTTCAAATTTACACTATAATCTATTTTACTACTTTCATCATACGTTAAATATTCAATTTTTCTACTATTCAAAGCCATAAATACAAATACTAATATTAAAGCTACCAATATGATTAGTATACCAATTCTAAAAAACAGCTTAAATGTAGTACTTTTAAAATTATCCGAATTCAATTTATTAGTAAATAATTTTTTATTATTTTTTTTCATACTACACCTCCAAAATTAATTATTTCCCCAATTTTTCATATAATATAACAGACGGATAACCTATGTATTTAAGATTTATATTTGCTGGACCTATTACATCTGATGGTTCAATCAAATAATCATCTGGACTATTATTATTATCACCCTTAGTTTTAAAAAATACTTTATTGCCTGTCTTATATACTTTAAAAATCCTATGAACAACTATCTTATTTTCAACGTTAAATGCAATAACTGTTCCTGATTCTAATTTTCTTATTTCATTTTCTTTTAATTTATCTACAACTACTGCATCACCCCTATATATATAAGGCTCCATACTTCCAGTCGCAATAACTATCAATTGATATTTAAAATATCTAGATGTCAAACCGATCAATACAATTAGTAATGATAAAGCACCAATCTTAATAAAGTTAAAATATCTTTTTTTTCGAGAGATAATTATCTTATCTCTCTCTATTTTTTTGAATAATTTATATATTCTTAATAATATAAATATAGGTAATGATATATATATTATTGATTCAATATAATTACCAAAGTCAGGAAGCAATGGTAATAGAAATGTCGGTAATTCCATTATATATCTATATAATATATTTGATTTATATCCTATCTTACAGTTCATATATGTCATTAACATATTCTTACTCAAACTTGGTAATATATACAAACCAGATAACACAAAATATGAATCAAAATTAAAAAAGTCAATTGTTCTTATTATAAATGTCATATCAACTAACGTAAATGTAACAATTGATAAAATTAATATCCACAATTTATCTTTTACTTTATTGTTTATAGTATATCTCAATATTTCAGTTAGTGGTATTATTATCAGTACCGGTAAAATATTAGAAATAATACTTAAAAATTTCAAACTATAGCTATTTCTAGTAAACCCAAAAAACAAGCCAGATAAATATATAATAAAATAAAAAAACATTGTATAAATAATTATTAAAATATTCATATCTTTTATAAATCTGCTTTTTTCTTTGCTAAATCCAAATAATAATACACTTATACCTATTAAAACTGCAATAAATATACATAAAGTATAATTATTAAAAATAGGTAGAAGAAAGCTATTAATAACTAAAATTAAATTAACTATAGCTAATAGTATAGTTGCTTTAACCTGACTAGTTTTCATAGCTCTCAACTCCCTTTATTTTTACTTTTGTGTATAAATTAAAGTTGTTTCACCAACAGTAACATCAATATCTCCTGCAGCTGTTGCTGTTGAATTAGTATTCCATTCTAATTTAAGTTTTGCTACTTTTGATGTTTCTTTTAATAATTCATCATTAACAGCTGGAGTAGCATTAGCTAGTGTCAATGTATATGATAAATCATTACATATAGCAGTTGCTTCTGCTTGAGTTGCAGTGCTTCCATTAGCCGGTTTGCAAGTAAGGCTACCCATAGTATATGTAGTTAATTTAGCATCCAATTCTCCATCATTTGCTACCTGAAAATCGAATGTAACACTATCCCCTGGAGCTCTTAATGTAACATCAAAGCCTGATATAGCAGTTGCAGTTAATGTAGGAACTGTAACATCTTCTGCTAAAACTTTCCCAACTCTAGTAGCTGTAACAGCACTTTGTCCATCTGTATATTTGAATAAAACTTTCCATTCAGCTGGATTAACATGTGCAGAACCATTAATTTTTAAAGTTGTGGTATATGCTGAGTAACCTATGGTTAAACCAGCGATTGCAACTATAAGTGCAATTACTGTAACTACACGAAATCCTCTATCTTTTTCCATTTTTTATTTCCTCCTATCATAATTAATTATTAACTATTTCTATTTTTTTTGCAAGAAAATGCATATTACAAAATAAGACCATTTTCTACAAAAATTTAAATTTATATTATTTTTGTACATAAAGTAAAGTAGTCTCACCTACCTTAACATCAATAGGTCCATCAACAACTGCAGTAGAATTTGAAACCCATGATAATTTAAGTTTTGCCACTTTAGAAGTTTCTCTAATAAGAAGATCATTAACTGCTGGTACATTGTTATCAAGTGTTAATGTATATGATAAATCTGCACATATTACACCAGCTTGTACCTGAGTTGCTTCACTATTTTCAGCTAGTCTACAAGTAGACTCCCAATATTAAATTTAGATAATTTTGCATCTAATTTTCCTTCATTTGCTAATTTAAAATCAAATGTAACACTATCACCTGGTGAACGTAAAGTAATATCAAAACCAGAAATTGTTGTTGCCGTTAATGTAGGAACTGTTACATCTTCTGCTAAAATTTTCCCAACTCTAGTAGCTGTAACAGCACTTTGTCCATTGGTATATTTGAATAAAACTTCCAATTCAGATGGAGAAACATGTCCAGCACCATTAATTTTTAATGCTGAAGTATAAGCTGCATAGCCTATAGTCAAACTTATTATTGCAATAATTAAAGCCACAAAGGTAATAACTCAAAATCTCCTATCCTTATCCATATTTCTCCTACTATCATCATACCTAAATTATAACAATTAAAAAATAAACAAGTAAATCTTAACTACAAAAAAAGAAAAAATGCAAATTAAATTTACATTTTTACCTTTAGTCAATTACATTCTCTATTTTTTCATAACTATACATATTATCTTCACCTAAGACAAATGTATAAACATATTTAACTTCTTCTTTATTTTCAAGTTTAACTGGTTTATCTGTTTTTCTGTCTACTGCAGTAAGAGATTCATATATATATACTCTATCACCAATTTTTTGAGCTTTATATATTTTAAAATTATACTTATAGGTATCATCAAAATCTTTTGTTTCTTCTATTTCTTTTTCTTCGTCATTTTCTGTTACTTTAGCATCTTCTGATGTTTTTATATCATCAACTGTTTTCTTATATAAAACATACTTATCAATAGTAGAATCATAAATATATAACAAATTATTAGGATTAACTTTTACATCTACACTTGTATCAATATTACTAGAATCTCCAAATATTTCCCTATATGAACGTTGCATATCTTCCTTATCAATAATAGTTTTATCGCTACAAACTATAGTTCCAATTGAATTATTAACTTTTAATTTTTTACAATCATCTGTCTCTTGAAAATCTGAACCTTTCAAATTCAAATATGCCAATATCATTTTACTACTTTCACTCATATTTGCAATAATACTACCAGATTCACCTTTATACATCCAATAAGGATCACTTGATTTAAAATCATGTACACCTATATATAAATGTTGTACCAAGCGACTATTAACATCTAGATTAATAACCTTATTTTTACCTGTTTTTTTATCATTTCTATTCAAAACAAATATAATAGCAACTACAATTATAACAATTAAAACAATAAGTAAAACGAATCTTAAAAGCTTAAATTTTCTATTAGCCTTATTATTAGAACTCATATCTTCAAACTTCATAAATAACCTCCTATTTGTTAGGATCAACTAAAATTTTAACTGCATCATTTTGCTCAGAAGTTAATCTTTCATATGATTTTTGAACATCATCTAAGCCAACTATATCATCAACAAATAGTGATACATTTATTCTCTTTGTTGACATTAAATCAATACAAGTTTGAAATTCCTCTTTTGTATAAGCAATAGCACCTTGAACAGATAATTCTCTCATAACTGCAACTATTGTTGGAATAGTTACTGTTCCAAGTGAAACACCTACCAATATAACTCTACCACCAGGTCTAACATTTAATAATGCTGAACTAACAGCTGGAGAATTTCCACAACATTCTAAAACAACATCAAATCCACCATTTGTAACTTCTGCCATTTTTTCAACCATTTTTGTATCTTTGGCATCAAACCATTGATCAGCAACTCCTAGCTTTACTGCTTTTTTACCACGTACTTCGTTAGTTTCAGCTACAGCAACATAACTAGCACCTTCCATTTTAGCAAACATAGCAGATACTAAACCAATAATACCCCCACCAATTACTAAAACTTTTTCTCCTACTTTAATATTTGCTAAATGTACAGCATGTAATCCAACTGCAGTAGGTTCAACCATAGCAACTTCATCATCAGATACTGAATCTGGAACTTTAATAACCATATCAGATCTAACAGCAATTTTTGAAGTTAATCCACCTGGATTATCTAATGATAAACCAACAGCTGAATCCCAAGTTTCAGGACAATATTGTGGATTGCCACTTAAACAAGCTCTACAATGACCACATGGAGAAATTGGTAACGCAGTTACTCTATCACCAATTTTTAAATCCTCTCTATCACCAGTATCTGTTACAACACCAGCAAATTCATGTCCCATTACCAATCCAGCTGGTCCACCTTCAACCCAATAATGAATATCAGAACCACAGATACCTGTTTTTTTAACATCTATAAGTACCTTACTGCCATCAGAAACAGGTTCTTCAATTTCCTTTATTTCAAATTTTTTTACATCTTTTATAGCTACACTTTTCATAAAAGTCTTCCTCCTATCATCTAATATAATGATAACACATTTTTTTTAAAATCAAGAATTTTGTTAATTAACAAGTGCCAAAAAGTGTACATAGAAAGGATAAAAATGAAAATTTGTGTCTATGCCATATCTAAAAATGAAGAAAAATTTGTTGACCGATGGACAAAATCTATGAGTGAAGCAGATGAAATCTATGTTTTAGATACTGGTTCTACCGATAATACAATAAAAAAATTAAAAGAAAATAATGTCCATGTAACTACAAAAATAATTACTCCTTGGCGTTTTGACATTGCTAGAAATGAATCACTAAAATTATTGCCAGATGATACCGATATTTGTGTATGTACAGATTTAGATGAAATTTTTGAAAAAGGTTGGAGAAAAAAATTAGAAAAAGCTTGGAAGAAAAATACAACAAGAGCTAAATATAATTATAATTGGAGTATAAATCCAAATATTAATTTTTACATTGAAAAAATACACAAAAAAGAAGGATATAAATGGATTAATCCAGTTCATGAAATTTTAACATACGATAAAGAAGAAAATGTAATTACTATTGATAACATAACTTTGAATCATTATCCAGATATAAATAAATCTAGAAAAAGTTATCTTCCTCTATTAGAACTATCAGTAAAAGAAGATCCTGCAAATGATAGAAATATGCACTACTTAGGTCGAGAATATATGTACTATAAGCAATGGAAAAAAAGTATAAATACACTAAAGAAACACTTAGCATTAAAAACAGCAACATGGAAAGATGAACGCTCAGCATCAATGAGATTTATAAGTAGATGCTATAAAAATTTAAAAAATTATGATGCAGCAAAATTATGGTTAGAAAAAGCAATTTTAGAAACTCCATATTTAAGAGATCCCTATGTAGAAAGAGCTTTGCTTGCATATCAATTAGAAAATTATTTAGAAGTAGATAAATATTGTCTAAAAGCCCTTCAAATAAAAAAACATACAAAAACATATATAAATGAACCTTTTAGTTGGAACGAAACAATATATGATTTACTATCATTAAGCAATTATTTTCAAAAAAAATATGACTATGCAATTTATTTCATAGATATTGCACTAGAATTAAATCCAAATGACGAAAGACTCCAAAATAACAAAAAAATATTTATTGAAAAAAATAAAATCAACTAGTTAATATTTAATAAAAAAAGAGATGCTAATCATCCCATATATTTTTTATATAAATAAGTTAAGTTTTCTTTATTAATTGTTTTATCTAATCCATTCAAACTAACATCAGTATAAACTTTAGTTAATAAAAAATCTAATTTAGGATTAACTTTTGATTTTTCTCTTGTTTTCATCCAATAATCTAGTTGATATCTCTTATTCCATTTTTTACCTTTATATATCATACCAGCAGCTAAAGAATCACAAATCATTTCAACTACATATTTATATGGAATAATTGGAGTTTCAAGTGGAGCATTATAATCATACCAATATTCAAAATGATGCTTATTTCTACCCTTATGATGTAGCCAAGCTTCAGAATAGCCATTTACTTCTTTGCATTCTTTTATTGGACTATAAGTTTTTGAAAAATATCTTACACCTTCAAAAAATTCAATTGGAGAATATTTTGATAGATCATGAACAAATCCTCTCCAAGGAATACCTGCCTTACAACATAAAACAAATACTTTCCTACGATGTTTATTAACAACATGCAAATGTCCCCAAAACTTTTTCCATGTAATTTTATACTGTTCTTTCTTCTTCTTTGCCATTTTAATTACCTCTAACCAATTATAACATAATCAACAAAAAAATGTAGAATTTTCTACATTTTTCACATCATCTTTTGATTAAATATATAATCCATATAAGGCATAGATATATTATTATCATTTATGTTTTGATTTCCAGTTATATTTTGATTTCCATTAATCTTTTTATCATAATAGTCAAATAATTCTTTGAAACGATTATAATGAACAATTTCTCTTTGTCTTAGCCATAATAATGGGCCAATAACATCTGGATCATTAGTTAAATCAATTAAATTCTCATAAACAGCTCTAGCTTTCTGTTCCGCTGCCATATCCTCAGATAAATCAGCTAAAGGATCTCCTGTACTAGCAAAATATGTAACAGTAAATGGCACACCATTTGAATCTGTTGGATATAAAGATTTATTATGTTCAGCATAATGCGGTTCAAGTCCAGCCTCTCTTAATTCTTCTATACTAGCATCCTTCATAAGCTGATATATCATAGTAGAAATCATTTCAATATGAGCTAATTCTTCGGTTCCAATATCAGTAAGTAAAGCTTTTCCTTTATTATCTGGCATTGTATATCTTTGATTCAAATAACGTAAAGCTGCTGCTAATTCACCATTTGAACCACCATATTGTGTTACCAAATATTTAGCCATTCTTAAATCTTTCTTTTTAATATTAATAGGATATTGCAATTTTTTCTTATAACTAAACATTATTTTTTCCCTCCCATGGCCAAGAATTATTAACCCATTTAAATGGAGCATTAATCAAATCATTACTATTAATATCTAAAGGTCCATACTTAGCTTCATATTCCCTACATAATTGATCTGCTTCAGCACGATAATCATTAAATAAAGCTAAAATACTATCATCATTAGGATTTAAATCAAGATATAAATTTAATTCATGTACTGCAAATGATAGTCTTGATAAATCAAGTAACATTTGTTCTTGTTCATTAGTAGCTCTTAAAATTGCTGGTTTATAATTCTTATATTGACTATATAAATTTGAGAATAGATTACCTCTATCAAATCCATCAGTAGGACTAAATATTGATTGATTAACATTAGTATTTCTATACCAATTATCATTCATAAAATTATAATTATACATAAATTCTCCCTTCACCATAATTTATTCAAGTTAGGTATCTGTGTATAGATAAATACCTAAATAATAAAAAACTCTTGATTTTTTATCCATTTTATAATAAAATAAAGAAGTCAATGTGATATGGCGGCATTGGTGAAGTGGTTAACACGCTGGTTTGTGGCACCAGTATGCAAGAGTTCGATCCTCTTATGCCGCCCCAATTTAAAATAAAAAGAATCTATTTTATAGATTCTTTTTTTGTATCAAAATGGTATAATAATATATATTAAAAAATAAGGAGAATTATATGAATTATAAGAAAATAGTAGTTGCTGGTGGCGGTGTTTTAGGAAGTCAAATTGCTTTTCAATCAGCTTATTGTGGATACGATGTAACAATATGGTTAAGAAGTGAAGATAGTAAAACAAGAACACAACCTAAGCTAGATGCATTAAAAAAAGATTATATTGAAACCATTGAGTCTTTAAATTCTCATGATGAGAATAGTTGGGCAAGAGG
Source organism: Bacilli bacterium (assembly GCA_045627525.1). Lineage (GTDB taxonomy): Bacteria > Bacillota_I > Bacilli_A > RF39 > UBA660 > CAG-877. The sequence continues at coordinate 10,513 of JAZQNW010000001.1, forward strand.
AATATCTGATATTGATAGTTTTAATAAAGAAGAGTGTTTAAAAAAAGTTGATCTTGCCTATAACAATATTAAATTAGAAGTTGATATGAAAGAAGCAGTGAAAGATGCAGATTTGGTAATTGAATCTATGGCTGAGATTAAAGATGAAAAAATTAAATTTTATCAAACTTTAGCTCCATTGTTAGAAGAAAAAACGGTTATTGTAACTAACTCTTCTACTCTATTACCATCTATGTTTGCTAAATATACAGGAAGACCCGAAAAATATTTATCACTTCATTTTGCAAACACAATATGGGTTAAAAATACAGCCGAAGTAATGGCTCATGATGGAACCAACAAAAAATATTTTGATGAAATTATGGAGTTTGCAACAAGTATTCGAATGCTACCTCTCCCAGTATTAAAAGAAAAATCAGGATATCTATTAAATTCTATGCTTGTACCATTTTTATTAAGTGGTATGGATTTATTAACGAATGGAATATCTGATGCTCAAAGTATTGATATTGCCTGGAAAAGAGGAACTGGTGCTCCAAAAGGACCATTTGAAATTATTGATACTGTAGGATTAACAACTGCAAAAAATATAGTTGAACAATATCAAAAAGTTCCTGGATTAATGAGTCCTTTATTAAAGAAGATGATGTTACCTTATAATTACAAAGGAATGTTAAATATGTTAAACCAATATATTGAAGAAGGAAAATTAGGAAAATCCTCTGGGGAAGGTTTTTATAAATACGACAAATCATAATCATTTGCAAATGTCAAAATGTTGTGATATATTTTATTCAAGTAATTGAGTCAATCTCAATTCATAGATTTGTGCCGATTTTTCGTAAACACGTTAAATCATGGCCCCATAAAAAAAATAAAACTAAGAATATAATTCTTAGTTTTTTATTTTTGCCTGTTCTTCTTTAACAATAAAGAATGCTCTAAATCATTTAAATAATTATTACAATTTTTGTCAACATCAGAAGTCTTTATAAATAAAACTGAATAACTCCCATAAATATCATCATTTATAAGATATACTGCTTTCTCTCCAGATTCAGAATAATTAACTTTTAAATATTGCCATTCTCTTTTATTAAATTCTTTTTCTTTAAAATTATCATTTAAATCACTTTCATATTTTCCTTTCATTTTTTTATATTTACTAGCATCTAATGCCATAACCTGTAATGAACATTTTCCAGTAGGACTTATAAAAAAATTATATTGAGGACTTTTCCAATCATTTGGTACATAAAAATAAAAATTATTAATAACTTTATTAGGTCTATATTTAGATAAAATAATTACATTACTTATTATTAAAATTCCAAGCGATATACATATAAAAGAAAGGAATAAAAAAAATACTACTAATTTATTTTTCATTACCCCCTTCTTAGGAGGTTTAACAAATCCATTAAATTTTTTTATATCATTTTGCATATAATCACCTTTTATTAATAATTTAACATATTTTAACAGAAATACATCTTTTTAAATATATTATTAATCCTTTTTACGTTAATTGACACTTCTGTATACTAAATAAAATATATTATTTACATTATATGCTATAATTAAACCATAAAATAAAGAAAGGAAATAAATATGAAAAAAAAGTTGAATAATGTAAAAGGATTTACCTTAGTCGAACTTTTAGCTGTAATTGTCATCATGGGAATTTTAATGATGGTTGCTATTCCTAACATTTCTAGAATTACTAATAATTCTAAAAAGAAAGTCTTTGCTAACAACGCTGAAGCATATATTAGACAAGCAAGAACTGCAATTGATAGCGAAGACATAGAAGCACCTGAAATAGGAAAACCAGTTTTTATTCCTACAGAATATCTTGATATGCAAAGTTCCAATAGTCCATTTACAAACAAGCCAATGAAAGGCACTATAAAAGTTGAAAACATTTCAACTAATAATGAAAAGAAATATAAATATTATTTTTCAGGACTAGATGATGCAAAAAATGGAATTGATGATTGGATATCAGAAGATCAATTAATAAAAAGTGAAAATTACAATTTCGTAAAAATGAATACTGAATCAAAAGCAGAAGGAATTGATGAAACAAAGACTGAACCATATTTTAATACAAAAATAAGTTTTACAATACAAGGCGTCGGAACTTATTCAACTACTAGTGGATCAACATGGGCTGATTGGATTTTATCTTATGGTATAAGTTCTGGTGACAACGGAATAGTTTGGATCGGCTACGAAAATATGGCAGGTATATGTAATAAATCAGATGTAGGAAGATTATTTGTTGATATAGGAAATGGTCTATGCATGAACAAACTTCATTATAATTCTGATAAAAACAATCAAGAAGTTATGTTTACAGATGAAATTCTTCCAATAACTTATCGAGTTGGAGGACCAGCTTAAAATTTTATTCTTAATAAAAAAGTAGTTAATCACTACTTTTTTTATTTCCAAGTAAATAAGCTTTGTATGTATTACATCCAAGTTCAGCAACAGTCATTTGACCTACACCACCAGGTACTGGTGTTATATAAGAAACTTTATCTTTTACATCATCAAAATCGACATCTCCGCATAAACTTCCATCTTCCATTCTATTTATACCGACATCAATAATAACTGTTCCTTTTTTTATCCATTCTTTTTTTACTAAATTAGGTTTACCAATAGCAGCAATCAAAATATCTGCTTTTTTTGTTATCTTTTCCAAATCTTTAGTTTTTGAATGGCATAAAGTAACAGTAGCATTACTATTAGACATTAATGCCAACATAGGTTTTCCTACTAAATCACTTCTACCAATTATAACAACATTTTTTCCTTCAACTGGTATATTATAAAATTTCAATAAATCCATAATTCCAAGTGGTGTACATGGTACTAATGAATCAACATTGTGCATAAGTTTACCCATATTTGAATCAGTTAAACCATCAACATCTTTTTCTGAACAAATAGCATTTTGAATAATTTTTGGATTCAAATGTTTAGGAACTGGCATTTGAACTAATATACCATCTACTTTATCATCTTTATTTAGATTATCAATTTTTTTAAGTAATTCGTCTTGGCTAATATCATCAGGTAATTTAATATGATTAAAATTAAATCCCATATTCTCAGCCATTTTTGACTTTTGTCTAACATAAACAACACTAGCTGGATCTTCACCAACTTGAATTACCACTAAACCTAGCGGTCTATCTAATTTTTCAACCTTTTGCTTTAAATCATCAAGAACTTTTGCTTTAACTACTTTACCATCTAATAATTTCATTCACTTCACCTTCTTAATTATATCATATTAGATATTAATATTTAATAAAAGACATTTTTTTTACAAAAAAAATGCTAGATATCTAGCATTTTATTCTACTGTAACACTTTTTGCTAAGTTCTTAGGTTTATCAATATCACAACCTCTCATTTTAGCAACTTCATAAGCAATTAATTGTAAACAAGGAACAACTAATATTGGTTGAAAATAACAACTAATCTTTGGCACATTTATAAATAAATCATAATCTAAATTTTTATCATTACTTACAACAATAATTTTAGCACCTCTTGATTTTACTTCTTCAATATTTGAAACTGTTTTTTCTTTAATTTGATCATCAGTTAATATAGCTATAACTGGTGTACCATTTTCTATTAATGAAATAGTACCATGTTTTAATTCTCCTGCTTGATAAGCTTCACTATGAATATAAGAAACTTCTTTAAGTTTTAAACTTCCTTCTAGAGAAATAGCAAAATCAACTTTTCTACCTATAAAGAATACATCATTTGCTTGAGATATTTGCTTTGCTATTTTTGAATATTCCTCACTTCTATCAATAACTTCCTTTAGAAGTTTTGGTAATATCATAATTTCTTCTTTTATATTTAAACTATTATTACCAGAAGCCTTATAACTTAAAAGTGACATAATAGCAACTTGTAAAATATATGCTTTTGTAGTAGCAACAGCAATTTCTGGACCGGCTTCAATAAATATCTGTTTATCACTCTCTCGAGCTATAGTAGATCCCTTAACATTAACAATAGCTAATGTATCTATACCTGATTCTTTTGCCTTTCTCATGGCCGCTATAGTATCAGCTGTTTCACCAGATTGAGAAATAACAATTACTAAAGTTTTTAAATCATAATTTATCTTTTTATAACGATATTCACTAGCAACTTCACAAAATACTCTTAAATTAGTATTTTCCTCTAGCAAGCTTTTACCAACCATACCAGCATACATTGCCGATCCACAAGCAACAATATGAATTTCCTGATATTCATTTAAATCTGGTATTAAAGACATATCTTCTAAAATTGGTTTCAAAGTTTTTTCTAATACTACAGGCTCTTCATTTATTTCTTTTAACATATAATGCTCATATCCACACTTATCTTTAGAATCTGCTGTTAAATTACTAATCAATATATCCTTATTAATTATTTTACCATCTTTTTGAACAGTATATTTATTAAAATTTAAACTTACAATTTCATTTTCCTCCAATAAGAAATATCTATTTGTATAATTAATAATTGCTGCTATATCACTAGAAACAAAAAATGAATCATCACCAACACCAACAATTAATGGGGAATCTTTTCTTATCGCAAATAAACAATCAATATCATCAAAAATAATTGCTAAAGCATAAGAACCAACTATTTCACTAATAGCTTTTTCAATTGCTTTAATAGGATCCTTTTCATAGTACTTATTAATTAAAGCTGCTATAACTTCTGTATCTGTTTGACTATTAAATTTAACATGTTCATTTTCCAATTTGCTTCTTAATTCAAAAAAATTTTCTACAATACCATTATGCACTAAAGTAACTTTGCCAACTCTATGAGGATGAGCATTTAAAACACTTGGTTCTCCATGAGTTGCCCATCTAGTATGAGCAATTCCTATTTTCGAATCAAGTATCTTAGTATTATTTATTTTTTCCTCTAAATTAACAATTTTACCTAAACTTCTTATTATTTGAATATCATCTTTATTTTTCAAGGCTATTCCAGCCGAATCATATCCTCGATATTCTAGACATTTTAAACCTTCGATTAAAATATCCTTTGGATTATTTTTTCCAATATATCCAACAATTCCACACATAAAAACTCCTTATCTAAGTAGTAATATATGCTTTGTTATAATTTTAATTTTATTTTTTTACATATATTTAACGAATTACTTAAATCCGTAGTAGCATCCGCCGAAATTTCGATAACTACTAACCTCGTCACCTATTATAGGTCAGGCGCTTGCGATGCTTACAACCTTTCTATTAACATCTTACTAGTAGTATACACAAAAAAAGAGGAATTGACAACATCCTCTAAAAACCACTATCACCTAATTTTTCATATATATCATGTTCATGATTATATTCAGCTATTTGATCAGCAAACATTGTATTAAAAGTTGATTCTGCTTTTTTTATAACATCAGGATAAATGTTTTTACTATTTTCATAGGCTGATTTAAAATCCATTACATCGACTTCACTACGATTTTGAAATAATGCATGTGAAAAAGCCTCTTGAACTAATGTTAATGAAACATCTGGATATCTTGATCCAATCTCATATATACGTTTATATTCACTAGTAATATCTGTAATAAACTCCATCATTTTTCTTTGAATATAAGGAGAATATTTCATCTTAACACCAGTACGCTTTTCCATTTTAGGAAGAGTACCTACTAAAATTTCAATATTTTCTTCTCTTGTTGGTTCATGAACTTCAACTTTTTGAAAACGTCTAACAAATGCCTTATCTCTTAATATATATCTTTCATATTCTTCAGTTGTAGTAGCACCTATTACTTTTATATCACCACGATCTAAAGCAGGCTTAAACATATTAGCAAAATCAAGAGCTTCACCCTTTGTTCCCATTAAAGTATGTATCTCGTCTATAAACAAAATTAATTTTGTTTGATTTTTTAATTCATCTAACAATGTTTGAACCTTTGCCTCTCCAGTAACTGGATCATTTCCCAATATAGCAGATGTATTAACTTTTATTACTTGATATCCCTTTAAGCTATCAGGAACTTCATTTCGTTGAATACGATAAGCAAGACCTTCAACAGTAGCTGTTTTACCAACACCAGGTTTACCAATTAAAACAGCTGATTTATCTGGAGTAAGTAAAATCAAAATTAATTGTTTAATTTGTTCATCTCTACCAATTGCTGGATTTGTTACATAATCCCTGTCTTGAAAATTTTCACCATAATTTCCTAAAACACTTATACGTTTAGATTTAATATCGAAATTCTCATTCATTTATATCACTCCAATGCTGCTATTATTATAACATAATTTTAAAAAATATAATACTTACGTTTATTTTTTTATCTTTACCGGATTAACATGTATAACAGTTAAATATATTTCAGGAAATTTTTCATCAATTTCTTCTTCTAAATGATTAGCAATATCATGGCTTTCAAATGTTGACAAATTACCATCTACAAAAATAGTAAAAGAAATTTGATATTGATATCCTACTGGTGTTGAATTAAAATGATTTATCTTTATAACTTCATCATGACTTTCTATTAATTTAATGACCTTATCACGGGTATTATCATCTATTGATTTATCCATTAAAACATCATAACTTTCTAAAAATATTTTTATCGCAACAATAAATATCCAAGCCGAAATAGCTATACCAACAATACCATCAACAAAATATATTCCATAAAGATTACAAATACATGCTATTAAATTAGAAAATGTAATAACACAGTCATTACGATGATCCATTGAGTTAGCTTTTATCAACAAATTATTATACTTTTTACATAAGTGCCTAGTATATAAAAATAAACTTAATTTCACTAAAATAGTAATTAAACAAACTACTACTAACCATATTGAAAAATGATAACTACTACCATCAATTAATGAAATAATTGAAGCTTTACCCACAGTAAATGCCATAACTCCAATAGTTATACTGATAAGCATAGAATATATATATTCAGCTTTACCATGACCCAAATTATGATCTTTATCACCTGGTCGTGAAGCTATTCTATTACCTACATAAGTCATTATTGAAGAAAATATATCACCTGCACTATTAAATGCATCTGCAATCATTGCTTGGCTATGAGTAACAAATCCAATAATACCCTTTATTATAAGTAAAAATACATTACCTATCATCCCTAAAAAACTAGCTTTTTTTATTTCCTTAAATTTTTCCATAATACCTCCAACAAAAAAATAGAATTAATCTACTTTTTTTATTACTACACACATAGATGTATTAAAATCAGGAATTCTATCTGAAATCCATTTTTCTCTAATTAGTAATTTAGAATCTTTTAATTCTTTCTCTAATTGATTCCAATCAACAATTTTACAAGATGTTGCAGCAACTATAATTTCTTCATCTGTATTCACATTAATCCTTTTAACATCATTAAATGCATCATTAATATTTGATTCATACTTTTCTTCACCATCACCCATGGTAGTAATAAAAGCAATTCCATTTTTTTCTAGATGATCATAAATAAAATCAAAATATTTTCTTCGATGTACACTATCAACAAACATATGAACAACAGCAACAGAATAAATAAATTTAAATTTTTCATCTAATTTATCTTCAATAATATCAAATTGTCTAAATTCATTAATATATTTATCATAAGTAATTTCATTACATTTATTAATAACATTTTGTGAATAATCAATAGCTAAAAGATTGTAACCATTATCAAGTAAATATATTGCGTCTCTTCCTTCACCACAACCTAAATCTAATATCTTATCTTCTTTAGTAATACCATTTCTATTAATTACATCCATTACTTCTAATGTAGGATGACTTGAACTCCACAAAATATTATTATCATGAACTTGTTTATATCTCTTGTCATAGGCTTTATAATAATTTTTATTCATAGAAAATCACCTAATCAAAAAAGTTATGTTTTTTTCCTAAAACAAAAGCTTTAAAAAATCTAGCAGCTGCTCTTTTCTTCGATAACCAAGTAAATTGAGCATTATTCTTTTTATTATTAATAATTTTTTCTACCATAAAAGAAGCTATAGTTTCTGGATAATCACCTAAAATATTATAAGTAAGCTTAGTCTTATCATCCAATTCTATTTTTTCTCCATCGCCTAAAGACGTTGTAATAAAATTTGTAATCATAATTCCAGGAGTAATTTTACCTATTAAAACATTAGTGTTAAGAACATCACATTCTTTAGCTAAAGCTTCAGTGTAATAAGTAATTGCTCTTTTTGAAGTACCATATAACGATAATCCTAACATTTTAGCATCATCACTACCAAAACCTTCAACATTAAATATTTGGCCACTTTTTTGTTTAATCATAATTGGCATAATTACTTTAGTACTCAAGGCTACACCTTTTAAATCAATATCTATAAGTCTATTGATTGTTAATTCATCTAATTCCCATAAAGGCTTATTAGGTTGATTAACACCCGCATTATTAATCCATATATCAATAGTAGGAACTTCTTCTAAAACTGAATTTACCATATTAGTTAAATCATAAACCTTTGTTACATCAACAATATAAGATAAAATTAATCCTTTACCATCCACTTTTGATAAATTATTTTTTGCTTCTTCCAAAGCAGATTTAGAGACATCACATAAAACAACATTAAAATCATATTCTCTAAATAATTTTATCATTGCATAACCAAAGCCTCTAGCACTACCAGTAATAACAACTGTCTTATTTTTTTTCATAATAAAATCTCCTACTTTAATATTTTTTTTCATTTCCAAAATTATTTAAATTCGTAAAAGGAATAATTATTCCTTCTTTATCACTACTTTCAGATTCTTTTTTTACATAATTATCTCTATATAAAGAATTATCTATTTCTTTTGTAGCAAAAACACGTTTAATATACTTTGTCATATGATTTATACAATCAAGTTCTTCTACTGTACATTCACAATCATCATGATATTCACCATCGTAGAATTCATCATATTTTTCAAAGATTGATTCAAGTCCTAACATTCCTACTGACATAAACACTATTTTTCCAGGAAAAACATTACTATAAGGATAGTTATCATCAACATAATATTCTGCTTCTCTTTCTACAGCATCTACACGCCAATTATTAAGTCTATCCATATATTTAGACCAATTTTGCTTAGTTCTATCCAACTCCCTATTAACATAATCTAATAATTGCTCATGATTTATAACATAAGACCATAAAAAACTATCATATTGACTAATTAAATCAGTTATAAATCTATTTTTACCCATTTTTTCTAAATCAGAAAAATCAGAAAAATTAGCATGAACTATCTTTTCTAAATTACCATTTCCATATGCTTCTTCCAACATCTTTTTTGCTGCAAAACTTTTTATTATTTCACTATCTGGATATTCCAAATAAAAGTAAACAAAACCATTCCCGATATCATTTATACTATCAGGATTTTCTTCTAACAATTCTTCAATAGAAGATCTAATTTTAACAATTGAAGACAAATAAATAGTATTACAAATATTTGAATATTTATTAGATGATTTAGGTGAAAGTTCGCTCATCAAAATATTTATTTCAATACATTCTTGATTTCTAAAAGCCCTATTATTCAAAACAGGTTCTACCTCTTCTTCTAAAAATTCAAAATTATCAGGAAAAAGCTTTATAACACTTTTTACAAAATCTGCATTTTCCTTTAAACTGTCAGAACAAAATTCATACATTTTAATATCCCCAGATTTTTTTAATACTTGTAACATAAAATCAGGATCATTTTCTAATGCATCTACATCTAGGTCTAAATCATCACCATTTAAATATTTATCAATTATTAATGGACTATATAAAATACCCATCTTCATCACCTATCATAATTATAGCAAATATAAATAAAAAAGAAACATAAAACATATCTATTTTACGCAAATAAAAAGAGTACATAATACCCTCTTTATATCAATATTTAAACTTAATGTTTTGAAATAACTAATTTTTTTACTTTTTGATCTCTAGCTTCTGTTATTTTTTCATAAATATCATCTAAAGATTGAATCTTTAAAAATTCTCTTATATCTTTATCATCATAAGCTAAAAACTGACTATCTAATTCATAACTAGGTGTAATCAAATTACGATTATAAAATAATCCAAATGAATCTTTGTCTTCATAATGATGATCAGAATAATATGGATCACCACAATATACACTTTCACTATACACTCTACCAACAGCATTATTAATTCTTAAAATATCACAATTTATATTATACATACCATCTTTAGAAAGAAAATTATAATGTGAATTGATTTTTAACAAACTATCATCATCTATTAAAAATAGTCTATCCTCAGACTTTTCTCCTGATCTTCTTTTTGCTCTTAAGCACTCATCATTTTCAAATAAAGAAAATAAACCATCAATTTCTTCACCATAACTATTTAATAACTGATAATTTTTGCCTTTATCTTCATATTCACTTTTAGCATTTAATAATAATTTACAATAAGCATTATAACTTTCTAATAGGTGATACAATTGCTGTGCTCTTTTTGAGTTTTCCTCTCCTAAGACAATTTCACGTTCTAATCCTTCTAATATTTTACTCATATTAACCTCCTAAAATATATTTTTATCTATTTTGATAAAGTCATTTGCTTTGGCATTTTTTTTGCCATTTGATAATTTTTATAATTATCATCAGTAGTTACTTCTTTAATAACTTTTATAAAACTAGGAATATTTATTTCATCATTTTCATCAGAAAGTTCAACTTCCATTATTGCTTGACTATCCCACTCGGGATATATATCAATTTCAAAGTATTGATTATTTTCTGATAAGCAATACCTTGTCTTATGAATTGTATGCAAATTATTATCAGATTCCATTAATAATTTTAAGTAATCATCCTGTGTAAGTTTTCTTTCTGTCTCAATTCTTTTTAAATCCGATACTTTCTTCTTTTCAGTTAAGTAATATAAATAATCACCATCAATTCCTCTTGCTCTAATTCGTCTTTCTACATCATCATCACTTTTTAAATATGTTTGTGCAATGTCTACCTTAGTGCAATTTGGCATACTTTCCAATTGTTTTATATCCGGATAATATATTAAAAATTTTCTTTCAATTTCATAAGGAACATCTTCCCCTAAAAATGATGTAATTTCAAATAATAATTTTTCTAATTTCTGTTCAAATTCAGTATCATTATCTATAATTCTAAAACGAGGGTGTCCAGTCCATGCTGAAATAATTTTATCATCTAATTCTCTTGCCTCATCTATACTTTCAATTCTAGCTAAATTATTAGAAAGAGTATAGGCATCTTCTTTTCCCTTAGCAGCTGTTACAAGATGAAAAACAGCATCATAAGAATCCCTCTCTTTTACTTCATTAGTTCCAAGTTCCTTTAAAATTTTTTTAAATTCAGCTTCCTTCATGTAAGCTTTATTATCTAAAATACCTCTATCACATATAATTAATATTTTATTATTCTTCATTTTTTTAGAAGCAGAATCAAATATTTCTTCTTTCATTTTTTGTAATCTTATTTGAAATAGCTGATAATCATAATTTGTTTCACAAGACCATGGAGTTACGCCATTAGATATTAATTCAGTCGCAGTCTCAGGAACAAACAATATAGTATATCCTCTTTTTGAAAAATAATTATTAATCCAATTTAATGCCGTAGTTTTACCTGCACAAGGGCCACCAGTTAAAACAATTTTATTAATTTTACATTCACGCTTTTCTTCTTGAGCATCTATCAATTCTTCTAAAGAAACATTATATAGTGCTGCTAGTAATTTTAATTTTTCTAAATTTGGAATAGATTTTCCCATTTCCCATTTACTAACAGCTTTATCACTTACATTTAGCTGATATGCAACAAATCTTTGAGTTAAATTATTTTCTTTTCTAAGTTTATATAAATAATTTCCAAAATCAATATTTTTCATCTAAACCCTCCTCACAATTACATTATACAATAAAATAATTACTTTTTCTTAGTTATCACTCTACTTTCGGTAGAATTTAAATTTAAATAAAAAAAGCAGCATAGCTGCTATTTTAATAAAGTCTTATCTAAATTATCAAAACAAGATACTATATATCTTTATAATTGATTCTTTCATATCATAATACCCTTATACAATATAAGCGTAATGCACCTTGAATAAATTATATATATATGCTTTATTAATCATATTTTTCAAAAATATCATATATTTTTTTAAAATCTTCTATAGATATATATTTATATGCTAGTGGTTCAGTAAATTTAACTCCTGGCCAACTAAAAGCATATCTTTTACTGTTTAGATTAACAAATAATATATTTCCACAAAAATATCCTTTGCATCCCCAGTTACTAAATCCCTTTTCATTTAGATACTTAATAAAATCTGAATTCCAATTCTTATATAATTCATCATCTCTAATACCTATAGTACCCTTTCCATAACTCATATAATTTTCCATATTTTCTCCTTTCCCAATAGACACTATCAAGAAAAGAAAACCTTATACGAATGTATAAGGTTAATTCGTATTTATCATTCAAAGTATAACTTTGTTGGTTTTACCACCTAACTTAATAGGTTGGTGCAAGATCATTGAGCCAATTCTCTCCCTTGCTCTTGATAATGTAAATTGTGTATTTATTATAACACAAAAAGAGTTTATAAAACAACAAATCATTTAAAATATGCCTAGAAAACTTATAAAACTCTTATAAAACAAAAAGTGCTAGGTCTCTCGACCTAGCTTCAGGGGGTTCGGTTGAATATACTCTCACACATAATCGTGAGAGATATCGGCGTGACATACATCACGCATCTTAATAATAAATGATAAAAACAAAAATGTCAATTGCTATAGATAAAATAATTTTATTTTACATCAAACTCATAAATTGTACTAACTGTATTCATATTAAAACTTTTTATAAAATTGCTATAATCTTCCTCTACACTATAACACAAAATTTCTACTCTTTTTACATGACATTTTTTTGCTTGATTATTCATTTCGTTTATCAACTTAGTTCCTATTTTATTTCTTCTAAATCCTTCCTTAACATATATTGATAATATTCTCAATATACTAGTACTACTAAAATAATAATCATTTCCATAAGAATATCTTTCCGCAATTATCATTCCTAAAACTTCACCATTACTAACATAAGATAAACCAATATAATCATTTCCAGAAAAACATAAATTCTTAAACTGATTTAATGAAAAAACAGCACCCCTATTAAAAATATCAGGACGTATTTTTCCTCTATATTTTTGAATCTTCATCATCATCTCTCTATAAAAAGCAAAATCGCCACTTTCAATTTTTCTAATATAATCACTAGGCTTTTTTTTCTTTACAACACATAATAATAAATTATCAAAACCATTTTTTTCTATAGTTACAATAACTAAAGCATTTGAAACATTATTAACCAATTCTTGTACTTCATTATCTATACTTTTTATTAAATTATTAGATTCATCACTTACATCAATATAACTATATATTAATTTAGTAACATTACTCTTACTTAATGAAACTATTCTATTATAAGCTTCTTCTCTATTTTTATAAGGTAAAATACCATCAGGAAAAACACCATATGCATATTTATTATCTACACTATTTATTTTATCTAATAAATTAAAACTTAAAAAATCATTTCTATTATTATTACTATTACCAATCTCCATTAATAAATTTTGATATAAATAACAATCAGGTGATAAAGTATCCAATATATCTTCTTTTGAAAAACCATTTATATGTAATACGATAATATTAGTATAGTCTTCTTCTTTTAGACATTGATATATTTGTCTTATAGTTTTAGTATCAGTATCTATACCAAAACTCTTTAAAATAGTACTAGCTAAATTATGCATATTATGATTTAACATATATAATCACCTATATACATTTTAACATAAAAAAAATAGAATCAAAATTAATTCTACTTTTATCCCTCAGTAATTGACGAAATTAACAATTTCTTTAATTCATCACTATCAGTCTCTTTATCTAATAGATACTCTTTTGAATCTTTTTTTGCTTGAAGTAAAATATTATAATCAAGTCTAACATTAGCTATTTTAAATACCATATCACCACTTTGTTTAGTTCCAAATAAATCACCATGTCCTCTTAATTTAAAATCTTCTTCACTAATAACAAATCCATCATCAATTTTTTCCATTATTTTAAGTCTCTCAGCATCACTATCACTAATCAATATACATTGTGATTTAGAAGTACCTCGACCAACTCTACCTCTTAATTGATGAAGAGTAGATAAACCAAATCTATCAGCATCAAATATAACCATAGTAGTAGCATTAGGAACATCAACACCAACTTCTACTACAGTTGTAGAAATAAGAATTTGGACTTCATTATTTTTAAATTGTTCCATAATAGCATCTTTAGCACCATTAGCCATTTTTCCATGTACTATATCTATTTTATAGTGATCACCAAAAGCCAATTTCATTTGATCCTTCAAATTACATACAGAAGCCAAATCATTATCACCATCATTATCTTCTATTAATGGAGCAATAACATAAACTTGATGTTTATTTTTTAATTCATCATACATCATAGATAAAACGTCTTTTATTTCACTATTACGTTTTACATATGTATCTATTTTTTGACGACCTTTAGGTCTTTCTTTAATATTTGTAACATCCATATCACCAAATATTGTTAATGCATAAGTTCTAGGTATAGGAGTAGCACTCATATAAAGTACATCTGGTCTTACACCTTTATTTTGTAAATTTGCTCTTTGATGAACACCAAAACGATGTTGCTCATCAGTTATAACTAATCCTAAATTATTATATTCTACTTCATCTTGAATCAAAGCATGAGTACCAACTACCATAGATATTGATCCATCCTTTAATCCTGCATAAATACGCATCTTATCTTTTTTTAGAGTTGAACCAGTTAATAATTCAACATTAATATCAGTATCACCTAAAAATGCTTTTAAATTATTATAATGTTGTGTTGCAAGTATTTCTGTAGGAGCCATTAAGGCACTTTGATAACCACTAAAATGATTAGCAAGCATTCCTATAAAAGAAACAACTGTTTTCCCACTACCAACATCCCCTTGTAATAGTCGATTCATTCTATTATTTGATTCTAAATCACTAATAATTTCATCAATAGCTTTTAGCTGATCATTAGTTAATTTATATGGTAATTTAGAAATAAATTTATCTATCTTATTTCTATCTATTACACGTGTTAATCCATTATTTTTCTTTTTATTCTGTAACTTTAAATAATTAATTTTAAACATAAAAGCAAACAATTCTTCATACTTTAATCTATTTTTTGCTTCTTCTAATTTATCCAATGTTGAAGGATTATGTATTAAATTTAGTGAAGTTTTCTTATTAGAAAAATTATACTTTTCTAAATATTGTGATGGAACATAATCAAGCACTTCTCTACCATGCATAAGTAACGCCATATTTATATATGTAGATAAATTCTTACTAGTCAAACCACTTGTACAATGATAAACAGGTTCAATACGCGCTTTATTCATTAAAACACCCATTTTAATATCCGATGCAGTTATAACATTTTTTGATTTATCTAATTTACCAATAACTGTTATACCTGTCCCTACAGTCAATTGTGATTTTAAAAAAGCCCTGTTAAAAATAGAAACACCAACTACACCTGAAGTAGTAACTAATCTAAAGTTCATTTTATTAAGACCAGCCTTAAAACGCATAAGTATGGGAACACTTTCTATTTTACCATCTATAATAATCTTCCCGCCATCTTCTACTTCAGATAAATTATTTCTTTCAAGTATTTCATAGCGAAAAGGATAATGTGTAACCAAATCTTCTATAGTATTAATATTAATTTTATTTAATAAAGAAAGAGATTTAGGTCCTATTCCTTTTACATCTTTTAACTCAGCCACTAATACCACTTCCTTCTCGCATATTATAGCATAATTAAATTAATTTTACTAGAAAAAAAATAATAAAATTTTTTAATTTTTTTTTGATTTTCTGTTGACAAATACTTAACTTTCGGTTAGTATAGGAACTACCAATTCGGAATTAGGCGAATTGGTCGCTAGTATCACACTAGCCAACCCCTTTTTATTCTTTTTGGAAGCGGTCTCTTCAGGGGGTGCCGCTTCTTAGATAAAAACATAAAGAGAGATGTTTGCCGACATCTCTTTTTCTGTGTAAAAAAATAAGTAGTAAAACTACCTATTTTTAATATATTGATAAGATTCAATAAATGGAGAAACTTTATATCTTGAATCTATCTTTTGCAAAGTAAATCCATTTGTCAATTTCATCATTCTATCACTAACTTCAGAAACTTTATCATCACTTGAACAAGGAACGCATAATGATACATATGAACTTATATTATCATCATATCTATCTGCACAACCTTTTTCAATTAATTCATCTGCAACTTCCTTATTATCATCAGATAAAGCAGAATAATCTATTACTAATCGCGCATTACCATTAGATACATAATCATCTTCAAAAACTCCCTCTACATCATTATCTACAGTTGGAATATTTAAAAATGCAAATTCCATAGCAGAACGAACTAACGGAAATTCAACATATCTTAAAACATCAGTTGATGAAAAAATAGGTAATGCTGTTTGTTCATACTTTCTAGCATGAATATCACTAATTTTCATATCATTCATTTCATCATAACTAATATTAAACATTTGAAAAATTAAATTCTTTCTTTCCTTTTCAGTAATAGTAGATTTTTCATCATTAACATCCATATCTCTTAATAAGCCTTCCATGTTTTCATTGAAAGCATCAAAAGCAATAATCTTTTTACCATTAACTTCTAAAGGTTTAACAAGCTTTAATAATTCATCAAAACGTCTATTTTTTATTGCTACATCAAAAATATCTTTAAAATCAAAATCTAAAAATTCAACAGCCTTTGAAGTATCACTATTAATTTCATCTAATAATTCAAGTATTCTATTATTTTCTTCTAATTTTTTCATAATTATCCCCCATTTATTTCGAAGTGTGCCTATTATAACACATTTTGAATAATTTTGCAAGAAAAAAACAAACTGAAGACATTTAATCTTCTGTTTGCTCTTCTAAAGATACATAATAATTATATCTATTTTCGGCATTTTCCTTATTAATTGAAAGTAATTTTTTAGCTTCTTTATTTAATTTTTGTAAAGACTTATATCGATCTTCACCTAATATAAATTCTTCATACTTTGAAAAATCAGCTTTACTATCCATCTTAAATTCTTCTGTATCTGGATTATAATGGAATAATGGGAAATATCCAGACTCTGTAGCCATTTTTTCTTCATTAATACTATTTTTCATTCCTTTAATTATACCTTGGGCAATACAAGGAGCATAAGCAATAACAATTGATGGACCATTATAACTTTCAGCTTCTTTTAATACTTTAATTGCTTGGTTTGGATTAGCACCTAATGAAATAGTACCAACATAAACATGTGGATATGTAAGAGCCATTTTTGCTAAATCCTTTTTAGCAGTTTTTTTACCATCTGATGCAAATTTAGCAACAGCACCAACTCTAGTTGATTTAGAAGCTTGTCCACCTGTATTTGAATAAACTTCAGTATCTAAAACTAAAATATTAATATTTTCTTTATTTGCTAAAACATGATCAATTCCATTATATCCAATATCATAAGCCCAACCATCGCCACCTATCATCCAAATAGATCTAGGAGCAATAAATTGTTTTAATGGCAATAAATCTTCTATTTTTGTATTATCAATTATCTCTAATAAAGCTTTAGCTGTTTCATCATTTATATCATTAGCATAAGCTTTATATATTTCTAATTCACTCTTTTTAACTTGCTTAATATTAGCATTAATTAGCGAAACAATTCTATTTTTCATAGTAACATCAGCAATTTTCATACCAAAACCAAATTCAGCATTATCTTCAAATAGAGAATTAGCCCAAGGAATTGAATATGGCATAGAAGGAGTTGATGCCCCATAAATAGATGAACATCCTGTAGCATTAGCAACCATCATTTTATCCCCAAATAATTGTGTTAAAAGCTTCAAATAAGGAGTCTCACCACAACCAGAACATGAACCAGGAAATTCTAATCTAGGTTTCTTAAATTGACTTCCTTTAACCGTATTAGTAGGCATTACATCCTTTTTCTCACTTACTTCATTAAATAGATATTCATATTCTTCAACTTTTTTATCTTTATAAAGTTCTTCTTTTGCTTTCATAACTAAAGCTTTAGCACCTTTTTTACCTGGACAAATATCACTACATAAACTACATCCCATACAATCTGGCAAACTAACACCAACAGTAAATTTATAATCTTTATCTTTTATATTGGCAGGAATTAAATTTCTTGATACTGAATCAGGTGCATCTAATTGTTCATTTTCATCTAATAAAAATGGTCTAATTACAGCATGTGGGCAAACTAATGAACATAAATTACAAGAAATACAATTTTCAGAATTATAACAAGGAGCAATGTCAGAAGAATCTCTTTTATCAAATTTAGATGTACCAACTTCAAAACTACCATCTGGCATTTTTACAAAACTACTAACAGGTAAGCTATCACCTTCTAAGCTGTCTATTACTCCAAATAAGCTTCTTTTAGAATTATATTCCTCTTCATAATCAACATTAGGAACTTTTACTGGAATAAGGTTTTCTAAACTCCCCTCTATAGCTTTAACATTCTTAGTAATTAAGTCTCCACCTTTATTAGCGAATTTAACAGCTAAATTTTCCTTTATTTTTCCTATAGCAAAATCAAAATCTATAATCTTTCCTAGCTTAAATATTAATGTTTCCATGATAGAACTAATTTTACCACGAAGTCCACTATCTTCAGCAGTCTTATCAGCATTTATGATAAACATTTTAATATTACGTTGTTGTAATATTTTTTTATCATGATTACTCATCATACTCAAAACTTCATCAGGAGTTTTATTAGTATTTAAAACAAATGTACCTTTAGGTTTTATTTTTTCTAACATTTTTAATCTTTTCAAATAAGAATCTTTTGTACATACAATCAAAGATGCTTTTTCAACATAATATGTAGATTTAATTGGCTTTTTACCAAATCTTAAATTAGATATAGTTACGCCTCCAGATTTCTTAGAATCATACTGAAAATATCCTTGTACATAGGCATTTGTATATGTACCAGTGATTTTCATTATATCCTTAGAAGCTCCAACCATTCCGTCACTACCAAAACCATATATTAAAAATTCTATATTACTAGTTGGTATTTTAAAGTTCTTATCATAAGGAACTGATAATTTAGTAATGTCATCCTCTATACCTAAAGTAAAATTATTATGAATATTTTTAGTATCCATTAAATCAAATAGACCTTTTATCATAGCTGGTGTTGTATTTTTACTAGATAATCCATATCTACCACCATAAACACTAACTTTTGCATCCATTCTTTTTATAGTTTCAACAACGTCTAAATATAATGGTTCACCATTAGCGCCATGCTCTTTTGTTCTATCTAAAACAGCTATTTTCTTAACAGACTTAGGTAAAACTTTTAAGAAATACTTAGTACTAAATGGTCTATATAAATGAACTTCTATCAAACCTACATTTTCATTTTTTTCATTCACTAAATAATCAATAGTTTCTTTAATAGTCTCACAAACAGAACCCATAGCAACTATTACCTTATTAGCGGTCTTTGAACCATAATAATTAAATGGTTGATAATCACTGCCAGTAATTTTATTTATTTCACTCATATAATTATTAACTATATCAGGAATTTTATTATAATAATTATTACGAACTTCTACTTCTTGAAAATAAATATCCTCATTTTGAGCCGTTCCTTTAATCATTGGCTTGTCTAAATTTAATGATCTTTTTCTAAAATCTTTTAATGCTTTTTCATCTACTAATTTTTTTAATTTATCAGTATCAATAACTTCAACTTTTTGTAATTCATGGCTAGTTCTAAATCCATCAAAAAAATTAATAAATGGAACTCTACCCTTTATTGCGGTTAAATGAGCAACACCTGTTAAATCCATTACTTGTTGAACTGATGATGATGCAAGCATTGCAAAACCTGTAGATCTAGCCGCATAAATATCTTGATGATCACCAAAAATTGATAAAGCATGTGTCGCTAAAGATCTAGCCGCAACATTAATTACACAAGGTAATAATTCACCTGCTATTTTATACATATTTGGTATCATTAATAATAACCCTTGACTAGCTGTATATGTAGTTGTTAAACATCCAGCTTCCAAAGACCCATGAACCATACCAGCAGCACCTGCTTCTGATTCCATTTCAACTACTTTAACTGGACTACCAAAATAATTTAATTTACCTTCACTGCTCCACTTATCAGTAAGTTCAGCCATAGGTGAAGCTGGAGTTATTGGATAAATACCTGCTACTTCTGTAAAATTATAAGACACATAGCTGCAAGCTTCATTACCATCCATTATTTTTTTCATTTTATCATCCTCCACTAATTATTATTATATAACAATTAAATTAAAAAAAAAAGTCAGTTTTATACTATAAACATGACTTTATATAATTATAAATTTTATTATAAGTAGTACTATCATAATGAAGCCCATCAACTGTAGTATAACCACTATTAATTAAGTATGAATTTGTATCAATATATTTAACTTGACTACTTAAATTTCTACGTAATTTACTATTGAATTCATTTATTGAACTATTTAAATGATCATAAGAACGATCTGTAGGATTAACAGATACAAAATAAGTAGATGCACCATTAGACCCCCAAATAGATGCTTTATTATTTACATAATTATAATAATTATTAACATTATATAAATCATTAACACCCATTAATATAATAACAGCTGAATTTCTAGTAATCCTAGATTCAACAGCAGGTACACCTGTTGATGTCATTCAGTTGTATCCCATACTCTCCTTTGCACTCCAAACATCTGTACCATTTACAGCAGAATGCATACCAACAGTCCTAGAATCACCTATAAAAATTAAACTTGCAGTACTAGTTGAACTACTAGTTTGCGAAGAAGCAGTATTATTATTACTATTACTATTATTATTGTCATCATCATCAGGACCAGGAAATACTGGATCACTACCAGTATCAGGATCTCCGATAATATATTTTTTAGTTCTATTAGAGCCATCGACACCGTAATCATAATCATAATAATTAGTATGTGGATTAGAAATATTTGATGTTTCAACACTACTCCAACAAGATGCTAATTCAAATGAATTATCAAATAATTTCATAAAACCATTCAAAACAGTTGGTAGTAAAAACAAGAAAAATATAGCTATTACCCAATTTTTTATAACATTTTTTAACTTCTTATCATCTGGAGATACCATAAGTCTCGATAAATGAACTGCTAATGACGCAATTCCTAATATTGGCCCTATCAATTGAAGTGCATTTAAAAATTTCTTAATAGATAAAACTAAATTAGATATAGCTGGATCGCTACATACTGCAATATCACCTAATAATAACATATTATCACCTACTACTAATATTTTAATTGATTTTATTTAAGAAATCAAATATAAAATACTAAATTATTTAACTACCCAAAAAGTAGACATATCTCTTAATCCATTAGCACCACCAGCAACAGGAGTATTAATAATAGTATTATTAATAACTAATTCAGATGAAGAACCTCCATCTAAGTTTGCTGCATTATAAGCACCATAGTTTTCCATAATCTCTGTTAAATCAACCATATCAGCTCCTATGCTAGATGTAATTCTACCATTGATAACTAACATAAGTACAATACCATCTTTTCTTTGACCAATAGCAGTTCTAGGAGCAACACCCCAACCTCCATTACCTTTAATAAATGAACTTTTACCATTTACTATTAAAAAAGGTCCAAATTCAATAGCATCACGACACCCCTTATTAATAGCCTCTTCCTTAGTCATTTTTCCAAGTAAAAGTTTATCTTCGTTTGTAAAACAAATAAACCCACCACTCATACCAGCATCAACAAAATCACTTACTATTTTACCATTTTGAATAACTGTCCCATGAGGAATAGCACCATTTGAATTCCAATCAGGATCATAAAATCCACCAGCATTCATTGCAATTAATGCATTTTCTCTTTTTGAAACAGATAAAATTGATTCACCCTTTTTACCAAGATATTGCGTAGTTGCAATTGAAATTCTTGATGGATCATATAAAGCAACTAAAAAGCCTTGATAAGAATTTCCTGATATATTAATAACCTTATATAAATCATTTCCTTTATCTTTAGTTAATATTTCTTTCTCATATTCATTTTTATATATAGTTTTACCTACATATTTCTTTAATTTTATAGCATTCAAATCAGTTTCTTCATCAACTTCTTCTACAATATTATTAGCTAAAACCTTTTGAATAGTACTATCACTATAAAACCACTTAGCTAAGTATTGATGACTCATTGTTGTCATTGCACTAGTAATCCAGAAATTTCTAAATCCATCCCAAGGGCCATAAAATAAAAAAGCAAAAGAACCAGCACCTACAGCGAAAATACTAGCTATAATAATAAACTTTTTCTTCATTCTTCTTTTAATTCGTCTAAAACTTACTGCCATATATTATTATTCCTTACCATCATATTTTTTATCTTTATCATAATCTATAAACTTTTTAGTTGTTTTATAAAAAGTTAACATATCAATATTTCCATTTTCTTTTTGATATGTATTAAAGTTAGTAATATTATCATTATATAAATTAACATCAGATACAAAAGCATTAACAATTTGTTCATAAACATTACTAAAACTTTTGCATTTATTATTTACAGAAGCTTCTGGATAATAAACTCCATTACAAACTTTTTTTAATTTTTCCGCCAATTCAGAAATAGAATCAACTGTTTTTTCATAATCAGTAAATGTCTCTTTTACAGAAAAATCTGTATCAATCATAGTTGCATAATATGTATTATCAAAAACATTCAAATATAAATCATTTCTTACATCATTAAAATAATCTATGTCATCACTAAATTTTTTATAAATACCCTTAACATCATCCATTTGAGCTAAAGTTGCTTTTCTATCATTTTTTAAATTTATAATAAACTGTGATAAAAATCCACCAATAATCATAAAAATTCCAACAAAAACAAAAATTTTAGTTATTCTATTTTTCATATTACCACCTACTATTAAATATATCAAATTTTTAGCATTTTGTATATATAATGCTAATAAAAAAGCAACTTAAAACAAGTTGCTTATATAATTATTTTATCTTAGAAATAGCATCCCTAATTTGATTTTCTGTAAATGGCTTTGGAACAGATGAACAAAAGCCTTGATCTAAATATTTCTGACCATTATCAACTACTGTATCAGCTATAAATGCTATAACCGGTATATTAAATCCATCTATTTCTTTTAGTCTTTGTAAAACTAGTGATCCATCCATATCTTCAATCATTTCATCTAGTAAAATAACATCAAATTTTTCACCACTTTTAATTTTATTTATACAATCTGAAACATTATTACAGCTAGAAACATTTAATCCCAATTTTACTAATGTCATTTCGGCAACTTTTACATTTAATTCATTATCATCAACCACTAATATAGACTTATTAAATAATTCTTTATTATTATTAAGATCCTCTGCTTTTACTATTTTTTGAGGTATTTTTACAATAAATGTTGTACCTTCTCCTTCAATACTATCAACAGTAATAGTACCATCCATAATGTCTACTAAACTTTTTGTAATCGCAAGACCTAATCCAGTACCCTCTATATTAGAATTAATAACAGTATCAAGTCTTTCAAATTTTGAAAATAATTTTGTTTGATTTTCTTCAGAAATACCCTTACCTGTATCTTCACAAGATATAAATAATATACCTTTATTATCATCTTCTTTTGAAAAAACCATTTTTAAATATACCTTACCTTCATCAGTATATTTAATAGCATTAGATAAAAGATTACTAACAATTTCTTTTATAATACTAATATCTCCAATTAACCAATCAGGAAAATATTTATCAAAATCAACACTAAATTCAATTGGCTTATTAGATGTTTTTGTTTTATATGTATCTATTAAAGGCTTTAATTCTTCTCTTAAATTGTAAATAGATTCAGAAACTTCAATATTAGATGATTCTATTTTATTTATATCTAAAATATTACCAACAATCTCTAACAGTCTATTTGAAGCCTCAACAACATAATCAACATCTGCAGAAACTTCTTCTGAAACTTCATTTTTTCTAGCCTTAATATCATTACTAAATCCAACAATAGCATTAAGAGGTGTTCGTAATTCATGAGACATACTAGATAAAAAATCGGTCTTAGCCTTACTAGCTTTTTCTGCTTCGTTTTTAGCCATATTTAATTTTTCAATTGTTTTTATATCAGGGTTTTCAATTGTAAAATACATAACTAATAAAGAAACTGTTTCCATTACTGTAATTAAATTCCATCTATGATCAATAGATTGTATAACAACTGAAATTACCAAACCAATAGTAATAACAAACCAAGCTGGATAATCTTTAAATTTTGTTTTTTTCTTTCTTACAGATGAACATATTATTAAAAACATTAATCCAGAAACTGCAAATGACAATAAATATAATATATCTACACCTAAACCAGTAGAATATAATCCACCTTCAGTAAATTGTAATTCTGAAGGACATAAAAGAGCTAATAAAAATGCTATTATTGCTGAGGCATATATATTAAAATGTATTCTTTTTCTATGTTCATTATAATAATCATATCCAACAGCGATAGTATAATTATAATCCAAAAATAAGACATCAAAAACTACAATAGAAGATAAAAAGACTCTATACACTATATTAGTTATTAAAGAATCAACTGATAAAAATATCATTCCTAAAATTGTTCCTAATTCAAAAAATAATGATATTAAGTTAGCAATAATCAATCTTAAAAATGCTTTTTCTTCAGGTGTATCCATTTTTTCTTTAGTGCTAAAAATTATATTCAAAAATAATGCATAAAGAATACTAAGTGTCAATATACCTATACTAAATGTCATACTATCACCTATTATAATTATAACATAAATATTTATTAAAAATAAAAAAAGTTAAATAAATTTAACTTTTTTCACACGATAGATACATTAAGCGCTTCTTGTATTTGTTCCTTCGTAAAAGGTTTCGGTAAATAATAACAAAAACCTTGACTTAAATACTTTTCCTTTGCTCCAGCAACTACATCAGCTGTAAAAGCAATTACTGGGGTCTTAAAGTAACTTAATTCCTTTAATTTTTGTAAAGTTTCTTCGCCACCCATATCTGGCATCATAATATCCATCAATATTAAATCATATTCTTCGCCATTCTGGATTTTTTCTAAACAAGTTTTACCACTATCATAACCAGTAACAGTCATACCTAAATTTGTTAAAGTTCTTTCAGCAACTTTTATATTTAGTTTGTTATCATCAACTACTAAAACTTTCATATTTGAAAAATCTTTTTCAGAACTATCATTAATATTCTTTTCGGATTTATTTATTTTATCTTCAGGCTTATCACTTTTTTCTATATCACTTTGATTTTCTTGTTCATCAACCTTTTCCAAAGATTTTGGAGATTTAAAATTTTCATTATTTTCTTTATCATTTTGATCTTCATGTTCTTCAATATTTTCTAAAGACTTAGTAGATTCAACATCTGGAGTTTTTACTTCAACTGCTGAATTTTCAAAATTAGTTGAATCATTTTCTTCCTTAGATTCTTCAACTTTTTCAATATCTGCGCTTTCAATAGGCTTTTCAGGTTGTTCAAATTTTACTGATTCGTGTAATTCTGCGTCTTTTAATTTTTCTTTCATGCGACGTTCTTCCATCAACATTTGTTCTAATTCATCAATTGCTTCAGTTTCAGGACTTTCTTTTTCTTCATTTTCATTTAAATCAGCTGAAATTGTAGTTTCAACAATATTTTCTTTTGTCTTGATTTCTTGAGGGATATTTACTGTAAAAGTTGTTCCTCTTCCAACTTCACTATCTACAATAATTTCTCCATCCATCATTTCAACCAAATTTTTAGTAATTGTCAAACCTAAACCAGAACCATCCATTTCTTCTTCACTATTTTCTACAAATTTTTCATATTTTGTAAACATCTTTTCTTGATTTTCTTTTGAAATTCCTCTACCTGTATCTTGGCAAACTATTTTAAGAATACATTTATTATCACCTTTAAATTCAACTGTTGATTTTAATTCTATTGTACCTGATTCAGTATACTTTATAGCATTAGATAATATATTATTAACAATTTCTCTTATATGAGAAATATCTCCAATTAATTCATTAGGAATATTTTCATCCATCAAAACATTAAATCTAATTGGTTTTTCACCTATTCTAACAGCATTAATTCTAGCAAGCGAATTAATTTCCTTTTTATAATCATATGGTGCAACTACTATTTCAAGTTCTGATGATTCAATTTTATTTATATCTAAAATATTACCAACAAGTTCAACCAAAGTATTAGAAGCTTCAACTATATAATCAACATCATTTTTAACCTCTTTTGATATTTCATCAGGTCTATCCTGAATATCCTGACTAAAACAAACTATAGCATTAAGAGGTGTTCTTATTTCATGTGACATGCTAGATAAAAAGTCAGATTTTTCTTTATTTGCTTTTTCTGCTTCACTCTTTGCTTGTTCTAGATCAACTATTATTTGTTTATCTGGATTCTCAATTGTAAAATATATAATCAAAAGTAAAAAACATTCTACAACACTAACTAAAGGTAATACATGATCATTGTTCTGAATTAATGCCGCCATAATACAGCCAACTAGCATAGCAATAAATCCAAAAAAATGCTTAAAATCAGTTTTTTTATTGCTTATTGAAGATATCATTAAAATACTTGATAATATTGCAATAATTGCAATAAATACATAAAACACATTACATAATAATCCAGTAGCATACATTCCATACCCTGAATTAACTTCCATCGGTAAAACAAAAGCTAAAATTGCTAAGGCACCTAATAAATAATATAAAATATTTCGCAACTTTTTAGATTTTTCAAGATATAATTGTTCACCAACTGAAACAATATATAAATAATATAAAAATAAAATACAAAATATAACATTATATAAATTATAGAGTCTATATACTATATTAGTAATAATATTAACTGGTCCTAATTTAACACAATAAATTATACAAAGTAGATTTAACATTAATCCAATAAAATTAAACATTATTATATTTGAAAAAAATTTAATTTCCAAAGATTTTACATACTTCTTACGACTAAATACAAATATTAAAAACATAGAATAAATTATACTAAGCACTAATATTCCAATACCTGTAACTAATTTTTCATTATAAGTAATTATACTAGCTATCACACTATCTACCTCCCTATAATTTATATTAACTATTAATATAATAACATAATTTTCAATCTTTTTTAACACATATTATAAGAAAAAATAAAAAAGTGGAAAAATACAATTACACTTTTTTATCTTTTTTAAATATAAATAATTTACTAAATACATAATTTACAATTATTACAATGATATTAACAATAATTTTTGAAATCATTTTTTTCATTCTCAAAACTTCTAAACACAAAGCCATACCACCCATATCAATACCAAAAGATAATAGTCTAAAGAAGAAGAATGATAGCATTTCCTTAATAAATACAGAAAATTCAAAAGACTTTGATTCAAAAACAAATAATTTATTTGTAAAAAAAGCAAATAAAACTGATAATATCCATGCTATCGTATTAGAAAGATAAATATTAATACCACATTTATCTAATAAATAAAAGCTAACTATATTAACAAGTGTAGTTAATACGCCAAAGAAACCATACCAAATTATTTCCCTAATCTTATTATACCAAGAAACATTATTTTCTTCTTCAATATAATTTTCAATTAAATCAACCATATTTTTAGTATTACTAACAAATTTTTTAGGTTTAAATGTTTTAGCTTTTTCTAATAACTTTCCTAATTTATCAAAATCTTTTAATTCTAAAATATAGCCTTTTTCAGAAAATTCGTTAATAATTTGCTTTTGATGATCATTTGTATGTTCTTTATATTTAGCAAGTCTAGCCGCTGCAATAACAATTTTTCCTTTTTTTATTGCTGATAATATCGAACCAACGCCACCATGAGTAATTATAATACTCGCTTTATCAACCAAATCATCTAATTCATCAGCTGATATCAAATCAAAAATTTCCATATTTTTAGATTCATATTTAGTATACCCAGCTTGAACTACTACTTTTTCTTTTATATGTCCGTTCTCTATTTCTTTATCTATCTGTCTCAATAATCTTTCAAAACTTTTATCTTGTGTTCCTAATGTAACTAAAATCATTAATAGATCCACCCCCCATAAGTGGCATTAGGATATAATTTATACATACTTTCCCACTGAATAATAAACTTATCTGCAAAACGATAAACTAATTTACCTGTAATTGTCTTTGTAGTCATATTAGCAAAAGTTTCTATAAAAATTATTTTACTACCAAAAATTTTTCCTATACAACACATTGGTCCAGATGTATGGGCACCAGTTGTAATTATATAATCTGGATGAACTTTAAAATAAATAAATAAACTTTTAAAACAGTTATAAATTAATTTAAATGGATAAACTAACCAATGATCTTTGCTTCCAAAAACTAAAAATGAAACCCTATTCTTATATTTTTGTTTTAAATTTAAATTTGATTTAGTTTTTTCAGTAACAATATAATAGTCATATTTTTCAAATAAATCTTTTAATTGTAACATTTCATTAAGATGTCCACCTGTTGAAGAAATGAACATAACTTTTCTACTCATATAATCACTTTCTTTCTATTAATGAAAACCATTGTTCAGCAACTACATCACTAGTATATTTCTTTACACTTTTTCTACCAGCTTTGCCTATTTTTATTCTTACATTTTTATCATTCATTAAGTCTTCAATCTTTTTAATCATTGCCACAAAACTTCTATTTTTAATTAAATAACCGTTTTCACCACTATATATTAATTCACGAGCTCCTTCAGCTGAATCAAAAGCTATACATGGTAAACCATGAGACATAGCCTCAAGTAAAACTATACCAAAAGATTCAGTATAAGATGTCATTAAGTAAATAGATGCATCATTTAATTTTTCATCTATATAATCTTTACTTTGAAATCCGTGAAAAATAACCTTACCATCCAAATTATGATTTTTAACATACTTTTCTAATTTTTCTTTTTCTGCACCATCGCCAATTATATCTAAAGTCCAATCAGGATGACTATTATGAATAATTGTATATATTTTTAATAAATCTAAATATCCCTTTTCAGGAGATAATCTTCCAACAGAAATCAATCTTTTATTATCTAATTCAGATAATCTTTTAGGTAACTTTTCTATAACATTAGGAATATAAATACACTTACAATTAGATCTAGTTAATGTCTTAGAATAATATTCTTTTAATGATTCAGAAACTAATACAAAATAATCTAAATAATATGCTGATCTAGTTACATTTCTAGCATATCGATAATTATCATGATAATGATTATGCTCCCACCCTATTTTTAAAGCACTAGTTTTTGCATAATAACCAACCCATGAATTAAATATATCTCTTGTTGAAATAATAACATTTGAATTAGTGCTTTTAATATAATTAATCATTGTATTACGTCTTAATTTTAAAATTTTAATACTCTTTATTCCTTCTCTAAACGCTTTAAGTATTTTCTTTTGTTTCAAACTTTTCTTAAATTCTTCCTTATTTGGTTGAACACTAGTTAAATATTTTACTTTTACTCTACTATCAAGTGGAAAAACAGAATTATCATAAAGCTTATATGTACAAGCAATTTCAACTTTATATTTTTCACATAAAATATTAGCTAGTGCAACTATTGATTTTTCAATTCCCCCATATCCTAAATGTAAAGCTAAAATAGATACCTTTTTCAATATTATTCACCCATATTTATTGTATCATATATTCAAAAAAAAACTACAAAACAATTGTAGTTTTCATAAATTAAATTGTATCACTTACTTGATTAACATTATCAGTAGACTGTTGAACAACTGGTTGTGGTGTTTGAACAATAGGTACTGATTGTGTATTTTCCAAAGGATTAGCGCCACCATAAATTTGATGATTTTGATTTTGATCTAAATTTAAATCTGTAACAGTCGGATTAGCTCCGCCGTAAATTACTGGTTGTGGCTCTGCAGGAGCAACAGGTGCTGCTACTGGTTCAACTGGAGCAACAGTTGGAGCCACTGGCTCAACTGGAGTAACAGGTTCAACTACTGGCTCAACTGGAGCAATAGGTTCAACTACTGGTTCAACTGGAGCATCAGTTGGAGCTACTGGCTCTACTGGAGCAATAGGTTCAACTACTGGTTCAACTGGAGCAACAGGTTCAACTACTGGTTCAACTGGAGCAACAGGTTCAACTACTGGTTCAACTGGAGCAACAGTTGGAGCTACTGGTTCAACTGGAGCAACAGGCTCAACTACTGGTTCAACTGGAGCAATAGTTGGAGCTACTGGTTCAACTGGAGCAACAGGTTCAACTACTGGTTCAACTGGAGCAACAGTTGGAGCTACTGGTTCAACTGGAGCAACAGGCTCAACTACTGGTTCAACTGGAGCAACAGGCTCAACTACTGGTTCAACTGGAGCAACAGTTGGAGCTACTGGTTCAACTGGAGCAACAGGTTCAACTACTGGCTCTACTGGAGCAACAGGTGGAACTACTGGCTCTACTGGAGCAGTAGGTGCTGCTGCTGGCTCTGTAGAAGCAACAGGTGGAACTGAAGAGTCTACTGGAGCTGGAGATTCAACTGCTGGAGCTGTTGGAGCAGCTTCTGAAACACCATTTTTTTCCTTTTTGCTTCTTGATTGTGTAACTATAAATAATATTAAAGCTATAATTAATAATAAAACACCACAAGAAATAAGTAATCCTGGCAATGATAAAAACCATGCTAAATCAAAATTCATAATATCTAACTCCCTTTATTCTCATATTTTATATATTCTATTATTATGATAACAAAAAAAGAATGCATTTGCAAACTTTTTATTTTATGTACATTTATTTACATTGTAAATTCTGTCCAATAACCAACTTTAGGAGGCATCAATTCAAAATTCATAATTTCTTTAGATACAGGATGAATAAATGATAATTTATATGCATATAAAGCTAATTGAGTTTTATCATATTTACCATATCTTTGATCACCACAAAGAAAATGTCCTCTAGAAGAAAATTGAACTCTTATTTGATGGTGTCTACCAGTCTCAAGTTCAATAGAAACCAAACTATGATTTGTCACTTTGTTTACACCTAAAACCTCATAGTTTAAAACTGAATCTTTACCATTTTTTGAAACAATAGTATCACCATTTGATTTTTTTTCTAATTTATCTACTAATTTTCCACATTTATGTTCCATAACTCCATTAACTACAGCTAAATATTTTTTTACTATTTTATGCTCCAATTGTTGTTTATTAAGCCTAGCTGCTGCTTTTGATGATCTAGCAAATACCATTATGCCTCCTACTGGTCTATCCAATCTATGAATTAATCCTATGTAAACATTTCCTGGTTTATTATACTTAACTTTTACATATTCTTTAACCATAGTTAATAAATCTTTATCACCAGTAGCGTCACCCTGGCTTAAAATATTTATTGGTTTTTCAACAACAATAATATGATTATCTTCATATAAAACATTTAATTTAGTCATCTTTTTCCCATCTTCCATAAATACCACAAGGTAAAACTAAATCACCATTTTTAATAGGAAGTCCAACTTCTCCACAAGTAATTTTACCTTCACATTTCTTATTAACCGTTAACTTCAACAAATTAGAAAGAACCATAGAAGAAAGTCCAGTCGTATATGAATTAATTAAAAAGAATAATGGATTATCACTAAGAATTTCCGTACAAATCTGAACTAAATAGTTAAGATTCTTTTCAATATCCCAAACTTCACCATTAGCACCTCTTCCATAGCTAGGAGGATCCATTATAATAGCATCATACTTATTACCTCTTCTTATTTCACGTTGAACAAATTTAATGACATCATCTACCAAATAACGTATCTCAGCATTTTCATATCCACTTGATTTTACATTTTCTTTACACCAATCAACCATTCCTCTTGAAGCATCAACATGAGTTACACTAGCTCCAGCACTTAAACATGCTACACTAGCACCACCAGTATAAGCAAACAAATTAAGAACTTTTATTTTTCTACCAGAAGACTTTATCTTATCTATCATAAAATCCCAATTAACAGCTTGTTCTGGAAATAATCCTGTGTGTTTAAATCCCATTTGCTTAATATTGAATGTTAAATTTTTATAACCTATTTGCCAATCACTAGGAATATTTTTTAAATTTTCCCAATGACCTCCACCTTTATTGCTTCTATAATATGCAGCATCAATTTTTGAATGATACTTTTCTAGTAAATCACCATTATCCCAAACAATTTGTGGATCAGGACGAAGTAAATAATATTTACCCCATCTTTCTAATTTTTGCCCTTGCGAAGCATCAATAATTTCATAATCATCCCATTTTGCTAATAACATCTAATCACCTCTAATTATAAGTTGCAGTAAATTCTTTACCATAATTCGTAACTAACATACTACCATTAAAAGCCAATATATAATCTTTATATTCCATTAAAGGAGTATCTTCATACATTTCATAAGTGCATTCAACATTTGCATATTGACTACAATTTTCATAATTTGTTATTTTCATTCTATAAATTTTTTCTTCTGATCTAATATAGTTAGTAGCAATCGAAGCAGTATAACTAAAATCTATTATTTTTCCATATGTACTAGAACTATAAGCTACTTCTTGACTAACTAAAGATACAGCACTTTTATTATCTCCTTTATTAATAACAACCTTATAAATATTACCATCATCTTTTAACACATAATAAATACCTGAATTTTCATCATATGTAGTAATTTTTTTTACACCATCCAAATTAAATAATAATTTATAAACTCCAAATAAATTATTATTAGCAGTAACTTCAGAATAAGCTAAAGTATTACCATCAGAATATAAATATCTCAATTTATTATCACTACTTTTAAAAATTTTATTATCCATTACAGCAACTGCCTTACCGGAAAAATCAGCAAGCATGCAATTCTGCTCATTAGAAAATATTTGTCCCAATGAAAGTTCATATATTTGACCAGCTGAAGTTATAGCTCTTCCAGAATCAAAATACCAAATTTTTTCATTATTACTAGCTTCTTCTAATTTTTTTGATACAAAAGCATCACACTTAAACTCTGAAGGTGACAAACTAAAACCAGCATGTCTTATACCTCTAGTAATATCACCAATGCATCCCGTACAGCATAATGTTAAACAAAAAATGATAAAAAAATATGTTAACTTTCTCTTCATTTACCCCACATCCTTATAATTAAAATATATCATAATTTATATAATTTGAAAATAAATACTCCCTAACTTTTTCTTTCTAATTCTTCTAATTCCTTTAACTTTTTCTTTAATAATAAAACTACTTCTATTGGTCCATCTATTTTATGTAAAACTAATAGAGCATCTTGAAGTTTTGTCTTTTTTGATAACTCCTTTTCAAATCTATTAACTTCACTCTTATAATCATAATTTTTTATAGGATTAACATCAATAAAATTTCTAATATAGTTTTCAATATCTTTTAATATATAAACTTTTAAATCATACTCATCTAAATATGAAACGCCATAATATCCACCAACTAATAATTTAAATTGATCTTCCAAAGACATATAAATCACCTATTAATATATTAACACATTTTAAGAATTTGACAATTATCTTTATTATGATAAAATTAAATTGGTGATAATATGAAAAAAGAAACTAAGAAAGATTTCAAGTTTATCATATCTTTTATTATAATAGTAGTTATATCTTTTGCTTATCTATTTCAAGCATCATTAGCTAAATATAGAAAACAAGCAAATGCTGAAGTAAAAGTAAATATAGCAAAATGGAATATAGTAGTAAATAATGAGGACATTTCTAATAAAAGCAAACTTGCAGCTAACATAATACCTACTTTTGAAGGTAATCAATATACAAATGAATCAGTCATAGCACCAGGTTCAGTTGGATATTATGATATTAATATTGATGCAACAAACGTAGACGTAGACTTTACATATTCACTAACCTCTAGCTTGCCAGAAGAATCAAGTATTAGTGATTTAAAATTAACGGGATACATTGTTAATCCTTCTAGCACAAATACAACAATAATTCCATTCTCCGAAGCATCACCAATTAGTAATGACATTACTAGAAATACTAATAATAACATCGTACGTGTATATTTTGAATGGTATGATGAAGATGATAATAATATGAATAATACAGATGATACTAGTGTAGCAATTAATGATAAAAGTAAAGCATTAATTAATGTTACAATAAGATTCAGTCAAAAAAAGAACTAAAATTAGTTCTTTTTATTTTTTCTGGTTTACAGTCATAATTAAATGAAAACTAAAACAAGGTTTACTATTAGCTGTTTTATATTTATCACAATTCATACCCCAAAAACTATCAGCGTCATCTTTTTCTAAATAGTAACTAGACTTAGCATTATTAAATGCTGCTTCAGTTATATTAACTGGTGTATATCCACCACCTGAACTAGTATAATATTTAAATTCATCATCATAAATATATTGTGGAGTTGCTTGATAATACTGTTTTGCACCAGTATCAGTAGCTTCATAAGGCCAATCTATTTTTATTGTAAAATTAATGGTTTCATTAACAGCAATTTCAGTAGCATCACTAACAAAAGTTACATAAAATGGATACTTATTATGTAAGTAATTAATAGCTTCTGGTGTATTAATATATTCACTTGGTAATTCTTCAACTCCCATCAATTTAACGGAATCAACATTATAACTAAGCACCCCCGGTAATTCACTATGATTAGCAATACTAAATGTCTTACTATAAGTTGGCATCCCCGGATACAAGTCAACAGTTTGAACAACAGTTTCTTTTACTTCAACATTATCTTCTAAGAAACTAACATCCCAAGCAACTACATTAGAATCTACCTGAACATCAGCCTTAGTAATAAATATAAACCACGCATAAGCATTAACACCTAATACAAAAATAGCAAAAAGCATACTACGACGTTTTATACCTTTTCTATTTTTCTGCAAAGCATCATAAACTTTTTTAGTTTTTTGTCTAGATAACTTCTTCATCTGATTCACCTACTGTTTCAACAACTTCCCCCACTTTTTTAGTTTCTTCTTTTATTGTATCATCAACTGATATATTTTCACTACTATTTTCTTTATCGCTATGAAGAACTAATTCATTTTTCTCCACTTTCATATCAATTATAGTATCAGCAATTTCCAAAAAAATAACTAACACTAAAGGACAAAATACTAAGAAAAAGAATCCATACATATTTTTTATTACATGATTAATAAAACCTATAGAATAAATTTTTCTTTGTACTTTTCCAATTATCTGATCACCAACAATAAGTGGATCACCCACTTCATTGTTGACACCTTTCATCTGATAATAAGTATTACCATCATCCAATACTTCAATACTAACAAGCCTATGGGTAATTATTAATCCTTCATTAGATGGATCTCTACCTATATAAGCTAAATCATCTCCAACTTTTACTTTATCCGCTTTAATATCTTTAACAATTATTACATCATTAACATTATAAACAGGTATCATACTTCCCGTAGCAACAGTAAATACTTTATAACCCATAATACTAGAATTATGAGTCAAATTCTGAATAATAATAAAAGACAAATATAGAATAAGTAATCCAACAATAAATATTTTTATAATATTATAAAAAATTTTAAATACTTTATTTTCCAAAAGTCCCTTCAATTTCTTCATTATATCTCCCCTTTAAGTAAAGAAAAAGCTTCATCAATTCTTTTGTTATCAGTTACCATTCTATCTTTAAATGTTTTCATAATAACTCTTGATTTTTCATTATTACTTTTCTTAACTGCTTTTATCTGTTTAATGAAAATATCTTTTAATTCATCTTCAGTTAAATTATCATCAGAATCCAATAAATTAGAAATTAATCTATCAACAACTTCAGATAACATTCTAGTTTCTGATACTTCTTCAATATTATCTGTTAAAGCCCTATTAGCTATATAAGTCATTAAAATAGCTTGATCATATTCACTTTTTAAATAAGCTGTATCAAAATAATCTTTTACATCTTTATCATTCTTATCCTTATTAATATATGATTGAATATAATTCCACAATTCCTCAGCTTTCCTAAAGTTAGGGTTTTTCAAAATAACATTTGTCTTTCTAATAGGTGATCTTACTGGAGCAACATGAAGTCTATTCAAAGTAACCATTAATTCACTAGCAGAAAAACCATCTAATTGTGTCTTAATTTTTTTAATTCTATCATCAAAACTCATATTAGCTTTGCCAGTATCAGCTTTTTTCTCATTTTTATCAATAGAATTAAAAACTAAACTAAAATTAATATCATCATTTCCAACTTTTGTATTACCAGAATAAACAAGATCTTTCTTATCTACATAATAAGAACAAGCACCAGTACTACTTACTCTTTGTTCAAAAAAGTTTCTAAGATTATTAATAAGAGTAAATATAAATCTATTTTCATAAGTATCTAAACTTTCTTCCTTATTAATATTTAAAACTTTACTAGGTTTTACATCTCCAGTTTTTTCATTATAATCTTGAATAAAATTAGTATGTTGTGTTAAATGAATAACACTTTCAACAGTAATTTTTTTTGATAACTCAACCTTAACAATTTCTTCTTCATTAACGATAAATCTCTTTGGGTTACGAAGGATATTATCTATATATGGTATACAATCCTCAATTATATCTAACCATTCATAATCATATTCATGAAATTCATAATTTCTTTTTACTTTTAATGTAGAATTAAGATGATTCATAAAAGAATCATTTCTTAAATCATTAACATTTATTTCTTCTGAACCATCTGACATATTCTACCTCCTATACCATTTTCTTTAATCTTAATAAGTATTCCTTACATTCCTTAAAATTTTCTTTACCAAATGACTTATCAAGATACTCAATAAAGCCATCTAATTCATCACGAATATAAGCTAAGTTTAACTGTTCAAATTTACGTAAAATCTTTCGAGCTATATAATAATCAACACCATCAACTTCTCTACCACCACATTCAACAAATGTTGCGACAAAATCTTTCATTTGTTTAACAATACGGTTACCAAAAGCTATACGGAAATGTTTAATAACATAATCATCCATATCATCAATTTTTTTAGACATTTCATCAGTTAAAGGATGTCTTTGCTTTGCTTGTGCAAATAATCCTTCCAAATAAGAACTATTAATATTCATTGAATCAGTATCAATAGGTTCAAAAACTTGACCTTTATCATTAATATCTATTGGCATAGCACGGTCATATACTTTATCAGTAACAGCAAAAGTTGAATCATCGTTATTGATTGTACCGATATACCACATGTTTCCTGGTATTTGTAATTTACCACCAATTAATTTCTTAGGATCTGTATCCCAAACACTAGGTACAAGTTCAATTATCCATTCTTCTCGAGTTGGCATTTCAAGAATAGATAACATTTCAGCAAAATAGTACTCAACACGAGCGATATTCATTTCATCTAACACGGTTACGTAAACATCATCATTATATCCTGCTTCATACATTTTCTTTAAGACTTCTGTCTCATTAAACTTTTTAGTAAATTCATTGAAATAACCAAAAAGTTCAGTTCTATCTCTCCAAGATGGTTGAACAGAAGCAATTATTGCATCTTTTCTAATAAATTTTCCCCAAGCATAAGCAAGTGAAGTTTTACCTGTACCAGAAATACCTTGTAAAATAACTAACTTAGTAGCAGACAACGCAGATATAAATAATCTAATCATATTTGAAGTATAATAAAGTCTTAACTTTGAAGCAGCAAAATTTCTAAATAATTCTACCAACTCTTCTAACGTAAAATTGTTATTATATACTTGAACTTTATAATCTTTATATTCTAAATCAATAGCATGTAACTTAGAAAATCTAATATTGCTATCATCAACTTCTTCAAGATTATCTTCCTTAGGTGCCTCACCATCTTCTATAGAAAGCACTTCTGCTTCACCAGGTTTTAAACCAATTTGTGAAACTTTCATAGCTAATATTTGTTCTTTTTCTTGAACTAACGTTGCTACTTGCTTATTTAATGCACCAATCTCTTCTAACATTGATTCCTGTTCAACTAAAGTTTTCCTAAACTTAATATATTTTCTTATCAAAAACCACACAAGTAAAACTATTAATCCTAACATAATTACTAAAATAATTATTGCTAATATTACTAATATCCATTCGCCGACTTTAAAATCATTTTTATAAGCTTGTATAATGAAGGCATATTCTGGAACATTAAATAGTTGAATAAATCCAAAAACGATACCTTTTAATATCATTATGATACCATCAAAGAATACTGACATAAATTCAAATAAAAATCTAATAAATGTATCCACAATTACACCTCCTCATTAAATAATATATCTGTTAAATTTACTTTTGTATATTTCATAAAATCATTATAATCATTTGCCTTATAATTAGAAACTATAATATAATCATAAACATTACTCATATCTATATTACCTAGTTTATCTTTAACATCATTAATATGAGAAAAATCTTGATTACAAGCCATACTAAATTTATATTTATTAAATAAAGCTTGATTTGATTTATAAGTATTACTAGTAATAACTATAACTATATATTTCTTTAACAATTGATTATTAAGCATATCTAATAATTCTTTTAAATCTTCTTTAGTTAGTTCATCTTTTAACTCTATAAAATATTTATCATATGCTAATTTATTATTATATTTTTCTGATATAAATTGTTTTATAAAATGTTTTATTAACAATTCTGTTTTTTCTTTTAGTAATTTATCATTTCTATATACTCTTTCAACCAATGATTTTTTATAATTATCATCTAAATTTTTAATCTTATAATCCAATTTAACAACAGCATAGTTACCAATATTTTTAAAGAAACCATATTCTAAAAAATAATAACTATTAACTTTTTTAAAAAAACTATTAGTAACTGAATATGTTTCCTTAATAAGACTAATTAATCTATTAACTGTAGTACCTAAGGCAGCTTTAATACTTGGACAATATTCAAGTAAAGAATTAACTTTATAAGTAACATCATCTCTATCACTATAGCGTAATCTATCAATACCAATTACAAATAAGACAACGTTAATACTATTATTTATAAATAATTTTTTTAAAGCATACTCTTCATTACTATCAACAAGTTCATAATTAGCTAAATCAGCTAATAATTCTAATCTTCTACCTTCTAATTCTTCTTTTATTACATTATCCGTGCATTCCATAACATTAGAAGTATCAAAAATACAATAATAATAACAATTAATATAAGTTTCAAAATAAACATATAAACAAGAACTAAGAAAGTCATCGTATGAGTGCATAATTGTTTGTGCATACTTTTGCAAACGAGAAACTTTATAGCTCATATAAACATCCATTAAATTGTCACTCACACGCCTTCACCCTTTTCTAAATCCTAGTAAAATTATAACAAATTTACTCTGCTAAAACAACAGAAACCCCTACAATAGAATTATTATTAACAATAGGATATGTATAATTTTCTGTTCTATTTACTTTATAAAATATTATTTTTTCATTAGCTGTAGCATCTAATTTAAATGTGTAACTATTAACATAATCATATCCACCAATACTTACAGTATGCTCACTACCACTAACCCTATGTAAATATGAACTAGAAGTCATATCAAGTAATACCTCATTAGGATCAAATGTTAAAGTTACTTTAGCTGAAAAACATTTTTCTTTACTTGCAGCATTTAAATTAAAATAATCATCTGCAGTTATCTTATCGCCTGAAGAATATTTTCCAAACGACATTTCAGCCTGATAATAAGCAATTTCGTTAGTTAAATTCAAAATCATAAATAAATCATTCGGGTTATCTTCAATATTATAAGTAAAATTACTCTTTTCAACACTCAATACATAAGTAGCATAAATAATCTTTCGATATGGATAGCTAGACACAGCCTTTACTACTATTTTAACTTCATCACCAGCATAAAAATGATGATTATTTTTTGGACTAACAGTTACTTGAAAACTATCCATTTTACTACTTTGATATATAGTCCCTGAATTTTTATTTGAAACACACGAAACAGTATTAGGACAGCTTAATTCAATAGAATACTCAATATCACTATTAGTACTTTTCTCCTCATTCTTTTTGCTATTAACATCTACCGTTAACGTATAAGCATTTGCTCCATCCCAATTGTTAATATTAAAAGATCTGCCATTAATAGATAAAGAACTACTATTAAAATAAAAGTTTCTAGTCTCTAAAATATAATTATGAACAATATTATAGAAATACTTTGCATATGTCACTCCAAAAATTAAAAAAATCGATAATGCAACCATCACTATAATACTAGCTTTTCGATGATTTCTAATAAATTGCATAATTCACCTCACACAATCTGATTTGATTTAATTGCAACTTCTATATTTTCAACGCAGCCTGCATAAACATCGCTATTAGCATAACTACTAGGAAAATTTACAACTAAAGTATATACATGTGTTACCCTACTACCATAAGGCATCGTATATTTTTGATTAGTCTCATATACTCTATACCACGCACCATCAATATCTTGCTTTAAATTAGAATTAGAAAAAATATTAGTAATCCCATTATCTCCATAATTCTGATCTTTATATAACTCAAAAGTTAATGGTAAATTAGTTGTGGTTGTAATTGTCAAACTATATTCAATATCTAGTTCATTTTCTTGCGTCTCATTAAAATTTGAAACACTAAATCTATAAATATATGGCTCATCACTTGGAACTATTTTTTCAGGATCAATATTAAATTCCATTTCTGAAACATCAATTAAATAAATAGCTCTATCTATATCAGACGTTAATCTAGCCTTTGATTCATATGATGAATAAGTAGACCCAACTAAGCAAAGTACTGTCATTAAAGAAGTTAATAATAAAAGTGAAAAAAGAAGAAAGCGCTTTTTTTCTTCATAAAATTTAACATTTTTTACTTTTTTTAGTTTCACTTTTATCTTCTTAAGCATCCTATCACCTACCCAGCATAAGGAACAATTGTTTCTCCTTTATATTGATTAGCAACAAAATTAACTATCAAGAAATTAGAATTATTATCTAACTCATCACTAGAATAATCTATTTCTCGATCATCGCTCCATTCAATATCTAAATAAATAGTTTTAGCTTGATTACTATCAAGAGTAATAACTCCTGTATATGTATTAACACCAGTTTTTATTAAATTAGCATTTTCATCTCTAATACCAGTTACTCTCAATAATTTATCCTCATCAATAGATTTATCAACAATTTCCAAACTATATTTAATTGCAACATCAGTATCAAGAGGATCAATAATTATTTGAATAGTACCAATTGATCCAGGAGCAGCCTTATTATCAGTAACATGATTAGTAGTCCATGTAATATCAGATATATCGATAGTACTCACATCTGTAGTTGTTATTTTTTTTCCATTTACATTAATATTCCATTTAGCAATAGAAGGATTTATTCCTCCACTAACTTCAGATTCGTATGAGGTATAAGTACCTCTAGAATATAAATAAAAACCACAACACAAAACTAATATAGTTATAAATACTGACTTAATTATTTTTTTCTTCATCATAGTCTTCTACTCCTATTATCAATTATATCATATTTATGCAAACAAAGAAGGCAAAAAATAAAAAAAGAGATAAAAATCTCTTTACAACAATTCAACATCATCAGATGTATCTGTCGTCTCTTTTTTTATCTCTTCTTGAACATCTTTAATCTCATTTTGTTCTATAGCTAAATCGTTAGATTTAACTTCTGCTATATGGTCATCTTGTACTTTTTCATCAGTTGATTTTTCACTAACATCATCATCAACAGTATCATATTTAGCAACAACTACTAATTGATAAATTTGATAAATGAACACTAATAAAATTGGTAATAAAACTAAGAATAAAAATCCAAATTGACTTTCTAACACTTCTAAAATTCTACCAACTTTAGAAGATGTTGATGCCTCTCTACCAATAACTCTAGTTGCTGAAACTTTAGAATCAAGCCCATCTATTGTATATACAGCATCATAATCATTATTTACTTTTTCTACTATTGCACCACTTCTAACAACATATTTTTCACCAGAAGTAACATAAAAATAAATAACATTTCCAACTTCTAGATTATGCTGTTGATTCTTAATAATTACCAAATCACCTTCTTTATAATCTGGTAAAAATTGATGATTTTCTTCATTAATTGTAACTAACACATACTTATCAAACTGCGTAAATCCTTTACTATTTCTACATAAAATGCAAGAAGTAATAAAAACTACATATATAATAATTAAAATTTCTAATGTTCCCCACAACCACTTTAATATTCTCTTTAACATAAGATCACCTTCTTAAATTTTATCATACATAATTACCAATTTCAAGTGCCACTATCAGTATCTTCATCACCATCAACAACTGCTTTTTTTACAATTACATATTGGTAATCACTATCAATTAATTGATTATTATCATACAAACTAAATTCCAATCTATAAGTACCACTGGTTATAGAATCATTTAATTGTAAAGTAACACTAGAATTACCAGTATTAATAAGTAGCATTCTATCAGATGTACCATTATAACCATAACTAGTAGGAGTCTGGAATGTATTACTAAATAATTCATTAAAATCTACTAAAGTATATGCATTAGTTGATGAAGTATCAATATTTCTCTTATAAACAGCTATTCTTACATTTGGTCTAGTTAATACTGAATTATAACTAATCCTATAAGTATTAAAATTATCACCATTAGCATTTAATCCAGTATCACCAAATACAACTTTAGTCTTATCATCAGTTTCCACATTAATTAAGTTCTCACTACCTACTAAAGTATATACATAATCATAACTAGGTGCTTCAAGCAAATGTCCATTATGTCTACCATCAGCAGACGCAAATAACGTAAATCTAAATGTGTAATCACCTACAGGTTTTAAACTTTCATCTGTTGTAATATACAGATTTTTATTCAAATTAGCAACTTTACCTGATAACTTAATTCTAAATACACCATCACTATCAGCAAAATATGGAACATTATCAATCTTTATAGATGTACCATACAACAAGTTAGAACTTACCTGATTACCAACAGAATCAAATAATGTTACATTAAGTCCCATACTATTAGATTCATAGTTAGTATTAATAATAGATTGTTTATTATCAGTTTGATCATATCCAACTAAAGTTTCTAAATTTACTGTTGCGGGAATATCATAATATAAATATGAAGATTCAGGTGTTACAGTTTCATTTAAAACAACATTAGTAGAATCATATAAATTATATGTCATTAGTGATTGACGAATACCTAGTACTGAAATAATTGGTAAATCATCAAAGTCCCTAAGTTCAAATAAAATTGTATTATTTTCATGTGTTCCAGTTGTTGTTGTTTCTTTAAAATCAATAATAAATAAGAATTCTTCCATAACCCAATCACTTGTAGGATCTTCATGATAATATTTATAAGCCTGAACTGAATCAGAATATTTATTATTAGGACTATTACTATCCATTTTAATGAAATCACTCAATCTATAAACAGCTTGATTTCCACTAGCAACTTGGGCTGATTTATTATTATAGTCAGCTTGCGTTACAGTATAGTAATAATACTCAGGGTTTGTATCGTCAGCACCAT
Source organism: Bacilli bacterium (assembly GCA_045627525.1). Classification (GTDB taxonomy): domain Bacteria; phylum Bacillota_I; class Bacilli_A; order RF39; family UBA660; genus CAG-877. The sequence continues at coordinate 54,795 of JAZQNW010000001.1, forward strand.
AGTCAATCATAGTTATCTGAGTTCCTACAGGGAAAGCATAACTAGAAGTAATATCATGATAATAGTCATTATCTTCACCATAAAATTTTTCAAAACTTTCAGTACTACTGAATAATGAAAAATATGTAGTAAATTGACTTTGATTAGTTATATTTACAGATGTAGCTGAAGGCATTTCATATTTTTTATCATAAGTAATACTTGCATCATAAGCTTCTTCATATTGGAAATCACTAGATACAATATTTATATTAACTGTAATATATTTTATTTCAAACTCAATTTCATTTTTTGGAATTAATGCTTGAATAGTTACAACTACTGTTCCTAAATCTTCACTACGTGTAATGTTTTTTGCATGATATAAATAAAACATTAACGAAGGTGCAACAGTTTGACTATCAGTTTTATAAACAACATCACCATTACAACTATCATCAGCACTATAGAACTTAGTTACATTATAATCAGTCCATTCGCGAGTTTCTGATTTCATTGATAATCCCAATGTACTATTTGCTTGAGCCAAAGTTGATGCAATTCTTGGAACAGAATTAGAATCAACCAAAGAAACTCCTTCTACTAAACCTTCACTATTAAATCCAATTACGTTAAAAGTTATATCACCTTTAGCAAAATCTAACATTGAAATTTCAGCAGTACCTAAAGAAGAATATTTAGAAGCATTAAGTGAAATATTGTAAACTGTAGTACCGCTACCTATATTCCAAATATAATGTGCAGCATCTTCAGGAGATGGATGAATATAATCAACAGTTACTGCAGTTTCATCTTCTTCTAAATAATTAGTATAAAAACCATCAGAATAAATATCATGATTAGTTTTATGTAAACCGATTACATAAGAACTACCTAAAATTAAGCTACCTGAATCCAATTCATCACCATAGTTAACGCCTCGTCCATAAAGACCATAACTTAAAGTACCAGAACTATAAGAATTATACATACCAAAGAATGTCATACCTGTTACTTTTCCATACGCTGTAGCATTTTCATTAATAGTAATATTCAAGTTTTGACCCGGAATCATATAAATACGATTATCAACATTTTTAGTAACCGTTTTATTTTCTTCATTAATAGTAACAACAGCAGGTACTAATTTATTATTTACATCAACACCAGAATATAATTCCTTAAGTAAATTAGCATTTTCTTTTAATAATAATGTTGTACCATTCTTAATTATCAACTTATCAATTCTACTAAAAGAAAATTTAATATTTGTTACATATTCATTAGTTCTATCACGAATACCAGAAAGTTCAATATAAGAAGAATCTATTGTAGCAACATCAGCTCTTTGAATTGATATATTTCTACTAGGATTATCTGGTGTACCCAAATTCTTTATATAAACCTCTGAAGCACCAGCTGATACAGAAGCATCACCACTACCAAATATTGAACCAGTTAACATAAACTTATGATTATTATCTAAATAATCAGTACCATCAATATTTACCCAAATACCACTTTTTACAGATTCGAAGCTCCAGTCAAATATTTCATCACCAGTATCATTGGCTTCACCACCACCAAAAACAGTACCAAGAATAATTACATCGCCTTCTATTAAATTACTATTATTAACGGCTTCAGTTCCTATATTGGTATAAGCTTTACCATAAACAATAGATGTATTAGCACCACCATAAACATTACCATACACTTTAGCACCAACAATATTTACAGTTGAAACAGAAGAATTACCATTTCCATTATTTCCAGTTGCAGCTGCATTCCCACTACCAAATACACAACCACTATGAGGAACAACAGATGAAGATGTTCCAATAACCGAATATCCATCAATATTAATAGTAGTGTTACCAGCAACTGTTGCTGTTGAACCATTACCACCAGCATAAGCACTTTGTAAAACTTTACTATTAGTTATAAAAACTTGTGTATTGCCAGCAACAGCTCCATCATTACCGCCACCATAAACATTATTATTTATAGTCGCATCATCAATATCAACATAACAATTACCAGGAGTAGTAGCATTATTTCCGCCACCATAAACATTATTTATAGTTCCATAATTTATATCTATATTAGTATTTCCAGTATTACCACCTTGATTATTGCCACCATAAACATTGCCTATTACAATACTAGAATTTGGATTACTTGATGCAGAAGGATTAGAAACATTTCCAGAAACACTAACATCTTGATATGAAGTATTGGTTAATATAGCAAAATCAACAGAATATGTTTCACCTGCATCAAGCGAATTAGAACTAATTGTTACAATACCATTATTTACAGAAATTCCTGAACCTGAATATATAACAGAATCATTTGGAACATTAACTTGAACTTGCCAATTTGAAACTGTACTAGTTCCATTATTTTTTACATTAACTGTAATTGGAACATATGTAGCATAGTTACTAGATTTACTACCAGCAACCTCAGCATCATAGTTTATAAAAGTCTCTAAAGAATTATGATTTATTTCACGACCAATATTTATATCTGAATTAGGAACACTTCCCCAACTGTTGGAACCACCATAAACATTATCAATAGTTCCTCCATAAATATTTACTGCTGTCGTAGTAACACCAGCACTGTTTCCTCCACCATAAACATCTCCAATATTACCATTGTTGATATTTACTATAGTCTTTCCAGTAGACGCTGCATTTCCACCACCAAAAACACTACCAACAGTACCATTATTAACATTAATAACAACATCAGATGTTGTACCACCTTGATTATTACCACCATATATATTTTTAAAATTACCATCATTAAAATTAATTGTTGATGTTGTAACATTACCAGATGTATTAGAACCACCATAAATTGAACCACCAGTTGCATTATTTATAGTAATTGATGTAGTAGTAACGCTTGCACTTTCACCACCACCATAAACATTATTAACAGAAACTGGTATAGTGGCATTATCTGACCCAATAATAACAGTTGCAGTAGTAGTATTAGCTCTACTACCTCCACCATAAATATCACCAGTAATTGTACCACCTACAACTGTAACATTTGCAGTTGCAGTAGTTCCCCCTTCATTATTGCCTCCATATATATTAACTGCATTCCCAGAAGTAACCAAAATATTTGAAGTTGTAACATTACCAGCACTATCAGATCCACCAAAAATTTTTGAAGTAACTGTGGCTCCATCTAGATATACATTAGTAGTAGTTTGTCCAGTACTACGACCTCCACCAAAGACCATACCAATAGTTCCACCATTTAAATGCACTTCATCATTACCATTTGGACTTCCAGCTTGATCATTACCACCATAAACGCGCCCAATGCTACCACCATTTACAGTCACAGTAACATCACCTAAAACATATGGTGTATACGTTGAAGATCCTTTACCACCACCAACAACAGAGCCTAAAACAGTTCCATTATCAACAACTACTTTCGTTGAGTAAGTAGAGTGTGTACTTGTATTTCTAGCAGTACCGTTTACTGTACCATAAGCACTACCACCATAAACATTCCCTTTAACTGTCAATTTATCAATAGAATCACCATTTTGTCCCAAATGAACAAATGTATTACCAGTTACATATGTACCAGGATCATTATTACTTGAATAACCACCTTCACCACCACCATAAATGTCAGTATAAATGGTTCCTCCAACAGCATTAACTGATACATTACCATAAATTGTTCCCTTAGTTCTAGAACCTCCAAAAATAGATCCCTTAACTTCTCCATCAGTCATTGATATATTTAAAGTTCCAACAACTGAAGTTGATCCAAGTCCATTTCGATTACCACCGCCATAAACATTTCCTTCAATAGTTCCACCAAAAATATCAATATTAGTCTTTGTAGTTCCAGAATTTTGAGGACCTACTGGTCCATAATTTCCAGCGCCATAAACATTCTTTTTTATATCAGCACTACCATCAATTATAACGTAACTGTTGCTTACAGTTCCTATTGTATCGTAACTAGCATTACCATTTCCGCCACCGAAAATAGAACCAGATTCAACACCAAAAAGTTCATCAGATTGGCCACCTACAGTAGCATTACCACCAACATATATAAGTGTACTTCCGTCTAATACACCATCAGAATTTGAACCTAGATAGCCATTTGAACCACCAAATATACTATAATTTACAGTACCACCAGTCATATTTATAATTCTGTTTCCAGTTGTCTTAGAATTACCAGCGCCACCGGTAACCATATCAACTTCTCCGCCTTTTATATTAATAACAATGTCATTTACATCCTTACGATCATCAGCTGCTAGCGGTCCACCTATTAAATTGTAAATCCAACCACCTTCAATAATAGAACTTCTAACAGCATGGTTATCTCCATATCGTAATCCAGATGCTCTACCACCTACATAAATACCAGTTGTATAATCATATTTATTAGTACCAAAAGAACCACTTTTTACTATAGTTAATAAAGCAACCTTATTAGCATTAGAAGAATAAAGATTAGCACCCCAGTTACCACAAGAGCAATAAGCAATTATTAAATTATCATTATTATCACTTATTCTATCAAAATCATTACCATATACAGCAACACCATCTATATAACAATCAGGTGTAGGATCAGAAAAAAGTCCAAAAGCAACACCAGTAGTAGTACCAGATAATAAATTATATTTTCCACTTTCTACTATTGTTCTATACCTAGTCAAACTTCCACTACTACCTGTGTCAGACGAATTACCAGAAATAACTCCAATAGCAGTTGTTCTATTATCAGTTGAATTAGTAATACCACGACCAATTTTTAGATTATTCCAATTACCATATATATATTCATTAGACAAAGCATTTGTAGTTATAGTAGCTTCCCCTGTAGCTAAATTAGTTGAAGTTGTCATATTCAGATATTGAATACATAAATCATTACCAGCTCTTATACTTGAATTACTAATTGTATAAGTAGCTGAATTCCTATAATCATTACCGTTATTAATACTAGTTAAAGTTAAAGGCTTAGTATTTGCTAAATAGCCATTATTATTACCAGTCATAACAATTATATTAGTATCTCTAGTAACCATATAATAATAATCATTAGTAACTTGAGCTATTTCTTGATTACCATTAGAATCGTAATAATTTATTAACTGATAATATGTGCAAGTAGAACTACCACAACTACCACCAGTAAGATAATTACCATTAGAATCATAGTAACCAGCTGAAGGCGTTCCACTATTAACCGTTACTTTTCTATAAAAGCCAGCTGAACTACTCCCTGATAATAACTCTGGATCTTCTATATAGTGATCAATTCCCCTAGTATAAACTTGCATAGTACCATTTAATCTATAATAAGTAGTATTACTATTCCAATTCGGATCTGTACATTTAGTATAATATGTACACAAAAGTGAACCACATCTACCACTTAAACTTTTTCCATTAGCATCAAGAGCACCTGATGGATAACGAGTCAACATACCTACAGTACCAGTTACATAAAAATTAGTCATATTTAAATTTTCATAAACAGGTGTTTTTATAACTATTGAAAAACCCTTATCCTTTAAACCATTCATAGCAGTAGTAAAAGATCCATTATCACCTAAAGTAGTAGTTGTTGCCTCTATCCATATTGCATTTATATTAATTGAAATAGGTTGAGACAAATCACTAGGTGCTGGAATTTTAATATATCTAACATAAATATCTGTATCTGTATAAATCGAAGCTCCTTGATAATCAGTAACCCAACCATTAAAAGCTAAATTATTAGGTCTATCTCCATAAGGATTATCGATAAGTTCAAAAGTTATATAACCGTCTTTAACAGGATAATATTTATAATAAATAAAATCACTAATTTGTTCACTTAAACTAACATACCCAACAGCATTAGAATCATTAATACTAGCTCCACTGTACTTAACATATACCTTAGCCAAATTAGAATCATTATATAAATTTTGATTTTGACCAGTAGGTATAGCAGCTTTATCAGTAGAATCCGTATAATTAAGTCCCATATAATAATTATAATCTGATTCCAAGTCATTAATATAAGCTGTATTACCAGATACTCCACTATCATGTAAAGGAATATTAGAACTACCTAATGAAAAAGATTTTGAAGGAGCCTTAAGTAAAGGTTTCTTTTCAACTATCTTAATTATTAAAGAATTATCATAATCCCAATAATATAAAGTATTTAAATTATCATTTAATTTAAATAATAAATCATCGACTAACACTTCATTATTATTATCAGTAATATTAATAAATTTTGATTCATCCAAAATAAATTGATTAGTTAATTTTCCTTTAATACTAACATAATTTGATGTTGTGTTTTCTAATATATTATTAACAGAAAACTTACAAATAACATAATCAGAATCACTATTCATAGTATGCACTATTTTAGCAACATTTTCTTCATAGCTTCCTTTTATATCAACATCTATATATATATTATAAAATTCAGTATTACTAGAAACAAATCCACTAATACCGCCAATCATATTATCATTACTAACTAAATTAGTTATATCAATATTACTATTAACTATTGAAATATTATTTATAGAACTACTATTATTATTATTATTAACTTCTCCAACCAAACTTCCTAAAACAACAGATTTATTATTAGTCTCTGCAATAATATTAAGATTGTTAAAATTAAGATTTATAATATTTGCATCTTCTACTTTTGAAAAAAATCCATAATAAATCTTATTATCAATAACATTACCTTTATCTATCAAAATATTATTAATAGTATGACCATTACCATTAAAAGTCCCCTTAAATAATTTATTCTCTACACCTATTGAATTAAAACTTTTATTGTCTAAATCAATGTCACTTCCTAAAGAATAATAGCTAGTATTAAAACTATCACTGTCTTTTCCTTCAATTAAACTTTTAAAATACATAAGTTCAGCACCGGAATTTATGATATAAGGATTTTCTAAAGTACCATTACCACTAGAAAAGTTTGTAGCAACACTAACACCATCCCATTTACCAACTATTCCACTACCAAAACTATTTCTATTATTAAAAAACCATATAGAACTAAAAAAGGCAATAAAGATAATTAATGCACATGAAATATTATATATAAAATTATTTTTAATTTTATTATTCCATCTCATATGAATACATCCTTTCCATTAATTATTTACATAGTTCTTTAATTTTACATATTTTTCTATTCTTTCTAATTCAAAAACATGTTTATTATCAAATTCCTTTGAAATTTTTTCCATAAACGTAATAAATAATTTTAATTCATTTCTACCATAAGAATCATCTTTATTTAATTCTTTAAAATCATTATTCTTATCCACTTGAATTTTATATTTCAATATTTTATATACTCCATCAAAAAATTCTAAATCATTATATAAAATAGCAAATACTAAAATTTTCAAAAATACATATATTGGCATATCATAAATTTTATTACGTAGATTTTCATATAAACCAGTTTTTTCTAAATCATAATCATATATTTCCTTAAAAGTTGGATGAGTAATAACTTCATTCAACTCAATAGTATCTCCTTGATAAATTATCTGAGCTAATTTATAAATATATTGATATTTTTCAAGCCATTCCTTATTAATTTTTGAATTTTTTAAAGAATTATTTTTCATTTTAAGTAAATTTGATATTTGCTCAAGTAATTCTTTTTCTTCCTTACTTATATTTTTAATAACATCATCATTAGAAACATCAATAATATCATCAATGTCTAAAACTTCAATTTCCTCTAAAGTTTCTACTTCTTCTATTTTTTCTTCCATCAATCCAACTTTTTCTATTTCTTCTATTGGAATATTAATAGTATAACCACTACTATCATCTAAGACTTCTACAGAAGAATCAGATATTTCTTCTAAATCATCACCATTGATAACATATTTTTTATCTTTTATAACAAATTTTTTAATAATAGTATCAAAATTAATTAAAGCCAAAAATATAAATAAAATTATAAATACTATTATGAATTTTAAAATAAGTATTGGAGAAAATGAATTAGAAACAACCCCAATTAAATTATCTTCAGTTATTGGATCATCTTCAGCATTGTTGACATCACCTTGAGCTATTATCTTATTTCCATCTTTTCTAATATATCTATGAGTTATTATTTCTTTATTATCATTAATATAAGTAATAACATCACCAATTTTTGCTTTTTTTGTAACTTTTACAATAATTACATCATTAACTTCTAAAGTACCAGACATACTTCCCGTTTTTACAACAAAATAAGTGTAGCCAAAAACATTTACATAGTCCTTTCCTATAACATCTATTGTAATAAATGTATAAATACATAAACTAACCAATAGGAATAAAAAGACATATGCAATTGATTTAATTGTTTTCTTTAAGTAAGACAATCTAACCACCACACTATCTATTCTTTCATCTTCTATTATAACATATAATAAATCAAAATACTATGTAAAAAAAGAAAAAAAGCTTCTCTTGAAGCCTTTTTTTATCAACCTTTTTTACTTAATTATTTTCACTATTTGTAATGTCATCATATTCCTTAAATTTAACAATAAATGCCATATCTTCAAGAGATAATTTACCTAGTGAAATATACCTAATCAATTTAATATAATTAATAGTATCAATGACTAAATCTATATTATCACTATCTATTTGTTCCTTAGAAATATTTAAATTAAGTAATCTAAATTTATCAGCTATAACATCTGTAATATCATAATTGTTAAAAGCGTTTATTTTTAACATAAAAGTATTAAAAGGATTATAAATAAACTTAAAATAATTTTCTAATTCCAAAGAAAAATTATATTCTCCATTATCAGAAAAATGTTCCTTAAATTTATTTTCCATATAATAATATGAACTATAACTTACTAATAATAAATCATATAAACTAGCAACATCACGAACATTATTTAAATTATAAACAATTTCCAAATCATGCAATTCTTTATATAAATCATATAGTTTTAAAATTTGCTCATTCATTTGCAATTTTGAACTACTAATTTTATCATTATTAACCTTTGCTAAGAAACCAATTCCATTAGCTTTCAAATATGATTTATAAATCTTAATTCTTTTATTTTCTTCAGTCTTTATTTCTTTTAATTTATTATCATATAATGCTTTATTTTCAACTCTTTTTGCATATTTTTCTTGTAAATCTTTAACAATAAATTCATATCTATAATAATTCTTAAGTACATCTAGTGTTCCAGATAATTCAAAAATAACAGAATAATATTTTTCTTGTTCCTCATTTGTAAAATTAGCAAATTCATTATTCAAAATAAACTGATTAAAATTCTTTGAACGTGTAGGAGAAGATTCAATATAATCTAATACATTTTTCTTTTTTTCCAAAAAATTATTTAAATTAAGAAACTCATCACTACCTATATTATTATCAATATTCTCTCTTTTTTCTTTATATGATTTTAATAACATATCCTTAGTTAAATTAAAAGAAGAAAGATAATCATTAGCTATTTTATTAGTAAAAACAGCTATTTCTTTTTTATATTTTTCTAATAAATACCACAAATTTAGTTTTAAATGTTTTATTAGTGATGGGCACTCCCAATAAATGCTATCAAAAACTTTTTGCATAACACTATTAAAATTATCACTTGAACGATTTTCTAAAAAAGACTTCATATATTTTTCAGTAAACATAGAATATTGAAAATCAGTAGATGTTAGATTAATATTCATTGATAAAAATTTATCTATAAATTCACCTAATATTAAATTTAATTCACCTAAAGAAATTTCCACATCATCATTAAGCTTACTAATTAAGTTGCAAAAACCTAACTTATTATCATTGCCTAAATTATCACTATTAAATTTAATACAAGATTCTAATTGAGAAAGAATTTTTTTATCATTTTCATATTGCTCATTATTATCACTAGGTATTAAACTATTTACTCTACTTTGTAACATCTTATATATTTCTAATTGATAATTTTGAAACTTTTGCAATTGCAAATTTACATATTCATTTCGACTTTTTATAGCATCCTTATGAAACTTTTCTTTCATAGCTTTAGTGCCAGTTTCAGAGTCTAAAGGAAATTCAGTAATATGTTTAATATTAATTTCTATTTCTTGATTTATTATAGTATTAGCCATTAGAAACTTCCCCCTCTTCTTCCAAGACACTATTCTTAAGGAATTCAATATGTTCTAAAACCGCATCATATAAAATTTCTAAATCTGTATTAGATAAATCATTAACATTAACTAATTGTTCTTCAGTATTCATATAATATCACTCCTTAATTTAATAGAATAAAAGGCCTTCAAACGAAGGCCATATAACAATTTAAAATTATGATGAAGAAGATGAACCATTAGCAAGTAAACTAAATTGTAAGTTTAATGAAATTGCACCACCAGATGCATTATTTTCACAATCAACATCTTGTCCTTCAACCCACATATAAATTCTTACTTTTGTAATACCTGCAGATAAACTTATTAATTGTTGGTAAGCAGATGATGGGATACCACCATCAGCAGTTGTTGCAAAAGTTGGAGTAACACTAGAAAAATAAGTTGAATTATTCGAATTTAAAGCTTGTGCATTAGCATTACTTATTGCAGCTTTAACACCATAATATGGTAATTGACTACCACCAGTTTCAGTAGTTGTAACACCATATACATTTAGTGCATTACTAACACCAGTAGAAGTGTGTACATCATAATTTGGTTCCCAAATTATCGCAGTTGAAGCACCAGTTAAAGCTTGTGCTGTTGCAGCAGTGCTACCAGCATCAACATGACCCTCATTTAAGAAAGCAACACGAGTAGCATATTCAATACCTTTTAAATCACCAGTAACAGATGAATTAGAAGTTAAATATAATGTTCCTGCACTATTAACTTGGAAAAATACATCAAAAGCAATAAAATCTCCACCATCAGTACGGTTAGACTCAGTTGATTGTGCAGCAATCAAACGATACTCATCAGTATCTAATCCTATTTCATCACCAGTCTTAACTTCACCTTTCCACATTTGCATAAATCCATTGCTTATTGTACCTACTGTAGAAACTGGAACAATATTATGAGAAGCTGATGGTAATTGATTAGTAACTCCAGACCAACTAGCACCAGTAATATCAGCTGTAGTTAATGTCGGTTTCCAAGTAGAAGCATCTGCAGAAATTTGCAAACCATCAGATGTAGCAACTGTTACATCAATTTGTTCAATTTTAACTGTTTGATTTGCTGTAAACCATGCAAAAGTACTTGCAGTTAATATTACACCAGTAAATAATATCATCAAAATAGCCAAAAACAATCGTTTATTTCTTTTTTTCTTCTTTTTAGAATCCATTTTTGTCATCCTATCACTCCTATTCTCATACTACATGTTCTTCCGTGAAATCCATATGCATTTTTATTTCTCCACCTAATAAATCGTTTTGACATTCAGGATCATCTCCTTCTATCCAAACAACAACTGTGTATCTGTCCTTAGTATTAGGCTTGAAATTTTTTCTTTGCTCCAAAACAGCAATTGCATCAGAATAAAACTTTGTTGTATTAGGTTCAGCTTTTTTGGTCTGTTTATTTTTCTTAGCATAAATTTCTTGTTTTCCATTACGATAAATCATAATTCGTATAGCTTCATCAACATTACGAATCGTATCATCTATATCAATTTCATACCAGTAATTAACAGTTTCTTTACCCGTATTTACTAGATAAAAAGTATAAGCTATATAATTATTACCATTGTGTGCCCCATTAGATTCAGTATCCAAATTATCTGGCAACCACTTTATTGAAATATTATCCATATATTCAATAGTATCTGCCGAAAGTTTTCTAACCTTAGTCTTCTTATCACCTGTTTCAGATAAAAATATATTTTTTCTATTAGACATATTCTTATCTAAAGAAACAGTAAATCTACCACCGGCATACACAATATATAAAAATAAATATAAAATAGATATCAAGATTAATAATAGCAATAAAGCAATTTTAACAACCCTAATAAATATCTTTCTTTTATATATTTTTTTAGCTTTTACTTCTACACTATTATTCATATCTTCACCACGACAAGCTATTACTAGCACTCTACCATATATCAATTTAATTATAATAAACTTTCAATAAATTTACAATATCAAAAAGTAAAATTACACAATTTTACACTTTTATGTAAAAAAAAACAAAATTTATATAATAAATTCCCTTTTATGTTTACAATTATTTACAAAAATAAAAAACTCGATAAACTCGAGTTATTTCTATTATGGTGCTCGTATCCGGACTTGAACCGGAACTCTATCGCTAGAAGTAGATTTTGAGTCTACCGCGTCTACCAATTCCGCCATACGAGCAAGGTATAAATGAATTATACCATAAAATATTAAATAATCAATAATTTATTTTAGAATATGAATAATTGCATTTTCATAAACAATATCACAACTATTAGAATCTATGGGTACATAAAATGAATAATCTGCAGATACTTTCATTCCCTTATTTAAAACATCAAAATAACTAAATATTTTATCATTAACAGATAAAAATCTTTCCATTAATTCACCATCAACTATGCATTGAACAGAATCCTTAGGATGATATTCGCTATCACCATTATTTTCTAACATTAAATGAAAAGTTACTACTTTATAACCTTCTTTTTTTTCCAATGTTGTAAAAGCATTGTCGATATCTTTATAATTACTAACACTAAACTTATATTTTTTTGTAACAGCAACGTCAGGATAAATAGCTTCAACTTTCTTATTTGAATTAATATCAATAAAATCTTTATTACCATTAATAATTAAAAAAGTTATAAATCCAAAAACAACAAATACTAAAAAAAATATAAAAACTGATATTTTTTGACTTCTTTTAAAACTTTTAAATATACTATTTGCAAATTCAGTTCCCATTTCTTCAGCTTTTACTGACAATTCTCTAGATTTTAAATCTAAATCCTTTTCTAATGACTCTCTTTCCATTTCTCTTTGGATTTCTTTATTTCCAGCAATAGAAGCGCCACAACCTGGACATCTATCATTTTTACTACTTTCAAATCTATGTCCACAATAATCACAAATTATTTTCATCGTCTTCGTTCTCCTTATATTTAGAAGTATATAAATCAACATTTTCATCGTTTTCTTGACTACTATTTTCAATATAACTAGACATATCTGGTAAATCATCTATTGTTGATAAACCAAAATAATCTAAAAATTCACTTGTTGTTTCATAAAGAATAGGCCTGCCTGGTAAATCACTACGACCTACTTCCTTAATAAATCCCTTAGCAACTAATTTTCTTATAATTTGGGTACTACCAACACCTCTTAAATTATCAACTTGCACTCTTGTTACTGGTTCATTATAAGCAATTATCGCTAAAGTTTCTAATGCCGCTTGACTCAAAGTGTTAGTTTCTGGATTTAAAAGTAATTTTTGATAATACTCTCTATGTTCAAACTTAGTAGTTATTTTAAATCTATTACCTAAAAAATCTATTCTAAGTCCTCTAGAATCGTCTTCATATTCTTTTTTTAATTCCATCAAAAGATTTTTAGCTTCTTCTTCTGTAATTTCAAGAACATCACCTATTTGCTCAATAGATAATCCCTCTTCTCCAACAACAAATAAAAGTCCCTCTAATACTGCTTTATTCTTCATTTTGCACCTCACAAATAATATCATCAAAAGTATCATTTTGAGTTATTCTTAGTTCTTGACTTTTAGCCATTTCTAATATAGCTAAAAATGTAGCGATAACATACTCTTTAGTAACCACCGGAAACAATTCAAAAAATGATATTCTTCCTTTCTTTTTAAGAATACTCTTAATTTCATGTCTTCTAGAAGAAACCGTTATTTCATTAACTGTTATTTTTGTCTTCAACGGCTGAGAATCTTTTTTTCTCTCCAAATAATTCTTAAATGCCTCTACTAAATCATCTAGTGTAACATCAGATGTAATAGTAACATTATCATCAATATATGATTTAACATTTTCTGGAGACTTAGTATAAATTTCTTTTCGAATTTCTTCTTTTTCTTGGAATATTTTAGTTATATCTTTATAAGCTTGATATTCTAATAATCTATTTACCAACTCTTCTCTAGGATCTACTTCATCAATTTCTTCTTCATCAGTACTTTGCTTTGGTAATAATAACTTTGACTTTATTTCTATGAGTTCAGAAGCCATAACCAAATACTCACTAGCAATCTCTAAATTCATTTTCTCTTGTATAGATAAATAATTCATGTATTGATCAGTAATCTTTTCTATTTCAATATTCATTATATCCATCTTACTTTCTTTAATAAGATGTAATAATAAATCTAATGGTCCTTCAAATTCATTTATTTTAAATTCGACATTCATAAGAACCAACCTCCTAGACTTAAATAATTATAACATAAAATAATGTAAATATGCTATAATATTTAAGAAACACAGATTAAAAAGGAGCTATGAGCATGAAAACAGGATTAGTATTATCAGGTGGCGGTGCACGAGGTGCATATGAAATTGGTGTTTGGAAAGCACTAGATGAATTAAATATAAAATGCGACATTGTAACAGGCGTATCAATTGGTTCTATAAATGCAGCATTATATGCTCAACAAAATTATAAAATTGCTGAAAAAATGTGGAAAAGAATTAATTTTGAAACAGTATTTCAAACAGATACTATTCCTAAAACAAAAAAAGATTTAAGAAAAAAGTATTTAAAATCTGCTCGTAATGGTGGCCTTGAACCAATAAATTTAAAAAAGAACTTAACTAAAATAATTGATCCAAAAAAAGTTAAAAATTCGGAAATTGATTTTGGTTTATTAACAGTAAGCTATCCAAGCATGCGAATTATAGAAAAAACAAAAAACAAAATTGAACCGGAAAAATTAATTGATTACATTGTAGCATCATCAACAGTTTTTCCTGTTTTTAAAATCAAAGAAATTGATAATCAAAAATTTGTAGACGGCGGATTTAGGCAACCTATCCCAATAGATTTAGCAAAAAAACTAGGAGCAGAAAAAATAATAGTAGTAAATATATCTGCACTAAGAAAAAGAAAAGATTTTAAAAAAGAAAAAGATATCATCACTATAAAACCAACAAATAAAATTGGCCCTATTTTAAAATTTGATGATAAAATAGCAACTAGAAATATTGATTATGGATATTTTGATACCATGAAAAAATTTAAAAAGCTAGATGGCAAAAAATATACATTTAAAGGATTAAAAGAAGAATATGAAACAAATAGATATAAATATAACTATACATACAGTGAACTGTTAAGTAAATTAGAATATATAGGTACATATTTTGAAATAGATAGTTGCAAATTATATACATTAAAAAGCTATCATGAAGCAATAAAAAAAGTATTAGATTTTACTCCAATAGATATAAATAATAAAATAAAAATTAAAGACTTATTAACAAGAAAAGAAAGAATTATTTATATTTATACTGCACTTATTAATAATAAAAAATTACCTAATAATACAAAAAAAATATTTAATAAAGATTATGAAGCATCTCTATATTTAAAAAATTTTATTGAAAGGAAAGAATATGAAAAAATTTACAATGCGTGATGAACAATTTGTTTGTGAAAATTGTTCTAAATTAGTATCTCCATTAGGATATACAGCACGTGATCATTGTCCATATTGTCTATATTCAAAACACGTTGATATAATGCCTGGTGATAGAGAAAATAAATGTCAGGGGCTATTAAAACCACATGGAATTGAGAAATTTAAAGACACATATAAAATCATATATAAATGTGAAAAATGCCATCAAAATCATAAAAATATAATTGCTAAAGATGATAGCATGGAATTAATAATTGAATTATCAAAAGTCAATTAAAAAGTTGAGATATATCTCAACTTTTTTTAATCTATTGGTTTAAAAATAATAGAAAAAACAAATGCAAATATTATTGCTGCCGTAATACCAGTTGCAGTTAAGTCAAACATTCCCATTAAAATTCCCATCAGACCACCACTATTAGCTTTTGCTAGGGCACCATGTATTAATGAATGTCCAAAACTAGTAATAGGTAATATTGCACCGCCACCAACCTTTTTTATAATTAAATCATAAAAACTAAAACTATCTAAAGCTGCACCTAAAACTACCAAAATACTAGTTACATGGCCAGGAGTTAATTTAGTATTATCTAAAACAATTTGACTAATCATACAAATAAAACCACAAAATAAAAATGAATTAATTAATAACACTAAATCACCTCCAAACTAATAGCATGAGCAATGGAATTAATATTTTGCTTTTGATATAACATAGTTGGTGAAAATAATGCTCCAGTCGCAACTAATAAAACCCTTTTCAAATTTTTTTTCTTCATTTCATTAAAAACAAAACCATAATTAACCAATGCACTACATACAGGACCTGACCCTCCCGCATGAACATCAGATTGTTTTTCTAAATCATAAAGCATAACACCACAATCATTGTAATTTGATAAATCATAGTCATAAAATTTTTTCATACACTCAATAACAATTTCCTTACCATACTTACCCAAATCTCCTGTAAGGATTAAATCATAATAATCAGGTTTTCTATTTAAATCTCTAAAATGATTAACTAATGTATCAATTGCCGCTGGAGCCATAACTCTTCCCATATTATTAGGATCATTTTCCTCCATATCAATTATTTTTCCTAATGTAGCACTCTCAACTTTAATACAATCAGATTTATTAGTTAATAAAATAGATGCAGCACCAGTTGCCGTAAAAGTTGATGTATTGGGTTTTAAAGCACCATATTCAGTAGGATTTCTAAATTGTTTTTCGCTACTCATATTATGAGATGAAACTATTGAAATAGCATTTTTAACATCACCTTTTTCAATAAAATTACTACCTATTATCATTCCTAAAACACTACTACTACATGCTCCATAAATTCCAATAAAACTTTTTCCTACGCCCTCTGCTCCATATGTCGATGCTGATATTTGATTTAATAAATCACCGCCTATTACTAAATCAACATCATCCTTTAAAAGACTATTCTTTCTAAGCAAAATTCTTAATGAATCCTTAACTAATTTAATTTCTGCTTTTTCAAAAGAATCCTCAGAAAAATATAAATCATCATAACACTTATCAAAATACTTTCTTAAAGGTCCTTTTTTCTCATAAGGGCCAACTACACAAGCAGTATCTTTTACATATACATTATTATATTTAAAAGTCATGCTCCACCCCCAATAAAATACCTAATCATCCCAAAAAACCAAGCTGAAACAACTCCGTATAAAATAACAGAACCAGCTAATTTAAAAATATTAGAACCTATTCCATATATTAATCCCTCTTTTTTGTAATCCAAAGCAGCGCTAGTCATAGAATGAGCAAATCCCGTAATAGGAATTAATAATCCACACTTAAATTTATTAACTAATTTATCAAAAAAGCCCAAAGCAGTTGCTAAACTAGCAACAAAAATAAACATTACTATTACACATGTACCAGCTTCACTTCTAGAAATATGATACTTTAAACATAAAATTTCTATAATAGCTTCTCCCAAAAATCCAATAAAACCTCCAGCTAAAAAAGAGATTACAGCATTTTTTAACTTAGTCGTTTTTCCTAAATGACTATCAGCAACTTTTTTATAATCAACCATTCTCATCCATATATCACCAATAATATTATCCCCAAAATATTTTTTTTCATACAAAAAGCTTAAAAAACTTAAGCTCTTATTTGACACTTTAACTTTTCTAAAATTTTCCCCTCTTTTCTAGAAACTTGTACCTGTGATATTCCCATATTTCTGCTAGTTTCACTTTGGGTCATATCATTAAAATATCTGTCTATAATTAATTTCTTTTCATCTGATGACAATCCATTAATAGCAAATTTTAAATCTAAAATTTCATCATTCATATTCTTCTCTTCATTAATAATAGAATTATATAAATCAGTATCATCATTATCAAAACTATAGTCAAGACTTTTAATGTCACTACAGGCACTAATAGCTTCAACAATTTTATCAGAATCAACTTCTAAAAATAATGATAATTCTGTTAATGTTGGTTCTCTACCTAAACGTTGACTCATAGCCTCCTTTGCCTTTTCAATACTATTATTTATTTTTACTAAATCACCACTAATTTTTACTAAATTACTCTCTCTAATATATTTTTTAACTTCACCACTAACATAATAATATGCATAAGTTGAAAATTTAACACCCAAATCTTTATCATAATTATTATAAGCATTTATTAGTCCCATCATTCCAACTTGATACAAATCATCTTTTTCAAAATATTTTGCATATCTACCAATAATTCCATATACTAAACCCTCATAATTTAGTAACTCATCCATTTTTTCTCTTTCATCACCTCACGCATTAACTATAAAACTAATTTAAAATAATTTCTACAATTACGACAATCTCTTACAAATAATTCAATCAACAAAAAAAGACTAAAATTTTAGTCTTTCATATTATAAATTAATTTAGCATGTAAAACTAATCTCTCCCTACTATTATAACAAGTAGACAAAGTTATTATTTTATCATCAGAATTTACTTCAACATTATAATTATTCAAACTACGATTCTTTAATATATTTAAAAATCTCATATAATCATTTTTATTATCAAAATTAGTTTTTATATAATCGTCCGTTTCAGCTATACGATAAACGCTAAACACTTCATAAATATAGCTATTATCTAATGATGCTATTTTAACAAATTTATTATTACTATTTAAATACTCATTACTAATAGTATTTTTTAATGTACCAAACATCGTACCATCTACTCTACCATGACCATAAATAATAGTATTATAGTCATTAAATAAATTATTACGATAATCCATAAATATCCAACCAGCATTATTAGAAGTTTTATCAAAAGAATGATTTAAATAATAAGAATTATCATTATGCTTTAAAATTGGATAATTAATATTAGTTCCATCAACTTTAATCCAACCAACAACTTCATTATTTTCTTTCAATAAATTTGAAAAATCAACATTTAGATAATCATTAGAACTAGAATTAGAATCAGAATTACAATCATCACATGTACTAATATATTGAATATTAACCAAATCATCAATATCTTCAATATTTTTTTTCGTTTTTTCATTATCTAAAAACCATAATCCTATATTTATAGTTGACCATAAAAATACTAAAGAAATGACTAATATAAAGGCTAATTCTTTTCTAATTCTTTTCATTATATTTCATCCAATTCATTTTTCTTTTTTGTTAATTTTTTATTATATTTATGATAAATAATATAACCGATTATAATTAATAAAGATAAACTTGAAATCAAAACATATTTCCATATTTTATCAATTGTATTAGGAATATCAACATTATCTTGATTTTTATTATTATCATCATTACCTGGAATTATAGGGTGATTCTTTTTACTATTATTTACATCAAGTATATATTTTCCTTCGCTATAAGTTACATTATAACCAGTAACTTTTAAATCACCACTATTAGAAACAATAACTTCAAGCGAATCATCTAATTTATTATAACCAGATTTATTAGCAACTTGTTTTAAATAATAACGTTGGCCTGGAACTAAATTAGTAAAATCTAATCCATCAGAAATTTTATTAGTTAAACCACTATCAGAATATAATTCAAATTTATTATCAGAATCATTTTTAGAATTAACTAATACATCTAAATTAATATTAGCAACTTTAAAATTAGTTACAGAATCATAATTATCATCTTTTAATACATAGTTGTTAGTAGATATTGCCCCACTTAAACTAACTACATTAGATACATTTCTAACTAAATCATTTCCAGCAACATACTTAGAATAAATTGAAATTGTTTCATTTGGTAAAAGTGAATTTATTTTGACATATTTATCATTAAGTAATTCATATCCAGAGCCTGAAATAAATGAACAATCATCAGACTTTTCTTCTACTAAAACATCTTTTATTGGAAAATTATTAGTATTAGTAATATCTGTTTTAAATTTTACGACATTTCCCTTAGAATAAAACGAATTATAATTAACAATATTTGAAACTATATTAACATCAAATGTTCCTAATTCCTCTTTCCACTCACCAACTACAATAACATCTTCATTTGGCATTTTAAAAGTATTATCACTATACCAACCTAAAAATTTATAACCTGCTACATCAGAAACATTATCTAATGTAACTTTAGAGCCAGGAACATATGATTTAGTAGCTGGTAATAAGCTTGCTGCATTAGGTGGTAAAACATTACCTTGAAATTTATAAATAACTTTATACTTTTGTTGCTCAAATTTACCAACAAAATGAACTGTTTTATTTGGCATTTCAAATGAACCATCATCTACATCAGTATCTTCTGTTGTCCATCCTAAAAATTTATAACCATTAACAATACTTCCTGCTTGTAAATTATCTACTTCTACATAATCACCAACACCATAGTGACTTGCTGTAGGTAAACTATAATCATCAGGTGTTTCACCTTCGATCGAATAAATAACTTGCTGCTTACTTTTTTCAATAAAACTACCTTTCAAAGTGACATTTTTATTAGGCATATTAAATGTATTATTAGCAATCTCAACATCATTACTAGTCCATCCACTAAAAACGTAACCTTGAATATTTATATCATTTAATAAACCAACTGAATTACCAACAGCATAACTCATATCTCCTGGTAAACTAGGCGCATTACTAGGAACAACACCATCATATTCATAATGAACAGTATACATATCAACATTATTTTTACCCATAATAGCATGAACTGTATTAGATGATGTACTAAAATTGCCCTCTCTAGCATATGCAGTATTGTAAAAATCTAAACGTTTACCAGTTTGAACAACAGGAGTAGTTGTAGTAATACCAACTGTTATTTTACATCCTGCTTGCAAATTTTTAACTTTAAATGATGCTATGCCACTATCATAGTCATAAACTAATCCAGCAGCACCATCAACTACATAACCAGGACAACTAATTGTATCATTTCCTTGTAAAGTTGCTCCTATTGTTCCATCACTACTAGATACAAATTTTTTAAAAGTTAAACCTTCAGGAATTTTATCCTCAACATAAATATAATCACTTGTAACTTCAGCCTTAGTAGTACTATTTGAAGTAACTACTAAAGCATCTTTACCATCATATAAAACATCTATGTAATAAGTTAAATCTGTATTTCCAGCAACTTGAATATCATCAACTGTATTAGCAAATGATGATGATATAAAAGCTACCATTATTAAAATTAAGCTACAAAACAAAACTAAATATATTTTCTTTTTTCTATTTTTTTTCATATCATCACCACCTATTCTATTACAAATGGATTAGATGTTGACCCATCTCCATCAATTGTTCTAATTCCTGGCTTTAAAGATACAGCTGGTCTAATACCTCGACCATAATATATAGGACTAGTATCTAAATCACCATTAGCATATAAATTCAAAGAATTAGCTCCATATGGTCCACCAAAATAATATGGAGTCATAGTCCACCAATATGTTCCAGTCCATAAATAGAAATTACTATTTGCTTTCCAAACTCTACCACCAGCTAAAGTTACTTCATCCCCAGTTAATAAAGCAATTGGATAAGTAAGTTTACCATTTCCTTTACTATCAGAAACTGTATAACTAAATGTCTTATTATCACAAGTAAGAACTGGTTGATGTAAATTATCAAGATTCTGTCCTGCTTTAAAATATAAATAATTTAAAGCATTCCCATCTTTATCCCATCCGGCATATTCCTGAATAGTTCTATCATTACACCAAACTGTATCTTCCAAATAACTTCCATATTTAATTAAATTTTTAGCATACCAAGTATCAATTGTACTTTTAGCACCAGAACTATTTTCATTAGTTGAATCCGTAGTCATTTCTGTTAAAGTTTGAGATAATAATTTTCCATTAGTTAAAGTAATATAATATGCACTACCCAAATTTCTAACTGGAGGCTTATCTATAAAATAAATATAATTAACGTTTGAACAATGATCATCTTCTGAAAAACAACTATAGTGATATCCACTTTCAGTTTTTCCAGCTATCTTTTCATAGTCATCTTTCCAATTTTTAATTTTACTAGTCATAGTATTTTTTAAAGTATATTCTCCTGTAGTACTATCATAAGTAACATCATTACCATAAACAATATTATAATTTTCTATAGTAGATGCTACTTCACCATTAGTAAAAGTTGTATAATTAATTGTTTTTACATCATTACTTCTTGTTACATATTTAACTTCACTACAAGTATTATCACTTTCTGATAAACATGTATATAAATATTGATTACCATCACCAACAGCGTAAGTATCATTCCATACTCTATTTTCACCATCTACCAAAGTATAAAGACCACTTTGCTGATCATATGTAACATTTTCTGAATAAATATAATTTGATGTTTCTATATCACTCAATTTAGATTCTGTCTTACCACCAATTCCTACAATAGAACCAGTAGTATCTTTAGTAGAATAAACTTTACCATACATATAACCTTCATAAGCAATTGAATTAGAATTATTAATCCAATTAGTTCCTATATGAACATCACTGCCACTAGCAGTACAACTTCCATCATCATTTGGAGTACCATTATAAACAATTTTTACACCACCAGTATCAGTTGTTCTAACAATTTTCCAACAAAAATTAGCAAATCTCAAATTATTATTGTTAATATCACCACGATAATAATATATTGGATAATTATTATCTTTTGTACTAGCCATTTCATATAATCCCTTACCATTGGTATCACTAGATATGGCACCAAAACTAATAGAATTAGAAACAAAATCACTTGCTTTATTATCTAAAACTGCATTACTTGATATTAATTGATATAACGTTTGTGCTTCAGCAATTTGACCATTCATTGATTTATTTAACGATAATTTAGACCATTTAGCGCGAATTGTAACATCTTCTTCTGGCATTTCAAAATGATTAGATCCAAGCATTTTTACATCTTCATTTATAATTTCCCAACCACTAAATTTATAATTTTCACATACTGGAATCATAGGACTAACTTCTACTGAGTCAAAAACTGATTGTGTAGAATTAGAAGGAACATTAGTTGCTAAACATCCTTCAGGACTATTTGATTCATATATAACTTTATAATTATCAGCTAATATAGGAGTTTTTGTACTAGTAACAGATTCAATTTTTCCATTTAATTCCGAATTAACAACTTCTTTTGTATTAGTTGGATATATTCCACCAACATTCAATAAATCATTATTTAAACTAACATCTATATACATCTTTTCAGTAAATCCTGTCTTGACTCCATCAAGATTCCATATTATTTCAGGCTCAGTAGAATTATTATTCAATTCAAAGCTACCAGAAGTTACTGAAATTTCTTCTTTATTAACATTGAAATATCTGCTATCAATATAATCTGTAATTTTAAAACTATCATAATCAACTGGAGATACAGCAGCTGCATATAAAATTGAATTTAAATTATTAACATTGGCATTAAATTGATAATCACTTACATTAGAAAGTTGACTAGCTAATGTATCACCCATTTCATATTGAACACCATTAATAGTTAAAAATGGATATTCACTTTTTAAATAATTATATTGTGCTAATTCATTTGGAGAATCCGAATTAGGATAACCATCAGTAAAGAATAATACAACACAGTCATGATTACTCTCTTTTTGATAATTTTTCAAAAGAATATCAACATTTTTTAATGCTTGATAATAATTTGTATTACCTTCAGCGCTTAAACCATTTACAGCATCAACCAAATTTTCCACATTATTAGTAAATTCAGAAACAATTGTTGATGAAGTATTAAAATCTACTAAAGCTATCCTATTATTACTATCAGCTAATAATGATCTTATTACACCAATTGTATCTGACTTTAATTGTTCCAATTTTACTATTGATTGACCATCTTTATTTTTAATAGATTCATTCATACTACCAGAAGTATCTAAAACTAATATTACGTCATTATATTCTTTATGAGTTTTTATTACACTATCAAGAGTAAATGTAATTCTAGCTTTTCCTTTTGATATCCAATGAGCTTCTTTTTTTATTTGCCATGATCCCTGATCACCATGTGAATAATCCAACTTAGAAGAATTAATAAGAATTTCAGAAACAGGAACCATTTGTGAAAAGGCAGATGGTAATAAAGCTATAGCTATTAAAATAAAAACCAAAACAAATGTTATAATTGTAAACTTTCTTTTCTCAATTTTCTTTAAAAATTTATTCATATCATCACCTACAATAAAAACTACCTATTATCATTATTTATCATATCATAAAAATAATACAAAAAAAAGAGTTTTAATAACTCTTAAATAAATAAATACGCTGGTTTCTCCATTTTTTTACTAGTACTTTTAGAACTAGAATATTGTGTAACTAATTCTACTCTTTCATTTTCTAAACTTTTTTTAACATCAATAATCCTCTGATTTTTAGATCCTCTAAAATAAATATCTAAACTTTTTTCTTCTAATATAAATTTTCCATCAACTAAAACATCTATATAATTTAAAAGTTCTCTTTGTTTTGGATTAAGCAAAATTTTTTCATAAGTAAATCCACTATAACACCAAACATTAAGTCCCATATCATGAGCAGCTTTACATACTTCAACTAATGCTTCAGCTTGGCACATAGGATCTCCACCAGATAAAGTAATTCCATCTTGACCTTTTATTTTTTTTAATTCATCGATTACTTCTGATGTATCTACTAAAAATCCTCCATTAAAATCATGAGTTTGTGGGTTATGGCAGCCTTTGCAGTGATGTGGACACCCTTGAGTCCACAACACTGTTCTAATACCTTCTCCATCGACAATTGAATCAGGTTGTAAATCAGCTGCTAATCTAAGCTGCATTTTTTACATCTTCTTTATTATTTGCTAATTCCTTAAAGCCACTATGTTTTACACGATCTCTTTCTTCAGCTCTTTTTGCATTATTAAATCTTGTAACATCTCCTGCTAAATATCCTGTAACTCTTCTTATTCTTTCGAACCCTGTTCCTTCTCCTACAACTTTTTCCATACTATTTTCCTCCCTATTTTATTATCTATCTACCACAACATTCTACTGCTGTAATTTGTTCAACCGGTACACCTTCAAATTCATGACGTCCACATCCTGGACAAACATCATTGATAACTCCTACATATCCACATACTGGATCACGATCTACTGGATGGTTAATAGCTCCATAACCAATACCAGATTCTTTCATAATACGAATTATTTTTTCAAATGCATCAATATTACTTGCAGCATCTCCATCTAATTCAATATAAGATATATGTCCACCATTTGTATATTCATGGTATGGTGCTTCTAATTTTATTTTGTCAGCTATACCTATATTAAAATAAACTGGTATATGAAATGAATTAGTATAATATTCACGATCAGTAACACCTTTAATCTTACCATAAATTGCTCTATCTATATTTGTAAATCTTCCAGATAAACCTTCAGCTGGTGTTGCTAAACATGCAAAGTTCAAATTATATTGTTGTGCATATTCATCACATTTTTCTCTCATATGTGAAACAATTTCTTTTCCTAGTTTTTGACTTTTAGGATCTTCACCATGATGTTTACCTGTTAAAGCTTTTAAACATTCAGCTAATCCAATAAATCCAATTGATAAAGAACCGTGTTTCCATACTTTTCTTAAACGATCTGTTGGTTTCAATCTTTCTCCATTAGTCCAAACACCTTGACCTAATAAGAATGGGAAATTATAGCAACGTTTACTACATTGAATTTCAAATCTCTCTAGTAATTGATCTTTAACCTTATCCATTATTTCATCAAGTTCTTGATAAAATGCTTTAATATCAGCCTTATCTCTTTCCTTAGTTATAATACCATGTTTAATACCTAATCTAGGTAAGTTAATTGTTGACCAAGAAAGATTTCCTCTACCAGTAACAACTTCATTATCAGGTGAAGTAACATCACCAATAACACGTGTTCTACATCCCATATAAGAAATTTCAGTATTAATATTTCCTTCTTTATAATAATGTGCATTAAAAGGTGCATCTAAGAATGAGAAATTAGGGAATAATCTTTTAGCAGAAACTTCACATGCCATTCTAAATAAATCATAGTTTGGATCTTCTTTATTATAATTAACTCCCTCTTTTACTTTAAATATTGATACTGGGAATATTGGAGTTTCTCCTCTACCTAAACCACAGTCTTCAGCAATTAAGAAATTTTTAATAACCATACGACCTTCTGGAGAAGTATCAGTACCAAAATTAACAGATGAAAAAGGTACTTGAGCACCAGCTCTAGAATGCATAGTATTTAAATTATGAATAAAGCCTTCCATAGCTTGTTGAGTTGCTCTATCAGTCTTTTGTAAAGCCTTTTCATAAGATTTTTCAAATATTTCCTTAATTCTTTCAGAACCTTTTTGATAATCGCTAAATTCTTTTATATCTAATTCAATAGATTCAACTTTATCTATTTCTCTAATAATTCTATCAATATTAACAACAGGAATAAAACCATCTAAATCTAAAAAATCATAGATTGTTTGTTTAAATTGCTTTTTAAATGTCTTTAAAACACCAGGAGCTAAATAATAATCTAAACATGGAATAGCTTGACCACCATGTTGATCATTTTGATTTGCTTGAATTACAATAGCAGCTAAAGATGCATAAGTTGCAATATCTTGTGGAGGTCTAATAAAACCATGACCAGTATCAAATCCATTTTTAAATAATCTTGATAAATCTATTTGACAACAAGTAGTAGTACCCATAGCCAAGAAATCCATATCATGAATATGAATAGTACCTTCATCATGCATATTTGCATATTCGGGTTTCATTAAATATGCTTTAGAAAATTCTCTAGATACAGTTGAACCATATTGTAACATTGTACCCATTGGAGAGTTACCATCAATATTAGCATTTTCTCTTTTTGAATCTTCTTCATTAGCTGACTTTAATCCTAAATTTTCTAATGATTTTAAAAATTTATGAGTTTTCTTATCATCAAAGAATGATTGACGAGATTGATTTCTTCTTTCACGATATTCAGAGAATGATTTATAAACATCTTCATATCCCTTAGCTTCAAGCTCTGCTTCAATAAAATCTTGAACTTGTTCAATATTTAATTTATCAGTATCCTTACAATATTTTTCTATTCTTTTTAATACTGCTTGATATACTTTTTGAACATCCTTAGATGTATACTTTCTTTCCTTTTCATCATCATCAACATCTATTTCAACACTATCAAAACCTTTTTTTATAGCTAAAGCTATTTTTTTCTCATCAAAATCAACTTTTTTTCCGTTTCTTTTAATAACTACTACATTTTCCATTTTTTCACTTACTTCTACCATTTTACGTCCTCCAAATTTTTGCTTTTCTTAATTTTATTTTATTATATAAAAATTAAAAAACAACCCCCAAAAATTACCCTCTTTTTTATAACCGTTGATATATAATAAAATCATCAAAAAATTTTTTTGTTCGATTTACGACAAATTTACGATTTTAGACAATTAGAAAAAATAATTTTTTACATTTTTTAACTTTTTTTAAAATGCAATATCAATTTTTCTTTGAAATTCCAATGATTATCTCCAAAAAAAAATGATTTTTTTATTTTTTTAAAAAAATCATTTTTATAATTTTTAATTTTTATTATCAGTTGAACCAAATCCACCAGACCTTATACCAGAAGCATTATCATCATCTATAGTCAAGAATTTTTGAAAAATAACTTGACCTATAACATCACCTTTTTTAACTTCTATATCATGATCAGAACAATTAAAATATGCAAAATAAAAGTGTCCTTCATTATCATCATTATTATAATAGTCTGCATCTATTAAGCCAACACTATTAGCCATTAAAAAGCCTTTTTTAGGCCCACTGCTACGATTTAACAATAAAAAGCATTCATCGTCTGCGCAATAAGCTTTTAAGCCTGTAGGAATTAAAGTAGGCTTAGTACCAGGCTTGTACATAGGAATAATAATATCTTCAGCAGCTTCTATATCATAACCAGCAGAATTTTTAGTTTTTCTAACTGGAATATGAATATCTTTATCAATATAATCACTTACTATTTCAAAACCACGTTTTTTCATAATACCTCCAATCCACAATAAAAGATGAATAATCATCTTTTATTCTGAATATAATTCTTCTTGTCGTTTTAATTCTTCATCTGTTAAATATGAAAGTCCAAATTTTTTAGAATGAGCAGTTGCTTCAACCTTATATTGCGATAAATAATGTTGACTACCGCCAGGAAGTAGATCACCATATTTTAAATATATTGGAGATTCAGTTGAACAATTAGGAACAATTTTTACATATCCACCAGGAACTGTTTCCTCACCTTTATTAACTAAATCAAACTCAAATTCTCCAATACCAACACTAGAATCAAATCCGCCATTATAAACATTTTCTATAACTAACCCATCAAGATTATAAGTTAAATTATCATTAACACATTTTATAGGTTCTTTTTTTACAGTTTTATTTGAATTAGTATTAATATTTTTAAAATATAGAAATAAACCACATGCAATTAACAAAATACTAAAAATTAATAAAATTAACAATTTACTAATACTTTTCTTTTTCTTTGTATCATCCATAAATAATCCTCCTAAGATCCAAAACTACCAGACGGATAGCATCCTTTTCCTTTTTCAGAATCACTACATGTACTCTTAATGTTACCATTATCCATTAAAGATGCATCAGCGCTATCCATACGATAATAAGTACTTTCAATACTAGCACCTGCTTGAGGACATATTAAGGTTGGAGAAGAACTACTATATCCTAATGATTTCCAATAAGCTGCTTTTAGTTTAAATGTTATATTTCCATTTGTTGTTTGTCTACAATATACAAAATATCCAGATGTATGTGTATGTCCTGCTGAGCAAGTAAAACTATAACCTAAAGATCTTGTAGTTGGCGCATAATATTTACATCCATCTCCAGCATCATATGTTTTAGAACAAGCTTGAGTATTACAAGAAGTAGATAAACCTGTAGTAACTAAAGCACAAGTATTAGTTCTTGTCTTAGTACCACCACCACAAGTCTTAGAACAAGATCCATATGAATTATATTTATCAGCACCATCACTAGCTTGGCCTATTTTATAAACGCTTGAAATATTACCAACATTATCAACTGCTACAGCATATGCATAATATGTAGTTCCACAACTTCTAGTAAATGTTCTAGAAGTTTTAAAATTACTATTAGTATTAGCAGGAGCTCCACTAGAAGTTTTAACATAATATCGATATTCTTTAAATCCACTACCACTATCAGTAGAGCCAGATACAGCAGTCAAGCTTTTACTAGTTGAACTTCCAGATATACTTATTGCACCTCCTGAAGGTTTAGTAGGAGCAGTATTATCAACATAAAAACTACCAGTTTCTGAACAAGTTGCTGAATTACCAGCATTATCATTAATAGTATATGAAATACTCTTAGTTGAAACAGTTCCAGAACTTTCAGTAAATGTATTGGAAGCAGTATCAGATGTGCAGCCACTTAAAGAATCACTACAAGTTGCAGTTATTGAATGACTTCCCTTTTTCCATGTTGTATTACCTTCAGAAAAACTACAAGTTGGAGCAGTTTTATCTAACATTATTGTAGTGCTTGCTATTTCTGAACAGTTTCCAGCATTATCGCATGCTCTAAAATATACAGGTTGATTTCGCTCTGCAGTAAATGATCGTGTTGTAAAAGTAATATTCTTTCCAGCTTCACCAGAAGAATTATCATAAATTATCCACTTTGTTTTATTATCAGAAGCGCTAGTACTAGTTCCAACAGCATCTCTATTATATGAATATTGGAAAGATGCAATACCAGAAGTATCATCTTTTGATGTTAAATCTATCGTATAATTTGTTTTAGCCCATTTACCATCATTTGGATTATTAACTATTGGTTTAGATGGCGGAGTATTATCTATCATTATAGAAACAGAACAATCTTTAGAACCACCATAAATATCTTTCATCTGAATTATTCCTTTTATACCATCTTCAGTAAATGTTTGAGTATATACTTCACGCTCACATTCAAAATTTTTATCATTAGAACACTTAGCTGTCGCTGTAACAGGACCTTTGTTCCAATTACTAGCTTGAGATAATACTTGACAATTCAAATTTCCATTTTGAATTTCAATAGTATTCTCACCTTTACGTTTATTTCCTAACTTGTCATATGCTGTAACAACAATTCTATAACTTCCTGGTTCATAGCCTTCTAGTGAAATATCTTTTTCATAACTTAATTTATTTCCTTTAACAGCTATATTACCACTATCTTTTATTAATTTATTACCCTTATAAATAGAGTAAGAATAACTAGCAACAGCATTATCATTTCCTTCACACGTAACTGTAATTTTTGCTTTAGATAAATTATCATCTTTTGAAACTACAACTGTTACAGTTCGTTCTACAGATGAATCAACATCACCACAAGCTAAATAAACATAATAGCTATACTCTGTTTTAGAAGTTTTAGTTATTTTTACATAACTATCATCTTCTGTTTTATCGCTAGAACAAGAATTATTATGGCGATCCAAAACCTCACCTATATATTTTTTCTTTTGTAAATTATAAAGATAAATTATTTTTGTTTCTCCTATAGATTTTGGCAATGAATTTCTATTATCTTGAACATAACTCTTAGTAGCCATTAACATACTTTTTTTCTGTGATTCATAATATTTTTCATTAGCCTTATTTAGAATTGCTCTAACACTAACAATTCCCAATCCAGATAATATTCCCATAATAACTATTACAGCTAATATTTCTATTAAAGTAAATCCATTCTTATTAATTTTTTTCATTTTCATAAGCATCACCTATCTTAAATATAATTATAACAAATAAATTAATTAATTTAAATATAAAATATTAAAAATTAATTTTGATTGACCATAAAAAACTAATAACAAAAAAAGTATCTTTAACGATACTTTTATATTAAATAAAATATATTATTTTGATAATAAACTTAAACTAACTTTTTGTTTTTCTAAAGAAATATCCTCAACATAGCAATCAACAATATCACCAACACTAAATAAATCAGATGGATGTTTAATAAAATCTTTTGATAATTTTGATATATGTGCAAGACCATCTTCATGTAATCCTATATCAATAAATAATCCAAAATCTACAACATTACGAACAGTTCCTTGCAATTTATCACCTATATGCAAGTCTTTTATATCTAAAATATCACTCTTCAATATAGGTTGTGGATATTCATCTCTAGGATCAAGATTAGGCTTTTTCAAAGAAGTAATAACATCCTCCAACGTATATTTATCTGTATTATATTTACTAGTTAATTCATCTATATTAAGATTATCTAATTTCAAAATTAATTCCTTACTACCAACATTATTTATATTTTCATTCAAATCATTTAATAACATTTTAGCAACAACATAACTTTCTGGATGAATTGCAGTAGAATCAAGAACATTTTCTCCCTCTGTTATTCTTAAAAAACCAATAGCTTGTTCATAAGCTTTATCACTCAACAATTTTTTCTTTTTTATTTCTTCACGTGATTTTATTTTCCCAACATTTTCACGATAATCAATTATTTTTTTTATCGCAGCTTTAGTAATTCCAGAAACATATCCTAGTAATGAAGCAGAAGCTGTATTAACATTTACACCTACACTATTAACACATTTTTCTACAACAAAGTCTAAAGAATTAGATAGATTTTTTTGAGACACATCATGTTGATATAATCCTACACCTATACCTTCTGGTGGTATTTTTACAAGTTCAGCCAATGGATCCTGTAACCTTCTTCCAATGCTAACAGCACTTCTTTTTTCAACAGCTAAATCTGGAAATTCTTGAATTGCTTGAGGAGAAGCACTATAAATAGATGCACCTGCTTCACTAACAATAACATATTTACAACTTAAATTATATTCTTTTATCATATCAGCACAAAACTTTTCAGATTCACGTGACGCAGTACCATTACCTATTGAAATAATATCAACATTATATTTTTTTATTAATTGAACAACCACTTCTTTAGATAATCTTATTCTTTCCTCTTCATTTCCCTTTAAAAAAGGTTTGATAACAGTACTATCTAAGTATTTTCCATTTTTATCAACTACAGCCAATTTACATCCATTAACATACCCAGGATCAAATGCCAAAACAACTTTTTCTTTCATTGGTGGTGTTAATAATAAAGCCTCCAAATTTTTACCAAAATTTTCAATTGCTGCCTCTTCACCTTTTTCAGTTAAATCACTTCTAATTTCTCTTTCAATAGAAGGACCAATTAGTCTCTTATAAGAATCAGCTATAGCAGATTTAATATAATCAGTAACAAAACTCTTATCATTTTTTATTAATTTCTTTTCCAAGTAATTTAATATTTCATCTTTATTAACATCAATATTAACATTAAGAACTTTTTCTTTTTCTCCCCTATTTAAAGCTAATATTCTATGTGGTTTAATCCACTTAACTGGCTCATTATAGTCATAATACATATCATAAATTTTATCAGTGTCACTATTATCTTTTTTTACTTTAGAAATAATAACACCATTCTTATAAAAATAACTTCTAATCCATTTTCTATAACTAGCATTATCACTTATCCATTCAGCTATAATATAGCAAGCTCCAGTAATAGCCATATTAACATCAATAACCTTTTCATTAATAAATTTTTTACATAAGTCATCTATATTACCATTAATAGGAAAACTCATCATCATTTTAGCTAAAGGTTCTAATCCTAATGCTATAGCTTCAGTAGCTTTAGTTTTCTTTTTTTCTTTATATGGTCTATATAAATCCTCAACTTCAACTAATTTACTACATCCTAAAATACTATTTTTAAGTTCATCAGTAAGCAATCCTTTCTCATCAATTAATCTAATTACATCTTCTTTTCTTTTTAATAAATTAACTTGATACTCATAAACTTCATTTATTTTTCTTATTATTTCCTCATCTAAAGCACCAGTTGCTTCTTTTCTATATCTCGCAATAAATGGAATCGTATTACCTTCACTTAATAATTCCAATACTGTACTAACTTGCTTATCAGTAATTCCTAAATCTTTAGAAATCTCACTTATAATAATCTCATTCATTATGTTACCTCTTTCTGTTTTTATTACTACTTAATTTTAACATATAAAAAAACAATATGAAAGTTAATTCATACTGTTTAATTATTATATCTTTGATTATAAATATTTATTATATCCATAACTTTGTGAAATTCATTTTCCAACTTTAAGAAATTATCTTCAACATATTTAGAATCTTCTTTCTTACCAGCTTCTTCATGTTCCAAACTAAATTTTGCTAAAGTCATAAAACCTAAATATTCACAATCACTTTTCAATGAATGTACTTCAATAACATAATTTTCCATATCATTAGCTTTTTTATAATTCTTGATTCTCTTAAATTTTTCTGGAGCATCATTCATAAAATCCTTGATAGTAGTATTATACATATCAATATCTCCTAATAATTTAAGAGCTTCATCCAAATCAACACCCTTTTTTAATAAATAATCCTCACCAGAAGAAATAGAATTAGAACTTTCTTTTTCTACTGCAGTTAATACTTTAGATTCTTCATTAACTGAAGTTGATTCTTTAATTTCTTCATTAACTGAAGATAATTCCTTAGACTCTTCACTAACCGGAGTTAATTCTTTAGATTCTTCACTAACTGAAGTCGATTCTTTAGATTCTTCATTAATAGTATCTTTCTTTTTACTATTTGCAATTTCATTAATAACTCTTACAAATTCATCTTTCTCAATTGGCTTTGCTAAATAATCATCAAATCCGTCAGCTATATATTTTTCTTTCATACCAGTTAAAGCATTAGCAGTTAACGCAATAACAGGAGTATCAAAACCAACTATTTCTTTTAATTTTTGTAAAGTCTGAATACCACTCATCTTAGGCATTAAATCATCAAGTAAAATAACATCATATTTTTCACCATTTTTTATTCTATCAATACATTCAAATCCATTATCAATAGCAGTAACATTTTTAACACCATAATGATCAAGTAACTTAGATGCAACTTTCAAATTTAGGGCATTATCATCAACCAATAATATTTTAAGATCAGTGAAGTTAATAGAAATTTTCTTAGTAACTTCTTTCTTTATTGGTTTATCTTCTATTTTTTGACTAATAATTATAGTAAATTTAGAACCTTCACCATATATTGAATCAACAACTATTTTACCACCCATTAATTCAACTAATTGTTTAGTAATTGCAAGACCTAATCCAGTACCTTCAATAGTAGCATTCTTATCAATATCTAATCTTTGGAATTTTCTAAATAATGCATCAATATTTTCTTTCTTAACACCTTGACCAGAATCTTCAACAGAAATTATTAACTTACAAACATCATTAGTATTAACACAATTAATTGTATATCTAACAAATCCTGCATCTGTATATTTTACAGCATTACTAAGTAAATTAGTAATAACCTTTTTCATATTAGCATGATCACCATATAATACCGGTGGAATATCAGGAGCTATGTAATAACTAAAGTCTAATCCTTTAGAATCCATTCTTGGCTTAATCAATTTAGCTAAATCTTCGAATACTTCTTTAGATTCATATGGATTATTTACTATTTCCATTTTTCCTGCTTCTATTTTAGAAATATCCAAAATACTATTAACTATTTCTAATAAAGTATTAGAAGCACTTACAATATCCTTAGCATTTTCTTGAGCCTCATCTAAAGTTTCAGCATTAACAACAAAATCACTAAAACCAACTATAGCATTAAGTGGAGTTCTTATTTCATGACTCATACTAGATAAAAATTCAGTCTTAGCCATATTAGCTTTATCAGCTTGATCCTTAGCTATTTCCAATTGATTAATTGTATCTAAGTCAGGATTTTCTATAGTAAAATACATCAAGAATAAAACAAAAGCATGCAAGGCACCGTTTAATTGAATAACAGGGTATACCATTTTAATAGAAATAATAATAATAAGCAATAGTATCAAAAATATCAATGGTGTTTTTTTATAGCTTTCAATACTTTTTCGCTTTTTTACAAAGCAAAAAATATCAAATATAATAGCTAGAAAGACAAATAAATAAACGACATAGACACCTAATCCGTAAGAATAAGCATTAGTTCCATCATTATAATAATTAATCTTACTAATTAATATAACTGAAGATAAAATTAGAAATATTAAACTAAATATAATCTTACTTCTATCTTTTTTTACATCTTTTTTCAATGAAATAGTATAAATATATACAGTAAATAGAACTGCCCATAACAATTGTGCAACCAAGAAAAATTTAGAAACTAATATAACTAACATTGAATCAATTGGTAAACCTATAATGCCTGTAATATAGCATAACAATTCCAAAATAATTGATAAAAAAGTAGAAGCCAATAAAAAAGAGTATATTTTATTTTCTTCTGTAGGAACTGACTTTTTTATCGCATAAATACAAGTTAGTATAAATATAAAAATTAAACAACTACTATCAAATGCAACACCAAATATCATATAACCACCTCTATTATTAATATCAATTATATCATAAATAACCCAAAAAAAAAGGATTTATACTCCTTTTTTTACTTTTTTTAAAATTTTAACATTTCCCGATTTACTATTTTCACTTAAAATTGAATTCTTAAGTTGTTGTAGATCAGTTTTTCCATTACTTTGCTTATGTGGAATTTCAGACACAACATAATAACTATCAGGCCAAGAAATATTATCTTTTAATTCAAACATACACATTTCACTAACTTCTTGAATAGTTTCATCTTGAACTGAATTATCATGTAATTCTAAAACAGCAACAGGGACCTCACCTTGAGAATGCTCATTATCAGGCAAGCCTATTACAGAGCAATCTTTAACATTAGGATGCTTGTTAATAACTGTTTCAACATAAGAAGGTAAAATTTTAAAGCCACCATTATTAATAATCATTCTTTTTATTCTATCTAAAACAAATAATTTTCCATCTTCAGTCATGTAGCCTAAATCTCTGGTATGTAGCCATAACTTACCGTCTTCATGTTCCCTTAAAATTTCATTTGTAGATTTTTCGTTACCAAAATATCCAATCATAACAGTAGGACCTGATATACAAACTTCACCTATTTCATTATATCCTAATTCTTCATAACTTGATGCTTCTTCTAAATCTTCAATTGGCTTAAAAATAGAGGCTAAATTTTTAGGATATATAGCACCAACACTACCAATTTCATTCCAATCATCATTATATGTCATTGAAACACCTGAACAAGATTCAGATGAACCATATCCTTTAGAAACCTTATATTTACAACCATGAGCAGCAAGCCATTCATTTGAAGCTTTTTCAAGCTCCACATCCATTTTATCTCCACCGACTGTTGGAGTAACACAAAATGATAAATCAGCATCTTTTAATTTTTCGCTATTAATTAATATACCAAAATGTGATGGAGCTAATGTCATATGTACAGGCTTATGCTCAATTAACATTTCTGGCAATTGTTCAGGACTAAACAAAGGATACAATTGTAACTTCATTCCTCTAGCTAATGGAAGAAAAGTACCAGCTGATGCACCATATATTATAAATGGTGGCATTATACCCAACCAGCTTTCCCCACGATTAAGTTCAAGATCCGTAAGTTCTGCTTGATAAATTGAAGCAATTACATTTTTATCACTCATCATAACGGCTTTAGGAAAACCAGTAGTACCACCACTATGAACTATTAATGCTACTCTATCTGACATATATTCACTTTCGATAGATCCATTATATTCTTGACCTTTAGTTAAAAAATCATCTAATCTTACAACTTTATCATTAAAAATAGGCATATTTTTAAGTGCATATAAATCTTTAAAACTTTCACTTGTAGCAACCTCATCATACATTGAAGCAAGTACAGATGACAAAATCAATTTTTTTGTACTTGTATCAGCCATGGCATCGATAATATTTTTAGCAAAAATATCAGTAGCAATAACCAAATCAGAATTATTATCTTCTAAATATTTATGTAATCCAGCAACACTACTTCTTGGATCAATCATACTTGGAATAGCACCAATTTTGTTCAAAGCTAACATAGTATAAATAGATTCAGGTGTAGTTAACATACCTACTGTAACAACATCACCAGAATTAACACCATATGCTTTAAATGATTTAGAAAATTTATCAATATTATCAAAAAATTCTCTATAAGTTATTTCTCTACCATAATATTCCAATGCCACATCATCCATATGTTCAGCATTACATTCATATAAATAATCATATATTTTTTCATCTGGATAATCAGCCATAATTGCTTCCTCAGAAGCATACTTTAAATATGGCTTATCTTTACTTGCTTTTCCAGTTAAAGGCCCATATAACTTACCAATCATAAGATCACGTAAATATAAATCCCTTAATTTATCTTCATTAATATTCAATCCCTTTTTTTTCATTACATTTTCCCCCTTACAAATTGGTGATATTATAACACAATTATTGATTTTTTGCAACTAAAACATGAAATAATATAAATAAAGCAACTTAAGCAACTATTTTATAAAAAAAACTAATAAATATCTATATTAGTTTTTTAATGACAAAATTCATCATTTACTCACAAGTAAAATCTGTAGCTTTCATATTTTTTTCAATTGATTTTATATCTTGCTTATGTTTAAAATCTGGATATGTACCTCCTGCCTCAGCATAAGCAGAAGTTATTTTTTCAAGATCTATTGAAGCATATGATAAATCTTGTTCTTCTATCATCGTACCATCTTCTAAACTACAATAAATATCAACACCTGAAATAGATGAAGTTATTGACTTTAAACTAGTACAATTTAAATATAATTGATTTAGCTCATCTTTATCAAGATTGCTATCACCTGTTGTCTCTATTACATATTTTAAACTTTCTAATTTATTATCTTGATATTTAAAAGAAGCAGAATATTTAATATCTAATTTATCAGTAGTACGAGAATGACTACATTTTAAAATACCATTTCTGATTTCTGGCTCAGCTGTATTTGCTTTACCATTTTTAATAATAGCTATATATTCATCTAAATCTGGTAAAAAATAAATCATAGCAAATAAAAATACAAATAGCATAATTAAACAAAAATATTTAAATTTACTAACAGGAACCGGTTGATATTCATCTTTTTCTCTTTGTTTTGCTTCTCTTTCTAAGCGTAATTTTTCTTTTTTTTCTTCCATTTCCTTTAAATAATCTTTTTTAGGTTGAGCATCTGTTTGAATTAATTTACTTGCATCTATTGGGCCTTCATTAGCAGGAACAAATGATACTTTACCAACCTCATCTTTATTTTCTTCTTTATTATTTTCATCATTATTAGAATCATTACTATTTACAGTATCTTTAATAACATTATTATCAGTAACTACACTAGTATTTTCTTCTGTTGAAGTAACTGTTTCTTGATTTTTATTTTCAGTATCCACAACTACCACTCCTATTCTAAATAATATTATAACATATAAAATTATCTTAAACTAGATATTTTCTTTTGAAAATCATCACTATGCATTACATAACTACCTGATACTAATATATCAGCACTATCACACATTTCCATAGTCTTATTATTTATTCCCCCATCAACACTTATAACTGCTTTTGAATGATAAGACTTAAGAAGCGCTCTTACTTCATCCAATTTATTTTCTGATTCTATTATAAATTCCTGACCACCTTTACCAGGTTCAACACTCATTACTAATATCATATCAACGTAAGGTAAATATGGTATTAATTCACTAACCTTTGTATCAGGTTTAATTGATAATCCAGCTTTTATTGAATAACTATGGATTAATTTCAAACATTCTTCTATATCCTTATCAACTTCTACATGTATTGTTATATACTCAGTATTTAATTCAGCATATAACGGAATATATTTTTCAGGATCAGCAACCATTAAATGAACATCTAATCTTTTAGAAGTATATTTATATATATTTTTCATTTCTCTAAAAGGCATTGTCTTATTAGGAACAAATTTACCATCCATGATATCAACATGAATATAATCAGTATCTGTTAAATCTAATAATCTTAAATCTCTTACTAAATTCTTTGAACTTAAAAATGATACACTAATTTTTTTCTTCATTATTTTGCCTCCTTAAGGAATAAAAGATAATTATCATATCTACTTTCTAATATATTATTATCATTTATATGCATCTTAACTACACATTCTTTTTCATTTGTATGTGTACAATCTCTATAAGGACAATTAATTTGTTTAAATTCCACAAAAGCATTCTTAATATCTTCTTTAGTATAATCATTAAAATTAATAGCCGAAAATCCAGGAGTATCCATTACTTTACCATCATATATTTCAAATAATTCAACTACACGAGTTGTATGTCTTCCTCTACCCAAAGCTAAAGAAATTTCACCAGTATCTAAATTCCAATTAGGATTAATTCTGTTAAGTAAAGTACTTTTACCAGCACCCGTTTGTCCAGTAAAAACACTAGTTTTATTTTTCATTAATTTTTCAATTTTAGATAAATCTGTATTTGAAACAACTTCATAACCAATTTTCCTATAATAATTCAAAATATTATTATATTTGTTTAAATCATTTTCATTAGTTATATCTTCTTTAGTAACACAAATTACACTTTCCACATTATGTAATTCCATAGTAATTAACAATTTATCTAATAAATTAGTTGAAAAATCAGGTTGAACTAAACTAGTAATAATAAAAGCTTGATCTATATTACTAACTCTAGGTCTTTTAAATTCATTTTTTCTTGGTAATATCTCTTCTATTAATTTTTTATCCATATTGAAAAGAACATAGTCTCCTACTAAAGGAGTAATATGCTCTTTTCTAAATATGCCTCGACACTTACAAGGATAAACATTACCTTCATAACTAACATAATGTAAATCACTTACTATTTTTATTATTTGTCCCTGCATAAATCCCCCATATCACTATTCATCTTTATCTTTAGCTTTTTCTTCATTAGTTTCTTCTTTTTCTTTAGAATCACTTTTCTTTTCTGGTGCTTTAGAAACAGTTATTGTTATATTTGAATCTCTTACTATTCTACTACCAGGTGAACGAGACTGTCTTATAACCATACCAGGTTCATCTGCTTCAGATTCCTCATAAACTGTTTTCATAACTAATCCATATTGTTTACAAAATGCCTCTGCATCATCAAATGTCCATCCTTCAGCAGCCATATCTGGAAATTCTTCAACAATATCTGGAATATATAAAGTTATTGAATCTCCTTTTTTAACTTCTGATCCTTCGCCTAAAGATTGAGCAATTATTTCTTGTTCATCATAAGATTTACTAGTATCAGTAACTTCTTTCTTTTCAATTTTTACTCTCAACTCATATTTTGTCTCCAAAATAGTTTGAACTTCAATATAATTCTTACCAACATAATCTTCTAATTCAAAAACCTCTTCTCCAGTAGATTTATAAATAGTAATTTTAGTACCTTTATTTACACTTCTACCTTTTTCTGGATTAGTTCTAATAATTCTATTTTTCTTAACATCAGAAGATGGTTCTAATTCTATATCTGTCCTAGGTTCAAGACCAACAGCTTGTAATTTTTTCTCACATTCAGAAACTTTTAATCCCTTACAATTAGGAACTGTAACTGCTTTAGATGAAGTGAATAATGGAACTATAAAGAAAATAATAACTAATAATAATGCTATAACACCAAAAATTATAGACAAAATTATAATAGTTCTATTTTTCTTTTTATTATTTTTTTCATAGTCTCCTTCAACTTTTGTAACAATTTCACCTGTTGTTGTTTTTTCCTCATCATCGTTTAATAATTCTGCTGTTTCTTTATTATTATCTATATCTTCTAATTTTTTTAATTTTTTTGTTCCTTCAACTTCATGTTCTGAGTATTTATATTTATAAGGAGCTTCATCCATTCTATCATCATCAAGAGCAGTTAATAAATCATCATGCATACTTTTAACATCTGCATATCTATTTTTAGGATTTTTAGCTGTTGCCTTCAAAATAATATTTTCAATACTTTGTGGTATTGCCGGATTGTCATCTCTTAAACTAGGTAGTGGATCTCTCATATGTTTTAAGGCAATTTCAACTGCATTATCACCTTTAAATGGCAAACTACCACTAAGTAATTCATAGAAAATAATACCTATAGAATAAATATCACTCTTTGTCGTACATCCTTTACCACTTGCTTGTTCAGGAGGTAAATAATGAACAGAACCCATAACTGAATTAGTTTGTGTCAGTTGTGTAGAATTTAAAGCCATCGCAATACCAAAATCAGTGATTTTAATTTGACCATCATCTTTTATCATTATATTTTGAGGTTTTAAATCTCTATGAATTATGTATGAATCATGTGCATGAGCCATACCATCAGTAATTTGTAACATTATATCAATAGCTTCAGACAATGTTAAAGAGCCACGTTTTTTCAATAATTGTTTTAAAGTCTTACCATCAATATATTCCATAACAATATAGTAAAGACCATTATCTTCACCTACATCATACATTTCTACAATATTTGGATGAGCTAATGATGAAGCAGAAAGAGCTTCTCTTTGAAATCTTCTAACAAATTTTTCATCATTAGACAAATCACCTCTTAATATTTTTATTGCTACATCTCGATCAAGAATTGTATCATACCCAAGATAAACATTGGCCATTCCACCTTCGCCAATTGAACGAATTATTTCATAACGATCATTTATCTTCTGCCCCTTTGTTACCATTAATTGTCACCTTCTTCATTACGAATTAAATAAGCAACCGAAATATTATCTGTACCACCCCTATTATTAGCCTTTTTTATAAGTCTAATAACTTTTTCTTCAACATCACCTTCACCAAGTAAAACCTTTTCTATTTGTTCTTTATCTAACATATTTGTAAGTCCATCACTTGAAAGAAGTATTTCTTCTATATCCATACTCATATCACAATCAAAAATATCAACATCAACTTCTAATGAAGCTCCCAATGCTTTCATCAAAACATTTTTCTTTGGATGAACATCAGCTTCTTCTTTAGTAAGTTCACCAGCACTAACAAGTAAATTTACTAAAGTATGATCATAAGTAACTTTATGTAGTTTGTCATTTATCATCACAAATCCACTAGAATCACCAACATTACCAAAAAGTAAGTAATCCTTTGTTAAAATAGCCATTACTAAAGTAGTACCCATTCCTTTACTTTCTGGATGATTTTTTTCATGTTGAAAAATCAAAGTATTAATTTCATTAACCACATCTCTCATCCAATTAACAGCACTTACCTTATTTAAATGTAAAAATGTTTCCTTAAAATGTTTACTTAAATGTGAAATAGCTATACTACTAGCCACTTCTCCAGCAGAATGTCCTCCCATTCCATCAGCAATTGCCATCAAGTATTCATTATCACTATTTTTTAAAATAATAACACTATCTTCATTATGATCTCGTACTTTTCCTGCGTCTGTTAAATAAAATGACTTCATACGTCCTCCTTCTTGCTTCTAAGTTGTCCACATGCAGCACTTATCTTGCCACCAAATTCACGTCTAATTGTAACACTCACATTATTTTTTTTAAGTATATCATAAAAACGCATAATTTGAATAGTATTACTTCTTTTAAAATTCAAATTATTAGTCTCATTATAAGGAATTAAATTAATATAACAATTTAAATCTTTAACTAAATTACTAAGTTCTATAGCACATTCATCAGTATCATTAATTCCATCTAATAAAATATATTCAAATGTTAGACGTCTATTAGTCTTTTTATAATATCTTTTTAATGCAGGAATTAAAACATCCAAAGGATATGCTTTATTTATAGGCATAATTTTATTTCTCAACTCATTATTTGGAGCATGCAAACTAACAGCTAAATTAAATTGTAAATCTAAATCACCAAATTCTTCTATCTTTGGAACTATTCCACATGTTGAAACAGTAATATGTCTAGCACCAATAGCAAGTCCCTTAGGATAGTTAATAATTTTCAAAAACCTAATTAAATTATCATAATTATCAAATGGTTCACCTATTCCCATCACAACAACATGACTAATTCTTTCACCCAAATCCTCTTCAATTTGAATAATTTGTAAAACCATTTCATAAGTTTCCAAATTACGCACCTTTTTTCTCCTACCAGATTCGCAAAAACAGCATCCCATGTTGCAACCAACTTCACTAGAAACACAAACACTATTACCATAATCATGTCTCATTAATACTGCCTCTATATGTTCTCCATCATAAAGTTCAAACAAATATTTTGAAACACCTATGTCTTTTTCTACCGCAACTACTTTTAATCTTTCAATTGAATAATCTTTCTTTACTATATCTATTAAATCTTTCTTTATATTAGTAACTTCATCATAATCATGAATTCTTTTCTCATATAACCAAGAAAATAATTGATCTGCATGATATTTTTTTGATCCCAGAGAAATAAAGTACTTCTCCATATCATCTATTGTTAATCCATAAATATTCATATTATCACTCCAAAATCTATAACCATTATACTATAAAATAAAAAAAATTACTAATCAACAGGATTAGTAATTTCTCCTACTTCTCCAAAATCACTATAGTTTAAAACTACTACAAACTTTGTTGAACAAATTTTTTTATATTTACCATAACTAGTTAAGTCTAATTCAATT
The DNA here is from genome assembly GCA_045627525.1 of Bacilli bacterium. Classification (GTDB taxonomy): domain Bacteria; phylum Bacillota_I; class Bacilli_A; order RF39; family UBA660; genus CAG-877. The sequence continues at coordinate 98,851 of JAZQNW010000001.1, forward strand.
TTATTAATTTTTCCAGACTTATTTGCATATTGAATCATAGAATTAGGAACTTCTTCTATATCAATATTAATACCCTCATCAGCTTTAACTATACTAGCTGTTGATATTAAATACTTAGCAGATAATTTATTACTATCAGATATCAAAGTACCATCTACTATAATTTTTTGTAAATCATAAATATTTAAAAATTTTTCATATACATAAGGATTATCCACCTTAATCCACAATCCATTTTTATAAGTAAAAAAATTAACACCATTTCTATAATATGTATCACCTTTATAAGTAAAAGATTCTACGCTGTCATTTTTACTACCCATATATATATATTCATTGTTATCTATTATTACACTATATGTATAATTGTAATTATCACCTAAAATTGAATTAATACTATATTTTTCATCACGCTTTAATTCAGTATCTAATATAGACTGTGGATGATTTCCAAAACGAGCCATTAAAAATATAACAAAAAAGAAAATAGCATAAAAAGCAAAGAAAAGTATAGCTTTACCTCTCTCTGTATTTCTTAAAGATTTAATATTACTGATAATTTCATTTAAATTAAATTTTTTCATTATTTAAAAATCCTTCCAATTAAGCCATCATTTCTAAGTCCATTTATATAACTAAAAGCAGACATTCTTTTCTTACCAAATGGTTTAATATCAGTTAATATAATTTCATTATCCATAGTCGCAACATGTATACCTTTCTTAGATAAACCAATTATTTCACCAGGTTTCATATTGCTAGTATCCTTACTACCAATAACAGAATCATATATTTTCATTTCATCATCTAAAATAGCAAACGCTCCTGGGAAAGGACATAATCCTCGTATTTGATTAAATACCTCTTTGCTATTTTTATTAAAATTTATATGTTCTTCATCTCTTTTTATATTATAAGCAAAAGTAACTTCATTTTCATCTTGTTTTAATCTTTGATTAGTACCAGAAATAATACTAGGTAATGTTTGAAGCAATAATTCCTTTCCCATAATACTTAAGCGATCATGCAAACTTTCTAAATTATCACTATCTTCTATCTTTGTTTCACTAGTTGAAATAATATCACCATTATCCATTTTAACATCCATATACATAATAGTAATACCTGTTTTATCATATCCATCAATAATTGCTTTATGAATTGGTGCACCACCTCTTAATTTAGGTAGTAGTGAAGCATGAACATTTATACAACCTAATCTAGGAAAATCCAATAATTCCTTTGGAATAATTTGACCATATGCACAAGTAACAATCAAATCCGGCTCTAAACTAATTATTTCATCATACTCTTCTTTTATTTTTTCAGGTTGCATCACCAAAATATTATGTTTTAATGCAATTTCTTTAATTGGAGTATTTACTATTTTTTGATGTCTTCCAACTTTCTTATCTGGCTGACTTACAACAGCAATAACATCATAATTTTCAATTAAACCTTCTAAAATAGGAACAGCAAAATCTGGTGTTCCCATAAAAACAACTTTTATTTTTTCCATATTTATACCCCCAAACTAAGCATTATAATTGTAGAAATAACACCTAGCATTACCAAAATAGAACCCATTATTGCAAAAACTGATGCACGACCATAAGCTCCTATTAACTTATCAGCATTATATTCGTTTTGACTTTTTCTTAACGTCTGTAATCTTTCTTCTCTCAAAACTTTATAATTCCTAATATTAATAAATTTCAAATTATCACTATCAATTTTTTCTCTAACAATAATTTTATTATTACGTGAATCAATTATTTTACCAACACTAACACCTAAATCATTGTTAATAGAATCTGATAAAATAAAATTAATATCATCTAAATAATCCATTTTTAAAACTTTTCTACTTATAAATAAAATATTTATACTAGATGAATCTCTCTGTAATAATTTCCATTCATCATAACAAGTTTTAGTAATAAATTTCTTATCACCACTACTTATTTTAAATTTCTTCATCAATTTATTTAAATTATCAAAACACTTATTATAATCATTTCTAAAATAAGCAGTCTCATCATAGTCATCAATTTCTAAATTTTGCTTATTACTAAGTAACCTATAAAAATACATAGGTGCATTTGTTCCATAAAAACATCCCATTGAAAAACTATCAGTAAAATAAACAAATTTTTCATCAAAATTTTTTCCTAAAATATCAGAACAACCTTTCTTACTAAATATATTTTCTATTTTTTTAAATTTAGGATAAGAATTATTATATTGTTCTGGTACTAATCCATATTTTCTTATTTCTTCTTTATAAATTTCTGAGTAACCATGAAATAAATAACCATTTACAATATATTTATCATATATATATTGTAAAATCTTATTTTTCCCATCTGAACTATCTTTATCTTTTATATCTAATTTTAACCCACAAATTTTGCCTATTATTGTATTAATACCTAAATTTATATCAGAAAAATTATCAAATTTTTTAAATAATTTTTTTAGCTGAGAAATATAATCATCTAAATAATCTTCATCCGAAATTATAATTTTATATTTATATAAAGCATCCAAAAAAATAAACAAAGATTGTTCTGCATCAATAAATAGTTCTCCATTTCCACAATTATTAACAATCTTATCTTTGTAAATTGAATTAAACAAGATACTATCAATTACTTCCAAAACATCTTGTCTGTGTAAAATTTTTTCTAACACACTATCACCAACCTAAAATAGTATTATACTATCCTAATTATTAAGCCATAAAATGGCATAATATATACAACCTACTATAATAAAAGCAAGAAGTGCAAATAAAATCATTCTAACTATAGCATTATTTTTATCTAAATAAGAATCATATTTTCTAGAAGCATTATCCATTAAATTTTTAAATTCTTCAGCATTCTTCGCATTTTGATCTACTACTTTATTAGAATCATTTTGACTATTATTCATAATAAACACTCCTATTCTATTAATAGAATATCATATTTTTTTAAAAATGACTAGGATTAAAATTTATATCTACTTTTATCTTTGGATTACTTTTATAATGATCTATAATTTTATTTAAAATTTCTTTTAAATTTTCTTCATCTTTATATTTTATAATTATTCCATATCTATATATTTGATTAAGTTTAAAAATTGTACAAGGAGAAGGACCCAATATTACAAAATTATTCAAATTTCTATCTAATGCCCTCTTTACCTTTAATGATTCATTATATATATAACTATTATCTTTTCCACTAATACGAACATAACAAATATAATAATATGGAGGATATTTCATCATTTTTCTTATTCCCATTTCTTTATTATAAAATCCTAAATAATCATGATTTTTAATAAAATTAATAGCATAATGCTCTGGATTAAAAGTTTGAATAATTACTTCACCAGTTTTATTACTTCTACCACTTCTTCCAGCTACTTGTTCTAATAATGAAAATGTATTTTCACTGCTTCTAAAATCAGGAATATTTAAACTTGTATCAGCATTAATTACACCTACCAATGTAACATTTTCAAAATCTAATCCCTTAGCAACTATTTGGGTACCTAAAAGGATATCATATTCATGATTTTTAAAAGAAGTAATCATTTTCTCATGCATACCTTTACGACTAGTAGTATCAAAATCCATTCTAAGAACTCTATTATTAGGAAATAATTTCAATAATTCTTCTTCTATTTTTTCTGTTCCAACTCCTAAATCACTAATTGATTTTTCCCTACATTCTGGACAAGTATCATAAACCTTATTACCATAACCACAATAATGACATCTTAAAGTATTACTACTTTTATGATAAGTAAGAGTAATATCACAATTAGGACATTTAAATGTATATCCACAGTTTTTGCACATTACAAAAGATGAATATCCTCTTCTATTTAATAATAATATAACTTGCTCATCATTTTCTAATTTATGCCTAATAGAATTCAATAATTCCTCTGAAAAATGACCTTTGCTCTTTTTTATTTCACTATTCATATCAATAACTTTAATATTAGGTAATGCTTTACCATTAATTCTATTAGATAAATTAAGTAATTTATAAACACCCTTATTAGCTCTAGCATAAACCTCAAGCGATGGTGTAGCACTTCCCATAACAACTGGACAGTGATGATATTTTCCTCTAATTATTGCTATATCTTTAGCATTATACCTTGGATTAGTATCATCTTGCTTATAAGAATCACTATGTTCCTCATCTACTATAATTACACCTATATTTTCAATAGGTGCAAAAATAGCACTTCTAGCACCTATGACTATTTTTGCTTCTCCTCTAACAATTCTGCGCCATTCATCATATTTTTCACCATCAGATAAAGCAGAATGCAAAGCTGCTATATTATCACCAAATCTTTTTTGAAAACGATCAATCATTTGAGGTGTTAAACTTATTTCAGGTACTAAAACAATACTGGTTTTTCCATTATTTAAAGCTTCTTCTATCAATTCCATATAAACTTCTGTTTTTCCACTTCCAGTAACCCCATGTAATAAGTAAATATCTTCTTTATTATTTAAAACTTCTAGAACTACTTTTTTTTGATCACTAGTTAATTCTTTCTTAGATTCTAATTTAGCATTATAAGCTAATCTATAATGCTCTAAAACTTCTTCAGCTAAAATATTATTCTTAACTAATGTTTTTAATGAACTAGCTGAAATATTAATTAAATCTTTTTTTATTACTTTTTCATTTTTTAAACATAAATTTATTATTTTCTTTTGATTTTCATTAAATTTATTAATATCAATATTTGTATCTACTAAATGATAATAAATATCATATTTTTTATTTATAACTGTTCCTTTTTTTGCTTTTAAAGCTTTTGGTAACATAACTTGATAGCAGCTAATTAGTGTAGATAGTGTATCCTTTTGCATCTGTTTTCCTAAAATCAATAATTCCTCATTTAATACTATTTCTTCATCAATTATTCTAATTATTTCTTTTAATTCTCTTGAAGATGATTTTTTTATTTCTAAAACAAAACCTTCTAATTTTTGATAGCCAAAAGGGACCTCTACTCTAATACCAACTTTTATTTTATCTATTAAATCATCTGGTACTATATAATCAAACACCTTGTCAATATTAAAACTAGACAATTGCACTAAAACACCTACTACCAAGTTAATCACCTCCATCAATAAAATTATAACATAAAAAAAGCCTTATTTATAAGGCTTTACAATACTAAAATAATCTAATAATATCATTAATTGTTACAATTACCATCAATAACATTAATAACATCAATCCTATAGCATGAATTTTATTTTCAACATCTGGATTAACAGGAGATCCTTTTATCTTTTCAATTATTATAAATAAAATATGACCACCATCAAATGCAGGTAAAGGAAGTAAATTTATAAATCCAACATTAATACTTAAAAAAGCTATCAAATAAAGTATATTAGCAAAACCAGTTTTACTTTGTTCACCAACAACAGAATATATCCCCACTGGACCACTTAATTGACTTAATTTGATACCACCAGTAAACAAATATCCTACAGTAATAGCCATTTGCTTAAATATTGAACCTGTTTTCTTATAAGTATATTTTATAGCATTTCCGAATCCTCTTTCCTTTTCTTGTTTCATCCCAATACCATAACGATATACTGTATTACCAGCTTCTTGAACTTTTTTTGGTTTTATTTTATAAGTAATTACTTCATCATTTTTTCTTGAAACAACGATTTTTGTTTCAGTCTTTGGATCAGCAACTGCTAAATATAAAGAAATGTCATCACTTGTTGATACTTTATGTCCGTTAATATTCGTTATAATATCCCCAGACTTCATACCTACATTATAAGCTGGAAAACCTTTTTCAACAGAAGTAACGATAGGATTCATAGAAGTACTACCCCAACATAAAGCAATTATAAATAATATTAATATAGCTGAAATAAAATTATTACCAGCTCCAAAAAACATAATTAAAAATCTTTGAAAACAAGTTTTAGATTGTAATCTTCTCTTTTTAGGAACCTTTTTTTGATCATCACTATCTAAGTCTTCACCAGCTAATTGGCAAAAACCACCAATCGGTATTGCCCTAAGAGTATATTCAGTTTCCTTACCCTTTTTACTAAATATTTTAGGTCCCATTCCTAAAGCAAATTCATAAACATAAACTCCAGTCATTTTTGCAAATATAAAATGTCCAAATTCATGCACTAAAATTATAAATCCTAATATCAATATAAATAATATTAAAGTTACTATAAATGACAAGTCAATCCCTCCTTAAATTAAACCAAATAATAATACAAAAGCTAATACTACGAAAATAATACTATCTAATCTATCTAATATACCACCATGTCCTGGAATTAAATTAGAAAAATCTTTTTTGCCGTATTCTCGTTTTATAAATGAAAATGCTAAATCACCCAACTGTCCAATACTAGACAAAATAAATGTTACAAAAATAACTAACACTAAAGGAACACTTGGATTAATAACTACAGTATAAAAAGATGTCGCAATAAATGTCCCCATAATTCCACCACCTATAAAACCTTCAATTGTTTTATTTGGTGAAATTGTCTTAGCCAATTTATTTTTACCAATAAACATGCCCGTAAATAAAGCAAAAGTATCAGTCATAGTAGTTATCAATAATAAATATATGATATATGCTAAACCATAATTACGAATAAGAATCATTAAATTAAAACTTAAACCAACTAATAATATTGATCCTACTAAGAATAACGCATCCCCTGTACCATATTTTTCCTTATCCTTTATAAATACCATTGAAGCTAAAAATACAAATATTATAAAAGCCATTACTCTATAATCAATAGTACAAGAAAAATCTATTGAATCCAAATTACTTACTGTAAAAAACATTACTAATAAATATGCAAAAACTTTAAGTAAAAATGGAAATTTCTTTTTTTCTTCCCTCATATGAATTAATTCATACAATCCTAAAACAGATAAAACAACCATAAATATTTCAAATGGTTCTCCGCCAATTATCAATAACGGAACAGCAATAGCTAACATAACTATAGCACTAATAACACGTGTTAACATTTTATACCTCCAAATCTTCTATCTCTATTATTATAGCATATTATAGCTTTGTCAAATTCCTTACTATCAAAATCAGGAAATAAGACATCAGTAAAATAAAATTCAGCATAACTAGCTTGATACATCATAAAATTACTTAATCTATATTCACCACTAGTCCTAATAACTAAATCAATTGGTGGTAAATCTTGATATAAATTTTTTTGTATAAATTCACTATCAATATCTTTTAATTCTATTTCACTATCTTTATATTTCTTACTAATTTTCTTTACCATATCAACTATTTCACTTTGGCCACCATAATTTAAGCAAATATTTAAAACCAAACTCTTATTATTTTTAGTTTTTTCTTCTAAATCATTCATTGCCTTTAAAACCCTATTTGATAAAGGATCTTTTCTTCCAGAAAATATAACTTTAACATCATTATCAATTAATATATCAAATTCATTTGTAAACATTTTTACAAACAAATTCATTAAAAAATCAACTTCTTTTTTATCTCTTTTAAAATTTTCTGTAGAAAAAGCATATAGTGAAAGATATTTAACACCACTTTTAGAAATGTATAAACATAATTTTTTTAAATTATCAGCACCAGCTCTATGCCCTTCACTGCGCGATAAGCCTCTCTTAGTTGCCCATCTACCATTTCCATCCATGATAATACCAACATGCTGTGGCATATTTATTTCTTTTGTCATATCCATACCTCTAATTAATTATATACCAAAGGAAATAAAAAAGAAAGTCAAATGACTTTCTAAAATTTATCAATATCTATTTTTACATACTTATTGTCACCAAGACTGCTACTAGCTTGTACTAAAGTTCTAAGAGCATTAGCGCATTTACCGCCTCTACCTATAACTCTACCAATATCTTCTTCAGCAACGATTACTTGAATAAGCATGACATTTTCTTCTTCAGTAGGAAATTCTTTAACACTAACTGCCTCAGTATTAACCACTAAAGATTTAACTATTTCTTCTGTTAATGCAACTAAATCCATAATTACTTATCCTTCTTTACTTTTGAATCAGCATATTTTTTCATGATTCCAGCTTTACTGAATAAACTTCTAACAGTATCAGTAGGAATAGCACCAGTATTTAGCCATTTCATAGCTAATTCTTCATTGATATTAACTTTACATTCTTCACCTACTGGAGCATAAGTACCAATAAGTTCAAGATATTCACCATCTCTAGAACGTCTTGAGTCAGTAGCAACGATTCTATAAAAAGGTTTCTTTTTAGCACCCATTCTTGTTAATCTAATTTTTACAGCCATTAATTTCCCTCCATTTCTAAAACTACAGACATTATTATAATATGTTAAATAAAATATGTCAACCATTTTTTGTTAACAGTAAAATCCAATTATCTCGTCAATTTTTTTTCTTTTCTAAAACAAAATATGGTGAATCATGTTGATGAATAATATCACCAATGTTTCTATTACCCTCTCGTATTCTAAAATCTCTTTTTATAACTGATTTTTCAAACGAATCAAACCTTTCAAATGAAAATCTTGTACAAATAGCTTTTCCACCAGGTTTTAATAATTCAGACAAATTATCACGACAAACTACTAAACCACTATGTCCATTACAGTATTCTAAAATATTAGACATTATAACAATATCATATTTAGATTTTACACTTGCAGGTAGCGGCTTAAATATATCACACTTTTGAAAAGATAATTTTTGTTTTTCAAAAGTTTCTCTTATTTTTGAAAGTTCATCAAAATCAAATCTATAATCAACAGAATGATAATTAAATAATCGACAAGAACTTAAAAGATTAAAATCTCTAGCAGAGCAAGCTAAAATTTTCCAAAACTTTAAAGCAATAAGTTCCTCTTCATATTTAGGAATAACATTATGCAATAATTCTAATAATTGATCATTACTTTTTCCAAAAGGATATAAACAATCATCATAAATATACTCCCATTTTCTTAAATAATAATAGTATTCAGCTAATTGATTAATATCAAATGTATCCACATTTCTAGCACCCAAACAATATGCTTTCAATAATTGATCAGATGAAGCCAATACCGAAAATACATTTTTATCATTAAAATCAAACTTACCTAACGTATCAGTTAAATTTTCATTTGTCCTAGCATATATTCTATCAAAATGATGACTACAATTACCATAAATAACATTATACGCTTTTTCTAAGTCTCTTTCTAAATTCATGAAATCACTTCTCTTTTGTATATGTATAATAATGAACAACACTTAAATCTCTATTAAAAGGATTTTCACTGCTAATTCCATTATCATATCTAAATCTATCATTAAAAACACTTATTTCTTGAACTGAAGCTTTTACATATCGAACATTACTACATATTACAATGCCATTATCATTCAAACATCGATATAAATTATCACAACATATTTTTAAAGAACTAATATCTGGTGCATATTCTAAAATATTAGAAACAACTACCATGTCATATTTTTTATCTATATCTTGCTCTTTATATAAATCAAGTACTGAAAAATTAAAATCTTTTTTTCTTATTATTTCCATTGTTTCATCAATATTACTAGTAAATGGCGCCGTACATAAAAATAAATCTGCAGAATTTAACAACTCATTAGTAACTAATTCTTGACAATCTAAAAACAATTTTTTTCAAAAAATAAGAGCATTTTTTTCTTCGTTATTAGAACATTCAACATTAGAAAGCAAATCAAAAAACCATTCTACTTCTAAATCCTGCGGATCAATTTTATGTCGATATTCTAATGACCATTTTCTCAAATAGTAATAATATCAGTCAAAGGATTTATATCAAATGTATCTACATTTTTAGCACCCAAATAATACAAAGAAAATAATTGATCAGATTAAGCTAATACACTTAATACATCCTTATCTTCAAAATCAAATTGTAAAAATATTTCAATTAAATCTTCATTTGTTCTAGAATAAATTCTCTCAAAAGTATTTCTTTTGGTATCAAAAATAATTTTCTTAGCTAAACTAACATCTTCTAATACTGACATAACACCACCACGCAGTTATTTATTATAACAATAGTAAAAATAAAAGTCTATAAAAAAACACTCTACTCGAGTGTTAATTATTATCTTTTAAAAACTCTTCAGTTACATCTTCATCTATTTTCTCAACAGTTTCTTCTACCTTAGATTCTTCAAATATTTCATCCCAAGGTTCTTCCTCAATATTAGCTTCTATTTTTACTTTTATATCTCCCACTAATTCTATTCCCAATTCTTTCTCAACAGTATAATTAATATTATTTCCTACTATATCAACTTTAATACAATTTGGTTGTTTTAAACTTCTAACAATAATTTCTTCTCCACCAGTTTCTTCTTCTCTATCACGTAAATAAACAACTTCACTGTAAGAATTAGTTTGTTTAATAACTTCTGTCTTTGTATCATTATCATATGAATACCAAATGTTAACATCATAACTACCATTAATATTTATAGCGTCACCATTTTTTACACCATTAAAATTATGATTAATAATCCAACATCCTAAAATTGTTGATGGATTATTTTCTACATGTATAGAATTTTCAGTAACAAAATTTTTCTTTCCCTTAGCAATAACTGCCTTAGTAACAATTTCTTTATAATTAGCCATAAGTAAACCTCCTAATTTAATTTATGCCAAAGACTGAAAATATTACCAAAAATATGCTAAAATATAATTAGGAGGAATAAAATATGGCATCAGCACTAATTCATATAGCAGTCGCTAAAGTTTTAGAAAATAAGCTTAATATAAAAAATAAAAAAGATTATTATCTTGGATCAATAGCACCAGATATATCTAAACAAATTGGAGAAACAAAAGAAAAATCACATTTTATATATAATGAAAAGGAAGATATACCAAATTTAGAATTGTTCACAAACAAATATAAGAAGTTTTATAATAATGATTTTGAATTAGGATATTATATTCATCTTTACACTGATAAATTATGGTATGGAAATTTTCAAAACGAATTAATTTGTGGTAATTCCATAAAATTATTAGATGGTACTATATTAAATGAACCAACAGGTGAATTTTGTAAATATGTTTATCAAGATTATACAAATTTAAATATACAATTAATAGACCAATACAATTTAGACCTTTCTTTATTCTATGAAAAATTTGAAATACCTAAAACTAGTTTTAATGATATACCATTAGAAAAATTAAATATTTTAATTGATAAAATAGGAATAATAATAGAAAATTCAACTCAGGATAAATGCTATATATTTGATATGTACTTAGTAAATAAATTTATAAAAGAAACTTCTATAAGCTTATATAATGAATTAAAAAAATACAGAAACTAACTTCTGTATTTTTTACTATTTTGATTCATTTAACAATTTATAAAAATAATCATTTAATTCATCATTAACTAAATTAATCATATTATTTACTTTTTCCAAATATTGATTATAAATAACATATATAGGTATATCCGACAATTTACTTTCTAATTCTTTTAATTGAGTTCCTATGTTTTCATCATAATTACTTTTCACATATTTTTGTTGTAACGATTTTACCTCATTTACCATATTAGTTAATTCTAAATTTTCATTCATATTTTTTTTTAGTTTCTGACACATCTGATACTCTTCACTATTAATTATATAGTTAATAATTTCATCAAGTGCTTTATTCAACTATTTCACCATCCAAACTCCAAGTTTTAGCAGAAGTAATTTTAACATTTACTATTTCTCCAACTTGAACTTCCCTATTACTAGTAAAGTTTACTAATTTATTAGTATCACTATAACCAAAATACATATTATCTTTTTCTGATTCACCTTCTACAAGTACAGATAAAATTGTATTTTCTAATTTCTTATTGTTTTCTAAAAAATATTTATTAACAACTTCATTAAGTCTTTGTAATCTATCCTCTTTTATCTTTTCATCAACTTTATCTTTTAATTTACAAGCAGGAGTACCTTCTCTTTCTGAAAATATAAATGTAAAAGCATTATCATATTTACATTCTTCAACTAAACTCATAGTTTCTAAAAAGTCTTCTTCAGTCTCGCCAGGAAAACCTACAATTATATCTGTAGAAATCGTAACACCAGGAACTATCTTTTTTATTTTCTTAAACAATTCTAAATAGCTCTCACGAGTATATCTACGTCCCATCAATTTTAAAACTCTACTAGAACCAGACTGAACTGGCAAATGAACACTAGGCATAATATTTTTATATTTACCAATAACTTCAATCATACTATCAGTAAAATCCCATGGATGAGAAGTCATAAATCTAACTCTTGGAATATCTTTTTTAGCTATTTCTTCTAATAAATTACCTAATGTATAATCATCATATAAATCTTTTCCATAAGCATTTACATTTTGACCCAAAAGAGTAATTTCTTTATATCCATCTGCTATTAATTCATCAACTTCTTTTAAAATATCTTCTTTCTTTCTACTTCGTTCTCTGCCACGAGTATAAGGAACTATGCAATAAGTACAAAATTTATTGCAACCATATATTATATTTACATAAGCCTTATAATTATTACATCTAACTACAGGAATACCCTCAACTAAATCGCCTTCTCTTGAAAAGACTTCTATCTGTTGCTTATTCTGTTCAATTGCATTATCCAATATTTCAGGTAATTGATACAAATTATGTGTTCCAAAAACAAAATTAACCCATTTATATTTTTCTAATATTTCATCAATTACACTTGCTTCTTGAGCCATACATCCACATAAACCAATAATTAAATCCTTTTTTTCTTGTTTTAAATGTTTTAATCTACCAAGCATACCAAAGGCTTTATTATGAGCATTTTCTCTAATAGAACAAGTATTCAATAATACTAAATCAGCATCCATATAATCCAAAGCTTTTGTAAAACCTAATTCCATTAATAATGCTTCAATATTTTCACTATCATGTTCATTCATTTGACAACCATAAGTTTTTACAAAAAAAGTTTTACCCTTATACTTATCTTTCAAATTATCATCAAGTTTAAAATCAACTCTATTATACTTATTATTTTCTCTGCGTCTTGCATCTATATAATTTGGTAAATGCATACAACCACTTCCATTTCCTAGTTTATGATAACTTAAATAACAAAAAAAAGCAACTAAACAGTTGCTTCAATTAATGATATATCTATTATTTCATCTAATAATGAACAACAATTTGACATTAATTCATTTTTAATATCATCAAATCTTTCATTAATTCTTACCATTAATTTTTCCATACTTGGTCTTAAGTCTTTCTTTTCAAGACTTCCAACAATAACTTCTAAATTATTTAACTTAGCATACTTACCATAATATACATTTTTTAAACAAGCTTGGCACAATTTTCTAAATGATGAAATATCAATATTATTAAATCTTTTATCTTCTAATATTTTAAAAGCTGTACATAAATAATTATTATTAATTGCTTTATCCAATACTGTTTCACCATTATTATTTTTTATATTAGGAAGATAATTTTTATTTTTAGTTAATTGTGAAAATATTGATAATGTAGCAATTGAATTATCAAGAGCTAAAATATGTCCAAAAGTATTACCATCATTATTCTTATGATTTACATCCCATTTTCTTTTTTTCATTAATTGTAAGACTAAATCATATTGTTTAGCTTTTAATAATCTAGTAACCACATCATTACCATTAGTATCACAAATATTTACATCGATTTTATTCTTTCTTATTAATTCCTCAATAACTTCAAAATAACCACATTTAATTACATTGAAGACCATCGAGGGATCATCAACACAAGCATTTACAGCTTGATTCATGTCATAAAACATTTCAAACACCTCTTCGTTCATGTGACAGTAACATATTTTATCACTTTTAACCCTTTTTGTCAAATTTATCACCTTTTCCTTATAACAATATAGTGTTTGAAAAAAGAAAAATTTATACAAAAAAAAAGCGAAAATCGCTTTTTATTTATCTACTTTAGCGCCACAATTACTGCAGAATTTACCATTTACTGGAGAACCACATTCAGAGCAGAATGATCCAGATTTTGCCTGTGCTTGATTATTTTGGAATGGAGCAGTTGCGGCACCACCAATCATTCCACCACTAGCCATATTCATCATTCCAACTCCCATTAAGCCTGCACCAGCACCATTTTCATTTTTAGCAGCATCTTGTACAGCTTGAGCATATGCACCAGTAAGAGTACCTTGTTGTAACATTGAATTTGACGAAAGTTCATAATTATCAATTTTCTTTTGTGAATCATCATCTAAAGTAACAGATTCAATAACAAATCCAACAATACTAATACCACGATCACGTATTGGTTGATCAAATACTTTAGAATCCATAGTAGTTTTAATTTCATCAGTATAACTAGGTAATTCAAGAACAGGAACTTTATGATTAGAATTTCCAAGCTCATTTAAAACATTTTGGAAAGAACCAACAACCTCAGATCTCATTTGTTCTACTAAGTCATCTTTATGATATTCATCAGAAGTTCCGGCTATTTTTGACATAAATATTGCTGGATCACTAATTTTAAAAGTATATTTACCAAAGCATTTTACCTTAACACTTAGTGGTGTTACAGTGTTATTAATTTGATTTGGAATTGAGTGTGACCAGTCTTGAAATAATACAGGAGCTGGTGTTCCAAATTTATTATCCATTATTTCCTTTGCATTAATGTAGAAAACAGCTTGTTCCTTGCTTGTTCCACCACCATATGTAAAACGATTCCACATTTCTTTAAAAACTTCACCAAATTGTCCAGCAAAGAATGTTGGCGATGTTGACTCATCAAAAGTAAATATACCTTCTTCTGCTGTTGCATCTAAAATTTTACCATTTTGAAATACAATTGCTATTTGACCAGGAGAAACCTGAATAGCACTATTTTTAGAAATAATACCATTAGGAGTAGTTACCTTTTTCATTAAGATATCTTGTCCTAAATCTTCACATTTAATATAGTCTTTCCATTGATCATGTAGAGTACTACCTATCGCAGCACCTGCAGCTTTAATTAATCCCATAATATAAATCCTCTTTTCTATTTATTATTACTATCATTAATAATAGTATTCTCTTTATTTAATTCTTTTTCTTCTACTAAAACTATTTTAGTTTTTTCATCTAATAAATATTTATTATGAATAGTTTTAACTGGTTCTTTTTTCATTGATATTATTAAAACTATTATTGTTATAACAGTTGCTAAAAAAGCAGCAATCACTATAAAATACCAATTACTTGAATTACTATCTTCATTTAAATCAGAAACATACAAATTTTCAAAAAATTTATTTATAGCTGTCTCATAATTACCATTTGCCATTTCATCGTAAACTGGTCTAAGTATTTTGTTTACTAATTCATCATCATAATCAACAATTGCTTTTCCAGTTGTTGATATAAATACTGCTGAATTTTGCATATCAATCAATAAAAGTAATCCATCAAAACTATCAGTCAATCCAAAACCATTATAATCATAAAAATCATAAGCATAATTTTGGACACTCGCTTTATTATTATTACTAATAGTAACAATAGCTAAATCTAATTTTTTATTTTTAATAAACTTTTGTATTTTGTCATATATTACTTTTTCTTCTTTATCTGTATACAAATCTGCAAAATCATAAATTTTTTCTTCTGTATTAACGGAAGGAGTAGCTAAAATATTGTTTTTATTACTGTCATTAACAATAATATTTTTCGGAACACGATAATCATTTTCACTACGAGAATAAGTAGTAGTACTTGCAGATACATCACATACTAAACAAAATAGTAAAAAAGCAATTAAAACTAATTTTATATTTCTTTTCATATTAACCTCCAAGCACTTTCATAACAATCAATCCTATCACAAAATATATTATAAAAATAATAATACTTAAAACAATAGTTTTAATCATACTTGTAGGAACATTATTAAATGTTTTACCATTAAAATCATTCATTGCTAAAATATAATTTTTATCATTATATATAACACTTACAATCCATATAGGTAATAGTACACATTTTTTATTAATATTAGTTATTTCCATATTATTAGAATGTAATTTTTTCTTATTATGATTTATCGCTTTTCTGACTTTACCAATAGAAACATTCATAGCTTCAGATTTTATCTTATCAAAAGATTCCTCTTCATTTATTGAATTTTGTAATATAGCATATTCTGCTAAATAATTATCATCATATTCAGTTAAATCACTATAATTATATAGTTCTAATGAATCAATTAAATTATTAGGAAAATTTTTTGATGCCGAAATCATATAATTAACAAATTCAAAATGACAATCATTTGTAATTTCATACTTAGAATTTATATTATTAACTTCATCCATACCTAAAAAAGTAACTTTACCATTAATTTCAAAATTATAAATCCAAAAAGGAACATATACACCTTTTATATTATTTATTATTGTAGACTTTTTCAAAATATTTGGATAAAAGATTCTATTTTTAAGCATTTTTTTAAACACCTTAATAGCATCATTTTTGTTATTAACAAATGGCTTAATATAATCTGGTTTAATAAATTCTTCAGCTGCTTGGTTTAAATTATTTCCACAATAAATACAATTAAATTCAGAATTTACAGTAGCATACTGTTCACAACAATTATCGCAGTGATAAATCTTAACTGGAGTAACAGCCTGATTCTTTTGAATATCCTTATCTAAAAATTCTGATTTACAATGATTACAGAACCATACTTGATTAACAGAATCAAAAGTAATACTTTCTTTGCATTTAGGACATTTATTGTCCGAAGAATCCACTCTATCACTTCCCATCTTATAAGCTAATTATATCATACTAATAACCCATAAATAAATAATTTTACATTTATTTTTATTCAAAAAAAAGATTACAAATGTAATCTTTTTACTTTAATTCTATTTTTTCTTTTCCACCCATATATGGTTGTAAAGCCTTTGGAACTAATATTGTACCATCTTCTTGATAATTATTTTCTATTACTGCTATTAATCCTCTAGGACTAGCAACAACAGTATTATTTAATGTATGAAGATAATATGTTCCTTTTTCACCTTTTTTACGTATACCTAAACGTCTAGCTTGAGCATCACCTAAAGTTGAACAACTACCAACTTCAAAATACTTCTTTTGTCTTGGACTCCATGCTTCTATATCACATGATTTAACTTTCAAATCTGCTAAATCTCCACTGCAACATTCAAGTTGTCTAACAGGAACATCCATATTTCTAAATATTTCAACAGTATATTTCCACATTTTTTCATACCAATCCATTGATTCTTCAGGTTCACATATAACTATCATTTCTTGCTTTTCAAACTGATGAACACGATATAATCCACGTTCTTCTAATCCGTGAGATCCACCTTCTTTTCTAAAACATGGTGAATAACTTGTCATAGTTACAGGTAAATCTTTAATAATTTGATCTTTAAATTTACCAATCATAGAATGTTCTGAAGTACCTATTAAATATAAATCTTCTCCTTCTATCTTATACATCATAGCTTCCATTTCAGGGAAAGACATAACACCTTCAACAACACTACCATGAATCATAAATGGTGGAATAGCATAAGTAAATCCTTTATCAATCATATAATCTCTAGCATATGCAAGCATAGCTTCATGAAGTCTTGCTACATCACCCAATAGATAATAAAATCCTTGACCACTAGTTCTACCAGCAGCATCTTTATCCATACCACCTAATTTTTCAATTATATCAGCGTGATATGGTATTTCATAATTAGGAACAATAGGATCACCAAATTTTTGAACTTCGACATTTTCACTATCGTCTTTTCCAATAGGAACACTTTTATCCATTATTTGTGGAATTACCATCATTTTCTCTTTTATTTTAGATGATAATTCAACTTGTTTTTCTTCTAATTCTTTTATTTCATTAGCCATTTCAGCTATTTTATTTTTTATTTCATTAGCTTCATCAGTTTTCTTATCTTTCATAAGATTACCAATTTCACCACTCATTTTATTTTTTTCAGCTTTTAAACCATCTAGCTTTACTTGAACCTCACGAACTTTTACATCCATTTCTCTTACTTCATCAACTAAAGGTAATTTTTCATCTTGAAATTTTTTCTTAATATTTTCTTTTACCATTTCTGGATTTTCTCTAATTAATTTTATATCTATCATTTTTTTCTCCTCCTAATTCATTTATCTATTTAAAAACATCTTCCACGAGACATTAAAAATAAATTTATACATATAATCATCTCCAAAAAAACAAAAAGATGGCAACAAGGAGTGCAAAAGCACGGTACCATCCTTTTTTTTACTCAAATTTGTAACGGTATTAACCGGAATTTCTTCATCTATAGAGTAGATAAATAAGTATTTAATATCGTTTTCACCAACCACGAATTCTCTAAAATTAAATAATCTTATTATTAGTTCTAATAATTGATTTGTATCTATTATAAACTTAAAACAAAAAATTATCAAGATTTAATTTTTTTACAAATAACAGCCTTATCTGGAACACTCAATATCATATTTTCCTCAACTAAATTATATTTTAAACTATCAATATTAATTTCTTTTATACCATATTCACCATCATTTATAGAAATATAATAATTTGTCCCCATTCTACCATTTTGAATTTTTATATATCCTTTATAAGTTCCATAATTTGAAGAATTAACACTACTATCAAAATCATCTGTAGCCTCATCAATTAAAACATAATGAACCGTATATAGTTTTTTTAAACTATTTCCATCTGAACATTCATATTCATCATCTAAAAAGCTTTTCCTTGCTGAATCTATTATTATTTCAGTATCTTTTCTAAAACCTCTTGTAAATTGTTTATTAACAACTAATTTAATATTATCTCGATATAAATATAAATTAAATAAAACGTTTAAACCAATAAACCCTAATAATATCATATAAATATATTTATTAATTATATGAACTTTTTGTAAAGGATTTTCTTCAGTTAAATTATCTGGAATATAAATAGTACCTTTATATGCAGTATCTTCTCTATAAGCCCAAACAGGCATTAATATAAATGAAAACAATAGAAAAATAGTTGGATTTTTATTATATGCTTTTGCATAATTTACTAAAATGTATATATATACAATTAATGATGCTATACCAAATATCATAGAAAAAGTTTCAGATAAAGAATTAGTTATTTTCCAAAAAACCATAAATATAAATGGGAAAAAAGCTATATAACCTTTCCCAGTTGCAATTTCACTAAATTGAAAAAGATTATAAAAAGGAATCAAAGAACCATACCACGGCTTATTAGCTTTAATTGTCATTATTTGATATGATAAATTCAATAATGTAATTATTGAAACTGCACCTAAAGAAGTAGACCAAAAGAAAAGATTATTAAAACTAGTATGTTTATAAATTACAAAAAATAAAATATATAAAAGTAACAATAATCCTATAAAAAGAAATGCATTAGTAATATACATAATTTTTATATTGCCAGCCTTAGTTGCTTTTTGATAAATTGAATTATTTTTAATAAAATTATTATTACTATTATTATTTTCTTCCGATGCATATTTTACCATAGAAGCGTTACTAGGATTATCATAATTAAGTTTTCCACACTTCAAACAATAACGTGCATCTTTATTCATTTCAGCACCACAGCGATCACAAAAAATTATATCTTTTTTATCCATGAACTATTCACCTCTACTATATACATTCTAACACATAAATAACAATAAAAAAAGAAGCTATTTAGCTTCTATTATTAATTTAATTGCAGTACGCTCTTCACCATCGATAGATATATCTTGAAAAGCAGGTATACAAACTAAGTTTTTACCACTTGGAGCTACAAATCCTCTTGCAATGGCAATAGCTTTAATCGCCTGGTTTAAAGCTCCTGCACCAACAGCTTGTATTTCAACAGTGCCTTTTTCTCTAAATACATTAGCTAAAGCTCCTGCAACGCTATTCGGATTAGATTTACTACTTACTTTAAGTGTTTCCATATATATTAATTCCTCTCTTTCTACAATAAATATTATGATAAGAATTAAAATATATGACTAAAGAAAAAGCAACTTATAGTTGCTATTTATCTTTTGAATAATATGTCGTTGTTATATAACGATTTTCTATTTCTTGACCATTTTCATATACATGTAAATATGTCTTATAACCACGAGGAGCTATTTGAACAGATTCAGTTTGATACGTTTTACCTTTTTTAGCATCATGATTTGACCAAAAATCAACATGAGCCTCTCCCCCAACAGCATATGCTGATATATATATTGGATAATCATACGTATTTTTAAATTGAAAATCTACATACCATCCAGATGCATAACTAGCTACTGTAGCATCTAATCCACCAGGAACATACACTGATTTTGCAGCATGTGGATATCTTTTTACTATTTCCAAACCACCTAATAAAGCAGCATTATATACAGTCGTAGCAATTTGACAAACACCATTACCTACAAATTCATAATAAAATACATATCCACTTTTATTATAAGGTCCTGCATAATCATAAAATGAAAATATCTCACCTGGTTGAATAATAGCTCCATCAATATATCCTAATCCTGTTTTTAAATTTGTTCCCCTAGAAATATAAGGATTAAACTCTGTAACAAATGATGAAACCTTAGAATCAATTAACTGTAATTGTTTATTCTTTCCAGGTTCTATTACATCACCTACTAAACTAACTTCTAAATTATCTGTTGCTCTATTTTCTATAGAATCTATCAATTCTTTTAAAGAATCATCTATATTCAAAGTATATCCTTCAACACCAGGAGAATAACTAAATTCTCTGTCTGGACTCATAACCAAATTATCGTAAACAACATTAACATCTGTTTGTAATTTTAAATCTTCAAGAAATTTTCTTAAATATTTCTCATCATATTTTAACTTATAATTATATATTTTTTTTTGACCTTTAACTCGTTGTAATTTATCATCATATTTTAAACTTTTTTGATCATCTATAATATCCTTAATTATACCTTCTTTATCTATTTCTAAATTAAGATCTTTAAAAGTATATTTATAATCTTTTCCATGACATTTAATAATAATCGTATTATTTAAAATACTATCTGTATAAAACTCAATTCTTTTTTCTAAATATACAAATCCAACTTCTGATATTTTATAATCACCTAAATAAGTATTTGGATAAATCTTATTATTATATTTTCTTATCTTAATATAATTAGAAAAAAACATAGCTCCACAAAATTCAACTAATATGATTAATAAAATTATTGATGTTATAAAGACACGCTTTTTTTGATCTGATTTAATCTTATTAACCATAACTACAACTCCTATTCTTCTATATACTTTTTCAAAATATCTGTAACCACTTCATATCCATCATTAGATAAATGTAATCCCTCAACAGTATAATCCAAATCTAAATTACCATCATCATCTAACAAATTGTTATAAACATCAATATATACTGTATCTTCTTCACTAGCTAATTTTTCTAATTTCTTATTGATTTTCATTATTTTTGAATTAGATCTTTTAGTATCAACAACACTCATATCAATTTTATCATCATCAGTATTATTTATTGGTAAAATTGATTCTAAATAAATCTTACAATAAGGTCTATTCTCTTTTATATTATCTACTATCTTTTTTATATTCTCAACAGTATCATCCATTTCTATATCTTTAACAAAATCATTAGTACCAATTAATATAAAAACTTTAGATGGATTATATTTATATACTCTATTATTCATATTATTAAGAATATCCTCAGTAGTATTGCCACACACCCCACTATTAACAACAGGGAAATCTTTATAATACTTTTCTAAATCATAAAACTCTGTAATTGAATCTCCTAAAAATAAATAATTATTATCTACTTTAGTATCTTCTACAATTTTAGTTTTAGTGATAACTTTTCCACAGCTTTTATGATCAAAAGTTATGTAATGATAAACAATAAAACTTCCCAATGAAATAACACATAAAACTAAAAATAAAATCCACAAATAAAACTTAATATATGGTCTTTCTTTTTTTGGCATTTCAACTTTTTCATATTTCATTTTTTTTGTTTTTACCGGTTTATATTTATCCATAAAACTAGTATCTAAATTAATAGTAGCATCTAAATCAATTTCTTCACCTTTTTTATCTTTTACATCAGCTCTACTATATTTACTATCTACTTTAGTCTTTGAAATATATTTATTATTGTTAGAAACATATTTTTTTGAGCTATTATTTTTTTTAGTATTTTTATTATTATTTTTTTGTACATTATTTTTATTAGTGCTTTTACTATTTTTATTAGCCATAACTATACCTCTCTCACTATGAATAATTATATCATATTAATCATAAAAAAAAGAGAAATTTTTATATTTCTCCTAAAATTAAATCTTTAAATCCACCAATGAACAAATCATAATAACTTAACGGTCTTACATTCTTATCTATAATTAAATTTTTACTAGTAACTTCTTTTTCATTATCTAAAACTAATATTTTACCAACTACATTACCTTTTTTTATTGGCAATTTTAAATTATCTATTTTTATTTCATACTTATAACTATGTCTAGAATCATCTATATTCTCAGCAACCACTAAATTTTCTTCTAAAATAATTTTAATTTTTTCTTGATTGGCTTTATCCAATTTTATTTCTTTTATTATTTCTCCCTTCTTTTTCAATATATTTGTTCTCATATTATTAAAACCATAATCCATTAAATTCATAGCCTGAACATTTCTGACTTGACTGTTTTCCTCACCTAAAACTATTCCAATTAATCTTAAATTATTTTTTTTTGCTGTAACGGCAATACAATATCCAGCAGCATCGGTATGTCCCGTTTTTAATCCATCTGCCCCTTCATAAAATCTAACTAGTTTATTTGTGTTAACTAGCCAAAACTTATTATCAGTATTTTCTCGTAAATAGTCTTCATAAAGTGATGAAAAATCTAATATTTTAGGATGATTAATTACCAACTCTCTAGCAATAATAGCCATATCATAAGCTGTAGAATAATGATTATTTTCATCAAAACCAGTACAATTTTTAAACTTTGTATTTTTAAGTCCCAATTCCTGGACTTTTTGATTCATTAATTTTACAAACTTTTCCTCACTACCACTAATATATTCAGCCATAGCTACAGTAGCATCATTACCACTAGCCATAGAAATACCTTTCATTAAATCTTCAACTGTTATTTTTTCACCTTGACTAATATATATTTGTGATCCTCCCATATCAGCAGCATTTTTACTAACTGTAACTACATCATTCCATTTTAGTTTACCCTCTTCAATTTTTTCTAAAATTATTATTTGAGCAACCATTTTAGTCATAGATGCAATAGCGACTCTCTTATTTTCGTTTTTCTTAAATAAAATTTTACCACTTTCAGCTTCAATTAAAATACCACTTACAGCATTACTTATAGGATCTTCCTTTGCTAATACGCCTATAGGTAAAATAAACAAAGAAATTATTAAAATCTTACATAAAAATTTCATGTATACCTCCTACAATTTTTTATGTAAAATAATATAAAATTATACATAAATAATACATTTAATGCTATTATATAATTAGGTGATAGTATGGCCGTTGTAAGAAAAAAAAGATTAAAATTAAAAAAGAAAAACTTTGCAATATTTCTTTTTTGTATTTTTCTAATAATAACAAGTCTCAATTGGGGAATAAAATCTATAACAAAAACCCTAAATAAAAGCAATCAAAAGAAAGAAACAATAGTAAAAAAAGAAAAACCAGTAAAGAAAAAAGTAGATTCTTTTGAAGAAGAATATAAAAAAGTTGGATATTATAAAGAAGAAAATCTAGAAAGATATAAAAAATATAAAACTAAATATCCTAATTTAACAACTGAACAAGTAATCACAAATATTAATATTGGATTAGATAATAAATATTATACTAATACAAAAGAAGCTAAACACTTAAATAAAAGCTACATATTAGTAAATAAATATAACTATTTAGAAAAAAACTATGTACCAGATAATTTAGAAAAAATAAGTACTCAATATGCATTAGCCGGTATGAGATTAATTAGCTATGCAAAAAATGCATTTGAAAATATGGCAAAATCTGCTCAAAAAGAAAACCTTTCAATTATAGCTATGTCTAGTTATAGAAGCTATGAATATCAAACAAATTTATATAATAGCTATGTAAAAAGTGATGGCAAAGAAAAGGCAGACACCTATTCTGGAAGACCAGGATTTTCAGAACATCAAACGGGTTTAGCAGTTGATGTCTATAACGGAAAAGAAAATTACACAAACTTTGGTAATACAAAAGAATTTGAATGGATGAAAAAAAATGCCTATAAATATGGCTTTATTTTAAGATATCCAAAAGGTAAAGAATTAGAAACAGGATATGAATACGAAACTTGGCACTACAGATATGTTGGCAAAGAAATTGCTAAATATATTTATGAAAATAATATATCCTATGAAGAATATTATATTAAAAACTTCAAATAAAAAAATTGGAATAAATCCAATTTTTTTTAATCATAATTTCTCTTAAAAAACTTATATAATCTACAAAAAGCTGTAAATACTAACCATATTACAAAAATTAAATTACTAATTTGAACTAATGATAAAACTACATTATTAGTATATAAGCTAACTAAATCAGTTAAATCAAGTTTATTAATAATAACTACACCTAAAAAACTAAAGAAGAAAAAATACAATAAAGAAAATGTTACATAATTAATAACCTTTTTAAATACTGGTATATTTTTACTTACAATTGTAACAATCATTGAAACTATTACAAATAATAATATAAAAAAGTAAACTACAGGTGAAGGAAAATATATATAATTCAAAACTAACTTTACTAGACTATCAATACAATAGACAGCATATGTACCATTGGTAAGTATCAATACCAACAAAAAAATTAAAAATAAAAACGAAATAGCCGAATTAACAACTTTATTTTTATACCTAATATTTAGTATTAAAAACAAACAAAAAAGAAGTGCTAACATGAATAATTCAATCTCGAGAAAAGACGAAAAGGAATATTTCAATATTATAGTCAACTTTTCCCAAAGTGATAAAAACATATGAGCACCTCCAATTACTAAATCATTTCAGAAATATAAACTGTCTGATGATAGTCATCATTTTTTGTACAAGTAATTAAAGTTAGCGTTGTTTTTTCGTAGTTTCTAGCTATTTTTACAGTCCCTACTTTATCAACATTATATTTGTTTACTAATTTATATTGATACTTATTACCACCATAAGTAACAAAAATATCATCACCTATATTTAATTTATATAAATAAGCAAAAAACGAAATATAAGCATCACCAGAATGTGCAATTAAAATTAAATTTCCATTTACAACATCTGGCATTGTAGACCCACTAACCAAAGTCACATTGTACTGAATATTATTGTACTTTGAATCAAGACCGTAGAACCCTCTTTTTAATCCTATTTTTGGTATTTCTAATACTCCTAAATATTTATCATAATTAATAGTATATGTTTGTGCCGGTTCAGAAGGTTGAGGAGATTCCACTACATCATTAGCAACAGGAACCTCTTCAATTACTTCTTCTTTTTCTTCGACCGGTTCTTTAGTAGCATCAGAAATTAATATTTGCATATCTGAAAACACAGAATTACGTAACATCAATAAATGATTACCAGTCAAAACAAAAACACCCACAAATACAAGCAAAGAGCCAAATAATAATATATGACTCTTTTTAATTTTATTTTTTTTAATTAGTTGCTTTTGGTTTAGCATTTGCATAAATAATACCAACACCACTTAATAGAACTATTAGACCAATAAAGTAAACTGTTTGAGCAGTTGACATACCTGTATCAGGCACTTTTAAAACAAACTCATTTGTATCTTCAACATTTGAAGTAGTAATAAATACATTTGTAACTGTTTGAGCTTTTATATCAGTAGTACCAGTAGTATCTTTATATGTTCCTTCAAATTTATATCCAGAATAAGTCTTTACTCCATTTGCAACTGCTGTAAATTTAACAGCATTAGCTTTATCAGTAACAGAAGATACAGGAATTCTTATATAAAATTTAACATTTGGTTGAATATTGTTTAAATTTTCAATTTTATTACCATTTTCATCAACAACATATGCACCCTTTGGGGCAGTAGTTAATTTAAGACTATATGAATCAAATGGATTATTAGCTGTAACACTAATTAATGAAGTTTGATAGTATTTTTGATCTTCACTAATATTAACAGTATTATCAAAGTTAATTCCAAATTTAACTTTATCAATACCTTTAGCAGTAACATCAGATGAAACTTTCTTAGCAGCTGTCACTACAGGTTTAATATAATTTTCATATAAATTAACATTTTGTTTTATTGGTTCACCTTCACTATCAGCAATACCATTAACTTTCATTACATCAGCTTCATTTACTTGCCCTAAATAAAGCCAAACAGCAATTTGAGAAAGCCATGTTTGAAGTTCTTCATCTGATTCAGTAAGACCATCAAAATTTTTATTTGGATAAATATTAGCCATTAAATACAATAAACCATAACCTTCAGGTCCAGTTATCTCAGTTGTACGAGACAATTCAACATTAGCAGCATATCCACGATCATGCTCTAAACAAAATATATGGTATGGATCTGTGCCACTAGCAGGATTTGTTATTACTGCTGAATAAGGATAAACTCTTAAAGGACTATTAGTAACTGGTGTACCATTTACTAGAGGAATTATAGTATCACCTGCTTCTTGAGTTCTAATCTTCATAGTATTTGAAGGAAATACCTTTGTCGGATTTACTTCCTCAGCAAAAGATGTTTGATCCAAACCAATAACAACTAATGACAATACGGCAACAAATACTAACGTTACTGAAGCCATTGCTATTTTTGAATTTGAAATTTTTTGAAATAAATTTTGTTTTTTATTATTATGTTCTTCCATATAAATTTTTTCCATATCATAACCTACCTTTACAAAATCATTATAACACAAATTATTTATTTTAAAACACTTTTTTTATTTTATTGTATAAATATTTTCAAAATTCTTTACGCCAGTTTTTCCATCTTTATAAATATAAGCTAAAATATCACCTTTTTTAACTTTATCACCAACTAATTTTTCAAGATAAATTCCTACACTATAATCAATAGAATCTTCCTTATTAATTCTTCCTGCCCCAAGTGACACTGATAATTTTCCTAACTCTAAAGCATCTATATTTTTTACAATTCCATCCTTAGTAGCCTTTATTTTATGAACTTTATCACAAACTTTAATTTTTTGAATATCACCATGTTGACAATTAACAAATTCTAAAAATTTATTATATGCAGATAAATTATCAATACTCTCAATTACCTGCTTTCTAGCAGCAAGTGGCGTTATTTTTTTACCCATACTAACCATCTCTGAAGCAAGTTCTATACACAAATTATATAAATTAGAATGTTTTTCTTCACCCTTTAATATACTAATTGCTTCAACAACTTCAATTGAATTACCTATTGCTCTACCCAAAGGAACATTCATATCACTAATTATAGTTCTAACCTCACGATTATAAAATTTACCAATCTTTATCATCAACTTGCTTAATTTTTTAGCATCTTCTTCCGTTTGTAATAATGCACCTTTTCCAACCTTAATATCAATTAATATTTTATCTGCACCTGATGCTATTTTTTTACTCATTATACTGGAAGCAATTAAAGGAATAGAAGAAACTGTACCAGTTACATCTCGTAATGCATAAATTGCTTTATCCATAGGAGCTAAATCAGCAGTTTGTCCAGTAACAACCATTCCAATTTTCTTTACTTGTTTTAAAACTTCCTTATCTGTTAAATCTATTTTAAATCCAGGAATACTTTCCAATTTATCAATTGTACCACCTGTATATCCTAATCCTCTTCCACTCATTTTAACAACAGGAACTCCTAAACTAGCAACAATAGGAGCAATAATTAAAGTAGTTTTATCACCAACACCACCAGTAGAATGTTTATCTACTTTAATTCCTGGAATATCTGAAAAATCTAATATATCACCACTATCTATAAAAATCTTAGTAAGAGCATATATTTCTTCATTAGTCATTCCATTTATACATATTGCCATTAACAAAGACGACATCTGATAATCCGTTACATTACCATCTAAATATCCATTAAAGAAAAAATCAAGTTCCTTATAATCAAGTTCTTTTCCTAATCTTTTTTTATTAATAATATCAACTATCATTCCAACACCTTCCTATATATATCTGAATCTCTCATAACAAATCCACAAGATTCATATAAATGATGAGCCACTACGCGTTGCCTTCCAGACGTAAGTTCTAAATACATTGCATTCTCCTTTAAAGCCTCTTCTTCCGCATACATCATCATCTTTTTGCCTATTCCTTTATTCTGATATTTTGGATCAACGCAAACATAACCAACATTAAAATAATATTTACCCCGAACCACATCTAAAATCTTAGTCATAACAAAGTATCCACAGATTTTATCATTATAAATTGCAACATATTCAGAGCAATTATCATCTGGAACACAATTGACTTTACCATATCCAAAAACTGATTCTAAAATATTATTAACAGCAAAATAATCAGTTATGTCATATTTTCTAATCATAGCATCCATATTATCACCTTACATAAAATATACCACAAGAACAAAAAAAATACTAGCTAACTAGTATTTTTATTTACCATATTTTTATGATACTTTTCCATTATCATAAGCTTTATACTTTTTAATAGCAATAATAGCGGAAGCCATTTCTAAAATATTACCTATAACTATAATATAAGCTCCAACATATACATTATATATGCCCCATAAGAATCCACTAATTAACATAACCCATCTAATATATTTTGGATTTTTATAATAAGTAGATACAAATAACAATATGTTAATAACAAGAGGCAATAATGATAAAACACCATCATAAAAAATAACAGAAACAAAAATCAACAACATGATAAATATAATAAGTACAATTACTGGTATTTTTTTCTTCTTATTTTCAATATTTATAAAAACAAAATCTTTTACTTCTTCTAATACTTCTATTGACACTCCAGACCAAGCACCCTTAATCACATATACAATTAAGTAACATATTGAAGCAAATATTTGAGTTATCAAAATATCTTTTTTCTTTTTAAACTGTACACTCATAACATATAAAAATATAGATGCTATAGATACAACATAATAAAGTATTGTTATAAAATTCATAATAATTCACCCAAATCTATTCTTTAAAATACTAAAATAATTATACCACATTCCTAAACTAATTGCATAAATTTTCTTTTTTACCCGGTTCTTTTAATCCCAAATATTTATAAATTCCTGTTCTAGCATATATATCACCAAAATCATTATAACATAAAAAAATCTATAAATACTTTGTACTTGTAACATCACAATTATATATACAGTTAATTCAACAATAAAAGCAGATTACTCATCTGCTTTCTTGCTACTTAAAAATGTTATTTTTTCAGCAATTATATCAATTGAATATTTCTTTTCACCATTAATTTCATGACAATTTGATTGAACTCTTCCTTTAACTCCAACTAATGGTTTTTGATAATACAAAAATACACTAAATTTTAAATAAAATATTGTTGTCTAGTTTAGAAACATAAGAGTCAACTATAATTTTAAATCCCCATTTAGTATCAATGTGACCACTAATTGCGATACTTTCGTTTTTACATTTTTTTAAATGTTCATAGTCAGGGTTTTCAAATATTACTGGAATATTATATTTAATGTTTTGATCATTATCAGATTCTACATTAATAATCATTTTTACTGCTTTATTATTATTCGACTTTATTTTTATCATATTTGATTTTACTCTTCCAATTAATAAAACCTCATTATTCAAAGTATTTTTCATTTCCTCCTCACCCCCTATTATAATTATTTACAATATGGACAATTAGTACCTCGTACTCTATATCTTATTTCAGCTTCCCATTCATGTCCTTTATCACATTTCCACCATACTTTTTTATGTGATCCATTGGTAAACATTTGAGGAATCATTGTTTTATTTTTTTCATAATTCCATTCTTTACATAAACTATAATTTGTTGTCATTAAATCGTTGTAACCAACTAATACTTTTTTGTTATTACAATATGGGCAATTAGTCCCACTTATTCTATTATAAATAGTTGCTTCCCATTCATGTCCTTTACCACATTTCCACCATACTTTTTTTCCTGAACCACTTTTTAAATCAGTTGGTTTAAGGTTATTATTCTTCTCATAATTCCATTCTTTCAGTAACAAAGGATTTGTCGTTGCTAAATCATTAATACCTTTTATAGCAGATCTTCCTGAACAATATGGACAACTATTTCCGTGTGTTCTAGAGTTTATTGTTGCTTCCCATTCATGTCCTTTATTACATTTCCACCATACTTTAAAATTAGACGATTTAGTATAATTTTCTGGATTTTGACTATTTTTTTCATAATTCCATTCTTCAATTAACTTAGCATTAGTTGTTCTCAAATCATTAAAACCAAATAGTACTTTTTTACCAGCGCAGTATGGACAACCACTTCCTCTTGTCCTTGAAGATACAGTAGCTTCCCATTCATGCTTTTTATCACATTTCCACCAAACCTTAATATCAGATCCAGAATAAATACTCTCAGGCTTCAAATCTTTATTCTTTTCGTAATTCCATTCTTCTTTTAAATATGAATATTCAACTGCTACAGATTTTTTTTCTAATGCTAACATATAACTTGCTCTTATATTACTTTCCTCATTGTCTAAATCAAATTTTTTAGTTAAAGGTATATAAGTTTCTAATTCATTAATTACTCTATAAATTTCGTCATTGTTTGGATGTCGTTTGATAGTTATATAAATATCAGCAGTATCTTTTTCCCCAAGATAGTTTTCTTTAACCCTTATTAGTTTTATTTCATTTTTTTTACAAATATCATATTTTTTCTTTTCTTTTATATATGAGTCAGTTCCATCATGCCATAGTTCTCCATCATATTCAATTCCTATTTGAAGAGATGGTATATAAATGTCAATTTCCATTCCATTGTTAAATATATCATTATATCTATTTACTGTATCGGAATAATTCTTTCTTAAATAATAAAAAAGTACTTGTTCTGGATACGATGTTTGAGTTCTTTTGCTACAATTAGGACATCCAGTACTTAATGATTTATTATTTCTATTATGCGGAGTTGCTTGCCACTCATATCCGCAAACAGAACATTTCCACCAATATTTTTTTCCACTTCTTGGGGAAACTAAATCAGAAGATATTTCATTCTTTAGTTCATCAAATTCATTAGCCAATAAAGGATATAATGTTTTTAAATCATTAACACCTTTTATCGCTAATCGCCCAGAACAATAAGGACATTTATGGTTTATTCTTCTATTCACTTTTTGTTTCCAACTATGACCTTTTGTACATAACCACCATACTTCTTTTTCTGAACCAGTAGTCAATTTACTTAAATCGATATTATTATTTTTATTATAATCCCATTGGGACATTAATTCTTTATTGTCAGTAACAAACATACTCAAGTTAATCACTTCTCCTTTTTATAAATCATTACATACTTTTCCAACTTCATATAAGATATCACTTTCATATATTTTATTAAAATTTGAAAATTTAATTCTACTTAGTTTTCTAAAAAATGGATGATCTATTTGATTTAAATATGCATAATTAGATATATCATTTATTATACAATCAAATAGTTCGTTTACTTCCTTTATTAGCGAAATCAACTCATATGAATCTATATAGTATTCGTACGTAACGTTCTCATGTTCATTTGTTTCTTTATTAAAAATAGCATCATTAACTTTAAGACCGAACTTAAACCAGCTATCATTTCCAGAATAATGCGACATTATCTTTGCATCGTGAAGTTTATGTTCATATTTATTTCTAATCTTTTTAATTTTTATTAAAACTTCTTTATTATTTATAATAATTTGCTCATATTTTTGTTTTAAATATGGAAGTGATTCATCAAATTCTAATAACCCATCTTTTTTAATTAATTTTACTTTTTTTTCATTTACAGAACAATATGGAATTATTCTCGGAATATCCTGAATCAAGTCTAATATTACTTTTGAACCAACATTAAAATCATCTATTGCATCCGAACCACATAATTTTATTAATCTTTTATTTGATGTATACAAAACATCTATATATCCATAAATCGCATTAAAGATACTCTCATCCATTTTTTCCACCTCTACCTCTTAATTATATCATAAAGATGAATATCCTTACTCTTCTTGCATAAAGCTATATGTTCTAATTTTTTTAGTATTTCTTTTTAAAATAATTTTGTCATTTAAATGATTATCATAAAAAATATCATCTGGATACATTTTAAAAATAGAAGAAATTTTAACTGCCATAATATAATCTAATTTTCTTTTTCCATTTTCTATTTGACAATAATATGAAATACTGATTTTCAACATCTTAGCCATATCACTACAGGTATAATTATTAACTTTTCTAAATTGCTTTAAAATTTCATACATATACATCACCATAAAAAACATTACCGCAAATAATTGAAAAAATCCGCTATTTTTTTACAAATAGGAAAATAATTTAAATTTGAAAGGAGGCTTGATATTTAAGAAAGTAAGTAGTTATAGGGAAAATTCATTGCATATCCGGAAACTATATCCCAACTATATCCCCCTTAGAACAATAATTAGATGTATTTTCTGCTACATTTTCAAAAGCTATACAATCTATAAAATCTGTATCATAAGTACCATCCATATTTTTAAAACTCCTTGGTATAGCCAAAGGAATAGTTGCGACTTTTTTACCTCCTTCTGATTTATTAATTTTAATATCTCGCGTTAATCTTCCAACCAAAACTATTTGATTTAACATATTTCACCTCCCTTCACAAAGATGATATACAATAATATAAAACTCTACAAATGATCATTTTTAGTATTTGATCATAAATAATGAATAAAAAAAAAGAAATTTCCTAAACGAAAATTTCTTTTTTAATATTATATATATTAATAAAATACAACTTTAATACCTCATAAATTTCTTTTTATTAATTGATTTAACTCAACTGCATATTCCATAGGTAATTCTTCTCTAAATCTTTCTAGAAAGCCTAATACTATTAATTCCATTGCTCTTTCTCTAGAAATGCCTCTACTCATTAAATAGAATAAATTTTCTTCACTTATTTTTGAAACAGTAGCTTCATGCTCAATACTACTGCTCATATTAAAGCATGAATTAACAGGTATTGTATCACTTTTAGATTTTTCATCTAAAATTAAAGTATCACATTTAACATTGCTGTTACTATTTAATGCTCCACTATTAATTAATACTTTGCCACGATAAGTAGCATTACCACCATCTCTAGAAATACTCTTAGAAATTATATTGCTCTTCGTATTTTTACCTAAATGAATCATCCTAGCACCACTATCTTGTTCTTGACCATTGTTAGCAACAGAAATAGTAATACAAGTACCATTAGAATTATCCCCCTTTAATACACAACAAGGATATTTCATAGTTACCTTACTACCTATGTTACCATCAATCCACTCCATAGTACCATTTTCATCTACTAAAGCTCTTTTTGTAACTAAATTGTAAACATTAGTAGCCCAATTTTGAATAGTAGAATAACGACATTTACTATTCTTCCCAACATAAATTTCTACAACAGCTGCATGTAAAGATGACTCACTATAAGTAGGAGCAGTACATCCCTCAATATAATGCAAATCACTATTATCATCAACTATAATTAATGTTCTTTCAAATTGCCCCATATTTTTACTATTGATTCTGAAATAACTTTGTAATGGTCTATCTAAAACAGTGTTAGGTGGTACATAAATAAAGCTACCACCACTAAATACAGCACCATTTAATGCAGCAAATTTATTTTCATTATTATTAACAATTTTGCCAAAATATTTTTTTACTAAATCAGGGTATTCCTTCATAGCAACTTCAATTGAAGTAAAAATAACTTTTTTCTTTTCTAATTCTTCTATCATTTTATGATAAATTACTTCACTCTCATACTGAACACCCATACCACCAAGATGTTTTTCACTTTCTAAAACACCCAGATCATTTAATTCATCCTTTACAGGTTTTAAAACATTATTCCAATCACTTTGAATTTTTTCATCTGCCTCAGTATTTTTATAATATATAACATCATCAAAATTAAGATTTATTTCAGGACCAAATTTAGGCATTTCTAGTTTCAGAAATTTATTAAAACTATCAACACGAAAATCCCTAACCCAAGAATCTTCATTCTTTTTGTTAGAGATTTTTTTTACTTTATCTAAATTAATCCCTTTTATTTCCACTTATAATCACCAGTCTTATTTTACTTTTTGTATATTAACTTCTCTTTGATCAAAAAAATTATC
Organism: Bacilli bacterium; assembly: GCA_045627525.1. GTDB lineage: Bacteria > Bacillota_I > Bacilli_A > RF39 > UBA660 > CAG-877. The sequence continues at coordinate 133,572 of JAZQNW010000001.1, forward strand.
CATAGCTTTTTTATGCTTACGATCTTTTAATATGACACCCATTAATGACAAATTCATAGTATCATGTAACCTTTTCTTGGCTATATCTGTTCTATCTTTAAAATAAAATTTAGATGACAATACATAATCCTCTAGATTTTTGATTGTAATTTCTTTAGGAAATTTATCTCCAAATTTATCATCAACAATTAACCAAACTGGTCCACTTTCCTTTGCCTCAGTAAGCTCAACAACACATGTACCATATTCTTCACCTGTTGATACAATCACATTTGTTGTTCCTATTACTCTCTTAAATACAGGGTACTCATCACTTGCAAATATATTCATATAATTTTCATTATCAGTATATAAAATACCATAGGCTAAATTTTGACTAACTTCTAGACCTCTATGATCCTCATCATAATATCTAAGTTCAGCTAACTTAAGTCCTGCACTTTTTATTTTTTTATTTTTTACATCCATTTTCTAATACCTCCAATATAGACGTAATTGCTTGATATGGTATCAAAGCACATCCTTTTCTATTAGGTTGTTTACAAATTTCATCATAAACCGTTAGTTCACCTAGCAAATCCCTATCAAAATTCTTTTCATTTATCATAGCAACATAATTTTCAAGTATTTTTTTTGCTTCATTTATACTTTTACCAATCAAAGATCTAATCATTATTGAAGTAGCAGATGTACTAATAGCACAAGCTTCACCATCAAATCTTATATCAACAATTACATCATCTTCAACTTTCATCATTACATCTAAATCATCGATACAACTTTCACTATTAGTATTAGTTTTTATATAACTATCATCATTTACCAATCCCCTATTCATAGGATCTTGATAATTATCTAATATTATTTCTCTTCTTAAATTATCATCCATATAAACTCCTAAATAACTACTTTAAATATATTATCACTTTTTTCTAAAACTTCAACTAATTTATCAATTTCATCTTTCGTATTATATAAATATAAACTTATTCTAACAGTATTTTTAACATTTAATTCATCTTTTAACATCTTTGCACAATGATTACCTGCCCTAACATATATATGATAATGATTCAAATATATTGAGCTTTCCTGAGCAAACACCCCTTCAATATTAAACGCCAAAATACCACTATCAGAATTTTTATTATACATTATTATATTTGGAATTTTTTCTAATTTCTGTACTAAGTATTTTTTTAGATCTTTTTCATGCTCATGAATCTTTTCCATTCCAATATCCATTAAATATTTTATTGCTGTACTCAAACCAATAACCTCAGCAATAGGTGGAGTGCCAGCTTCAAATTTTGTTGGAACACTCTTTAATTCATAACTATTATCTTCTTCAAAAAACTGATTCATTCCACCACCATAGCATAGTGGATCCATTTTTTCTAATAATTCATGTTTTCCAACTAAAACGCCAACCCCAGTAGGAGCTAACATCTTATGACCAGAAAATGATAAAAAATCAATATTTGCTCTTTTAAAATCAACTTTTAAATGTGGAACACTTTGAGCCCCATCTACACAAAATAAAATATTATTTTCTAAACATATATTTCCTATTTCATAAATATCTCTAACATCACCTATTACATTTGTAATATGTGCAATTGAAATTACTTTAGTTTTATCTGTAATACTCCTTTTTACGCTATCTATTGTTAAAGCATACTCATCATTTAAATCCATATATTTAATAACAATACCTATTTCTTCACTAAGCTTAATCCAAGGTAAAACATTAGAAGCATGTTCTGCTTTAGTAAGTAAAACCTCATCCCCTGCTTTTAAATATTTTTTCATATATCCAAAAGCAATCATATTAATTGACATTGTAGTTCCACTAGTAAATACAACTTCATCACTATTGCAATTAACAAAATTTGATACAACTACTCTTGCTTCATCATATAATTTATTTGTAATAATAGAAGCATCATAATCTCCTCTATGAATATTAGAAGTATGTTCACTATAATACTTTTCCAAACTTTCAATTACGCATTTAGGTTTTAAAGTCGTTGCTCCGTTGTCAAAAAAAGCAATATCTTGTTTTAACATTGGGAAATCTTCTCTATGCAAACTAACACCTCCTAAATATTATTTATCTCATCAATAAATATTTTTATTTTATTTAAATCAATACTATCAGAATTAATTAAAAAACCATTTAATAATAATCTATTAGCAACTTCCAAAGATATTCCTCTACTCATCATATAAAATAATATTTCTTCCTTAAACTTTCCAATATAAGCAGCATGATTACTATCAACATCATAATTATCTATTAATAAATTAGGACAAATAGTACTTTTACCATTGGCCATATTAATAATTTGATTGTCTTGATTACATATACACTTATTACTGCTTTTTGGAACAAAGCCATCTACATAATAAGTCAATCTATTATCTTTAACATTAACTCCATGATTGAAAACTTCACTTCTCGTATTACTAACTAAATGATTAATTCTTATTTTAAAATCATTATCATCATAATTAATATCATTATAATAATAATATAAAGTTACACCAGGAACATTTAAATTAATTTCCACATTACTACTACTATTAATAGCAAAATGATATATAATAGTATCTTCGTTTATATCATAAACATAATTACTACTTTTATTATCATCTATAATATATAATATTTTACTCATTTGAATCAGTTCCAATCATAGCATTAATCCCATTATAGCCATTTTTTTCTATTTCATTTGCTAAATCCATCTTACCTGTTTTTTGAATAGTTCCATCCATCATAACATGTACATAATCAGGTTTTATATATTTTAATACTCTAGTATAATGTGTAATTATTAATACTGAAGTTTCAGGGTTTTCTTTTAAATATTCATTAATATTATCACAAACTATTTTTAAACTATCTACATCAAGTCCAGAATCAAGTTCATCTAAAATAATAAACTTTGGCTTTAAAAACATCATTTGTAATATTTCATTTTTCTTTTTTTCTCCACCACTAAATCCCATATTAAGTGACCTATGTAACATTGCTTCATCAAGTTTTACCTTTTTCATAGATTCTTCCATTTGTTTTATAAAACTATAAAGGTTAACTTTTTCACCAACGCACTCACTTTTTGCAGTTCTTAAAAATTCACTATTAGAAACGCCTTCTATAACAGTTGGATCTTGCATACATAGAAATATACCAAGCTTTGCCCTATCATTAACATTTGCATTTATAATACTTTTTTTACCAAATAAAATATCACCATTTACAACTTCATACTTATAATGACCCATAACAACTTTTGATAAAGTACTCTTTCCTGTACCATTAGGTCCCATAATTACATGAACTTCACCAGGTTTTATATTTAACGATAATTTTTTTATAATTTCAATGTCAGTATTCTTAATTTTTACACTTAAATCTTTAATTTTTAACATAATGCCATCTCCATCTATTAACATATTATACCAAATTTTCTACAAAAAATGTTGGAAAATAATAAAAAATATTCTATCACATAAAAATTATAAACAAAATAAAAGATGAATAAAATTCATCTTATTTATCAGATTGATCACTATTTAGTAAATCTTGTGCCTCATCTATTACTTTAGCCAAATTTTGTTTTCCACCTGTTTGAATTTTTAATTCTTCTATTTCAGCCAAAGCTTTACTTAATTTATCCTTTAAATCTTCATTTTCTTTTAATATTTTTTTATTAGTCTTATCTAATAATCTTATATCTTTTTCACATGATTTTATTAAATCTTTTTGTTTCTTATTTTGTTCAATAAGTCTAGTTATAATACTCGTAGCATCAGATAATACATTTTCGTTTCTTTCATCTTCATCTAATTCATTTTCTGAAAAATCAACATTATCATCAGTTATATTTTCTTCCTTTAAATTTGTATTTTCCGAATCACTTGAACTATCAAAATTTAAATTATTATTTTCCTCATCTTCTACTTCATCAGGAAAATCGTCACCCATTTCTATTTTTTGAAAATCAACAGGATTAAGTCTGTTATCTTCTTCTTTTGGTGCATCATTTACTACTGTTTCTTCAGAAGACTTTTCATCTTTCATTTCTATATTCTTGGAGTCATCTTGTTTTTGTTTTCCGTTTCCAAGAACAACTTCAATAACTTCTGACTCAGGAATATTTTTACTCAAATATAAAGTATTGTTATTTAAACCAATAAAGCTATAATATTCATCATTTAATATATTATTACCATCTAAATCATAAACAGTAGCTTCTGAAAATTGATCATTAAATAAAAAACGTCCACCATTTCCCATCATAGCATTCATTTTATCCTTAATAGTAGCAGGAGTAGTTACTAATCTTGCTGCTAATAACGGATCTTTTCTAGCATCACAAGCTTCTATTACACTAGGTGTAGTAGGATTTACCTTTTCAACTAAAAATGCTGAATCCAAAATTGATTTAATGGATTTATTTTCAAAAGGAATAATCATATTAGAATCACTATCAATAACACCTACATTGGATGCTACAACAAGTGGATCAATAGCTTCAACTAATGCAGTTGATGCAATAATTCGATTATTATTACTTTTTTCACCATCAATAAAATAATATTGTTTACCATCATCTGTAATACCATATGTGCATACAATATCACTGCGATCTTTATATTTTACCAATCCTTTTTGAACTTGCATCATACTAACACCACCCATTATTCTTATCATAAATAATGATATCACAAATAAGACTTCAAAACAACTACTTTTAAATAAAAATAAAGAAACAAATTTGCATTTTATATAATAAATGATACAATAAAATTGGTGATGATATGAATGAACAAAAAAAATTAACTATAGGTATGGCAGGATTTACAATAATAATATTTATTTGCTTTGGAATAATAATTGTAACTGAAAAAACGGCACCTATTTTTGCACCTAGAATAGATAAAAAATTAACAGAATATATAAATAAAAATTATACTGAAGAAAAAAATAATTTTGAATTAAAAGATACAATATATACTGAAACGAAATTTAAAAAAATTATTAATTCAAAAGACAATGAAAATTTATATTTCACCCTAACCTATAATAACAAAAAAATTACAGACACCTATAAAAGGGATTATTTAGAAGGAAAAACATTAATAACAACCCTAAGTAAAAAATTAGAAAAAGATATATCAAAATTAACATATAATAAAACTTCTGTTTCATTTACAAACAACTTAAATAAATATTCAGAAACAATAAAAGAAAAAATAATTGCTGAAGATAATATTAAAAAACTAAGAATATATAATATTAGTCAAGAAATTGAGACATCATGGGATTCTAATGTAATTGCAACTCATATAGAAAAAATAGAAAATAAATTAAAAATCAATGATTATAATCCCAAATATTATGAAATAACTATTACAAATAATTTAGATATTGCTCAATCAATAAAAATTAAAAATTTAACTTCTTCTATTATAGAAAATAAAATTATGCTAACTCAAATAATTGATGATATAATAAAAAATAAAGAAACAGATATTTTGAAAGAACAAAATATTACATATAAAATTTTAAATTAAGGAGTGATTAACATGAACGATTGTATATTTTGTAAAATTATTAAAGGTGAAATACCATCTAGCACTGTATATGAAGATGAATTAGTAAAAGTAATAATGAACATAAATCCAATTACTAATGGCCACCTATTAATATTACCAAAAAAACACTATGAAAATATTTTTGATATTGAAACAAATATAATTACACATAGTATAGAAATAACTAAAGAAAAACTATATCCACTTTTAAAAGAAAAATTAAATTGTGAAGGACTAACAATCTTAGAAAACAATTTTTTAGGTCAAGAAATAAAGCATTTTCATATTCACCTAATACCTAGATATAAAAATGATAATGCTGAATTAGACTGTAATAAGGAAATTCTTGAAAATTTTGAAAATATTTTTAACAAGTTAGATAATTAATATCAAATATTTAATTTGGTATTTTTTTATAAAAAAAGATAAGAAATCTCTTATCTTTTAATAACTAATAATTCCGCCTAATATAATAGCAAGTAAAATATATAATATAATAATTATAACATAACCATTGCCAGATCTTCTTGTAGTAACATTATTTTCAGAACAACTCATTTAAAACACCTCCTTAAATATAAGCCCCTAATATAATAATTAAAAGAATAAATAATACTAAAATGATGGCATTTGAAGATGAAGATGAACAATTATTCATAGGTTTTCCTCCTTTTTTTATGCTTTCATTTTATTTTATGGCAAAACTAAATTTATGTGATTATATATGTCATATTTATTGCAACAAATTGCTTTTTTTGTTATTATAATTAATTGTATAGGAGGAATTTTATGAAAAAGAATAAATTAATTATTGGACTAAGTAGTCTATTGGTAGTTTCCTTAATTCTTACAGGATGTGGAAAAGCAAAATTAAAAAATGGTGAAGAAATTGCTGTGAAAGTAAAAGGTGGTAACGTTACTGCTGATCAATATTATAATGAAATCAAAGGAAATAATATCAATACTTTAATAAATATGATTGATCACAAATTGCTTGATAAATCATACAAAAAAAGTAATGACGAAGATGAATCAGTAAAAAAACAAATTGATCAAATCAAGAGCTATTATGGTAGTGACGAAGCAACATACAAAAATGTATTACAACAATACTTTGGAGTAAGCAGTGAAGATGAATTAGATTCAATGCTACGACTAGAATATAAAAGAAATCAAGCTGTAAAAGATTACATAAGAAAAAATTTATCAAAGCAAGAAATAAAAAATTACTATAACAACAAAATAACTGGTGAAATAAATGCTAGTCACATTTTAATAACTGTTGACGTAGATGACAATGCAACAGATGAAGAAAAAGAAGAAGCAGACAAAAAAGCATTAAAAAAAGCAAATAAAGTTATTAAAGAATTAGAAAGTGGAAAAAAATTTGAAGATTTAGCTAAAAAATATTCAGATGATGAAGCAACAAAAGAAAAAGGTGGAGATTTAGGATATTTCCAACCTAGTGATATGGTTGAAGAATTTGCTAATGCCGTTAAAAATTTAAAAAAAGGAAAATATACCAATGAACCAGTAAAAACAAAATATGGTTATCATATAATTCTTAAAAAAGACGAAAAAGAAAAAGAAAAATTAGACAAAATAAAAAATGATATCAAAGAAAAGTTAACTGATCAAAAACTTAGTGAAGATCCAACATTATACTATCAAACATTAATTGATTACAGAGAAAGCAAAAATATAACTTGGAATGATAGTAAACTAAAAAAACAATATAAAAAATACATGGAAACATTAATTGAAAATGCAAAAAAATCAACTGAGACAAAATAAAAATTGACTAATAACTAGTCAATTTTTTTATATAATTCAAATTCTTTATGGCCATATATTAATTCATAATCTTTAGAATATTTCAAGTATGTTCTTATTGGGTATTTATTAGAAACTAGGAAATAATCAAAATTATATTTATCAATAAGCTTTATATAATCATTGCTTAAAGTAGAAATATTTAAATAATCTCTATAATTTAAATTGGTATATAAATCTGCCCTACCATCTATAAAAACATCAATATCATTATATATGAGTTCTCCACCATAATCATACATATTAAATAATTTTTTTATAGAGGAATCTTTTATTATAGAAATTACTTCATCATTTAAATATCTCTTATTTAAATTTTTATGCACACGTTGCATACTACAACAAGATAGAATTATTAAAAGAATAGATAATAGAGATATAGCTAAAGTTATGTTAGAATCATCTTTTCGTTTATCAATATAATTAAAAATTATAAATGTACTTACTATATATGTATATCCCCAAAAACGAATACTCTTTATTCCTAAAAAAGCACAAACACCAAAAAGTAATAAATCCATAAAATTAATTTTCTTTTTACTAAACAACATTATAAAAAATATAAATATAAGAAAAGCATAATAAACATATCCAGATAAACTAGTTAAAGTTGTCGGTTGCCATTCTGAAATATTTTTAATCATAACTGTATCAGACATATTAGAATATGGATATATAAACATTTTAAATCCATGAATATTAATACATACAGCAATCATACAAAGAATCATTACTATAAAATATTTTTTTAATTGTAATTTACTTATTCTTTCAACTTCAATTTTACTAAATTTAAAAGAAAATAAACCACCAATTATAAACAATAAGCAAAATAAATAACTTAAATTACTAGAACCACCATGAACATTAGCCCATACTACTGTAATTATAGGTAAAAAATAAATCTTTTTTGAATTTTCATTATTATACAAATCGTATAAAAACCAAATAGTCAAAGCTAACAAATTAAAACTAATAAGATGTGGTCTAGCTTGCATAAAAGGCATTAATATAAAAGAACATAAAATCCATACTAACGAAAAAGGTACGTTCTTAAAAAAATTATTTTTATTACTAAAAAACAATATTAACAATAAAATAAAAATACAAACAAATCCATAAATAATAATATGATATGATTTAAAAACTATTGATAAAGAATAAATAATAATTTCAAATAGCCACTCATGAGACATCCAGTATTTTCCTCTAGCAAACCATGAAAAAACATCTTTCTTTGTTATACCATTATTAAACATATATTCTCCAGTTTTAATATGCCAAAAATAATCACTTTCACGAAATAAAAAAACTAGACAAAATAATGATATAGATAACAATAACAGTAAAAATGATAATACTTTTTTATTCTTATTAATAAATTCTTTAATCTTCATAATACAAACCTTTTTGATATAATTTTTCTTTAATTTTGTATTCCAATTCCTTACCAGAATATTTAGAACTAAGCTTTTTATACAATTTATTATATTCCCTTTCAATCATCTCTTTATCATTTTTAAATGTGTATGTATCTATAATAGAATTAATAATACTATATTCATATCCCAAAGTAATTAAATCACTAATTATTTTATTTTTTAACACCACACCACCTCTAGTATGATTACTTTTTATAGATTTATTAATAATTTTATTAATTTTTTCTATTTGTATATCCTTATCAAAAGCACCTATTTCATCTTCTATTATATCAGAATCAACACCTTTATCATGCAATTCCTTTACTATTCTATAAGGTCCTCTAGATGTGGTAATTATTTGATTTTGAATATAACTTTTAGTAAAAATTCTATCATCTAAATATTTTTTATTTTTTAATTCATCTATAGCAAAATCAATATATTCTAAAGGATATTCTTTTTTAACTAAATAATTTTTCATCTCTTTAATACTCTTAGCCCTAGAGTTTAATGATTTTAAAGCTACATAAAATACATCCCATTTATTATTTAATTCTACAACTTTATTTAATAAAGTATCATTAACCTCATGATTTATTGTGAGTTGAAAAAAAATTATAACTTGATCATAAACTTCTAAATCATTTCCAGAATCAAAAATAATTTTATAACGATCAGTTTTAGTTTTTCTTAATCCAACTATTTTCAAAAACATCACCCAACTAAAGTATAGCAAAAAAAAAGAAAGAAAACTACTAGTCTTTCTTTTTTACTTCAATCAAACCTTCTGATATTTCTTCAAGTGCCCTACCAATATTTTTAGCGCTTTTGTACTCTGATTCTGGCATTTGTAAATAACCGTCTTTAGATATTTCTTTACTTCTTCTAGCCGCTATATGAACAAGTTCATATTTTGAATCAACAATGTTAAGTAATTTGTCGATCGAAGGATAAATCATTCGTATCACACTCCCTATTATTAGGATACCCTTATCAAAAAAATTAATCAATAAACATGACACAATTAGACACTTTCGTTTACACAACAATTTACAAATAAAAAAGATAAGCATTTGCTTATCTAAAATTACAGCATGAACCACATTGAACATTACTTACTGTGTTTTCTTCTGAACAAGAATACTCAGGTCTATAAGTATGTTTATAAACATGGTGATTTATTATTCTAGTGTGAATCGGACAAACATGTGGTACTTCATGAACAATAGTCTTATGAACCACTTTTTCTTGTACTGCTTCACTAACTGGATTCATCATCTGACCGCCTTGCATATTTTGAGTAGAATAATTCATCATATTAATATCAACATTCATGTCATTATCAATAACATTATTGTTACCAATTACAGAAGAATCAAAGTCAAAATTAGGCATATTAGTCATACCTTGATCAAACATAATATAAATACCTCCTCTAATTTATATTATGTAAATTAGACTATTTAGCTACCATTTACGCCCAACTATATTTAAAATGGTAATTTCATATTACCGCTTGTCATTTGTTTCATCATTTTTTTCATTTGGTCAAATTGTTGAAGTAACTTATTTACTTCTTGAACTGAAGTACCACTTCCCGAAGCAATTCTTGTCTTACGACTAGCCTTAATTATCTCAGGATGTCTTCTTTCTTGTGGAGTCATAGATAATACTATAGCTTCTATATGAGCCAAATCTTTAGGATTTACTTTTACATTTGTAAGTCCCATCTTTTTTGCTCCAGGAATCAGTTTTATTAAATTTTCTAATGGTCCTAATTTTTTCATTTGTTTCATAGTAGATAAAAAATCTTCTAAATCAAATTTTCCTTGTTGCATCTTTTTTGCTGTCTTTTCAGCTTCTTTTTCATCTATAGCTTCTGTTGCTTTTTCAACTAAAGAAACTATGTCACCCATTCCCAAAATTCTACCAGCTGTTCGTTCAGGATCAAAATAATCTAATCCATCCATCTTTTCTGAAGTACCAATAAATTTAATAGGAACATTTGTTAAATGTCTAACAGATAAAGCTACACCACCTCTAGTATCTCCATCTAATTTAGTTAAAATAACACCAGTAAGTGGTAATTTATCATTAAAACCAGTAATAACATTTATAGCATCTTGCCCCATCATAGCGTCAATTACTAATAATATTTCATCAGGATTGATAGTATCCTTAATATTTATTAATTCATTCATTAATTCTTCATCAATATGCAATCTACCAGCTGTATCTATTAAAACATAATCATTACCATTATCTTTAGCATAATTAATAGCATTAGTACTTATTTCTACAGGGTTTTTCTTTCCCTCTTCATAAACTTCAATATTTAATTGCTTTCCTAATTGTTTTAATTGATCAATAGCCGCTGGTCTATAAACATCACATGCAACTAATAATGGCTTTTTAGCACGCTTCTTTCTTAAAAAATTAGCAAGTTTAGCTATACTTGTAGTTTTTCCTGATCCTTGCAAACCAACTAACATTAAAGTAGCTGGATTTCCTTTTAAATTCAATGGAGCATTTTCTCCACCAAGCAAGTTTACTAATTCATCTTTTACTATTTTAACAAACAAATCACCAGGATTAATGCTACTAGCAACTTCTTCACCTAAAGCTTTTTCCTTAACAGTATTTGTAAATTCTTTAACAACTTTATAATTAACATCCGCTTCTAATAAGGCTAGTCTTATTTCCCTCATCATATCAGAAATATTTTCTTCTGTTATTTTCCCATAGCCTTTAATTTTATGCAAAGCGTTTTGTAATCTATCTCCTAAACTTTCAAACATTTTCATCACCTATTAATAATTATAACAAAAGAAAATAATAATACCAATAAAAAAATAGCATTATAAATGCTATTTAATTAACTATTGTTACTAATGGTGTACCAGAATCAGTTCTTGGAATTGTAGAATTAGATCCACCACTTCCTCCAAAAAATGAATTACCACTATTATCACCATCACTATTTGATTCATTTAAATTAGGCGGAACAATTCGCACTGTTCCATAATCATCATCCTTTTTGTTAACATCTACTGTTGGAACTACTGCTGTTTGATTAGCAGCAATATCTAAAGAACTTGGTATTGTAAAAGAATTTTGTGGAACTATTCCAGCTCTTTCATCTTCACTAGTAGTTGTAAAATCAGGTATAGCTGATTGCAAATTTACATTATCCATTGGAAATCCACCAACAGGTAGTGAAAAATTATTATTGATACCATTTAAAATATCATCAGTAAATGAGTTAGTATTTGACATCATATTTATTTTATTTAAATCAGCAACTCCTAAACCTGTAGTAACATTTGAATTATTTAAATTATTATTCACAGGAATATTATTGTTTTGAATATTACTACTATTATTCATTTCACTAGGTGGTTGTGGAATTGACAAAATAGCATCATTACTATTTTCTAAGAATGGATTTTTAGGAATATTATTCATCGAATTCACAGTAGGCACTGATGAAGTATTAGTTTGCTGTATAAAAGCAGGCTGTTGAGTAGGCATAGAAATAGGTGCAGATTGTTGAACTGGCATAGTACTAGGAATAGATGATTGAGGCATAGAATTAGAATTTACACTATTAGTATTACCTCCACTAGTATTAACACTACCATTACCATTCCAAATAGATACAACATCACAGTTTCCACTCCAAGGAGCAGGATCTGGCATTTCCATTTTTACTATCAATGGTATTCTAAAAGCCATACCAAAGCCTAAACAAGTACCAGCTTGTAAAGTTTTTTGCTTTTCAACTATTTCATCACTGATATTTGGAACCATCTTTCGAATATAATCAACATCAACTGGATGGTTCATTTTAAATATTAAGAAATTTGAACATTGAGATATAACAGTATCAGAAAGTTCTACTGGTCTCTGAGAAATAAGTCCCAAAATAACACCATATTTACGTCCTTCTTTAGCAATTCTTTCAAACACATTATATCCAATTAAAAATCTATCTGTATCATTTTGAATATATCTATGAGCTTCCTCAACTATAATATGAAAAGGTATACTAGCTCTATTTGGTAAAGCCTTAGAAAATTCAAATATCAATCTTGAATAAATTTTAGTAATAACTTTTGCAAAATCATCATCTACATCATCTAAATTTATATTAATAATTTGATATTTATTATTATTACTAATTAACATAGATGATAAATAAGATTCTAATGTAATATATTCAGGATAATCAAAGAATTTTGCATTTTCACCAACAATTAGTGAATGCAATCTAACTTTAATAGTAACAGCATCACCATAAGTATTTTCATTTCTTAACCATCCTTCACTAATTAAAGTAAAGTTTAAAGCTTTTTCTAATGTATCTAAATCAAAATACACTCCACCTTTAGGCTCATAATTATCATATTCTGCTTTAATAAAAGATGAAACATACTCAGTTAATAAAACACTTTCGGAAAATTGACCTTGATTATCAATTAAAAAACATTCTCTAAATTTTCTTGTATATCCAATTCCTTGCACTGGAGCTTCTAAATTAAACTGTTGAGTAGAACAACTTGCTAAAATTGAAAAAATCTCATTTCTCTTATTAGGAGAAGTTTCATTAGTATAAAGAATAGTCATAATTGCCTTAGCAATTAAATGATTTTTATAATTTTCAGCATCCATGTCTTTTTGAGAAAATATCAATGCTAGTTTCAACATTCTTTCAATTATAGGTAATTGTGAATGGTTAGTAACTTGTAACAATAAAGCAAGATCATCTACATTTAATAAAAAGATTGGAAGTCTTAATTTTTCAGCATTTGTACCAACTTCATTAGTACTATAAAAACGATAATGATAATTGGAATTTATACTATTCAAATTACTAAAGGCATTATAATATTCACCAGAAGAGTCAAACATTATAATATTGGCTTTATATGGGAAAAGTCTTTGATCATGAAACATATTTTGAAATAATCTAGAAATACCACAACTCTTACCAGAACCACTATTACCAAAAATGGCAAAATGATTACTGAAAAAATTATTTACATCTAAAAACACGGGATAATCATTATAAAACGGACTAACCCCAAGTTTCATATATCCTTGAGCATCTTGACCAGTAATTAAAGGAACTTCACTCTGATCTATTACTCTAACTTTAGCATCCAAAGATGGTTTACGTATAACCCCGCCCATCAATTTACCATTTACGATTTCACCTAAAAATCTAATTTTTACAATGTCACCATCTAAATCATCTACTTCACCCAAAATTTTCTTCAAATTATCTTCAAAAATAACATGAAGATTCATTAAGTTGATAGTAACATTAGTTCCTTCAACTAATTTAACATTAGCAGAATGGTCACTTATATAAATTATTCTATCAAACATAAAAAAAGCCCCTTCCATTCTTTCCCTATCTTAATATGATTATACAAATAAATTAATAATTTTACAAGAAAAAAAGATAAGAATATTTAAATCTTATCTAAACTACTAATATAATAAATCAGTTAAATTTGATTTTAATTTTTCATCTTGAATATTTTCAATTATTTCATTAAGAATTTTGCTTTTTTCTCTCAACTTAAGTATAGATTCATAATAATTTAATTTATCAGTAACGTTTTTAACCTGCTTATGTATAGCATTTCTACTTACACCATAATTTTCTGCCATCTCACTAAGACTTAAATTGTTAAAATAATAATTTTCAAAATACTCTTTTTGTTTATATGTAAGTAATTCACCATACAAATCATATAATTCAGTAAAATAAATAACTTCTTCCATAATTAGCTCCTCATAATTCCAACTACATCAAGTGCTATTAAAAATATACCTATCAATATATATATAATTGTAACTATATTTTTTTTATAAAACAATTGATTATTTACAGCCATTATAAACAAGTCTATGCCTAAAATTAATTCTAAAAATATCCATAAATCTCTATTAACTAAAAAAGCTATAAATAAAAATATTGTAAAAATCGTTAGTATTAGTTGGCTCATACTAAAAATTTCTTTTAATTTTTTATGTTTCATCTAAATCACCTACAATAAATCTTTGAATAAACCATAAATATATTTTTCAATATCAAAAACCTGTAAATCTTCCTTAGCTTCACCTAAACCAATAAATTTAACTGGTAATCCTACATTTTCTTTTATTGCAAGCACAATTCCACCTTTAGCAGTACCATCAAGTTTTGTTAAAACTATTCCTGTAATATCAGTTATTTCTTTAAATGCTTTAGCTTGGCTTATTCCGTTTTGACCAGTAGTAGCATCTATTATTAGTAAAGTTTCATGTGGACCATTTTCAACTTGTGCACTAATTACTTTATTTATTTTTTCTAATTCATTCATTAAATTTACTTTATTTTGTAATCTACCAGCAGTGTCTATTAATACAACATCATAATTATCATCCTTAGCTTTTGCCAAACCATCAAAAACAACACTAGCTGGATCACTATCATCTTTGCCATAAAACCCAACATCTATTTTTTTGCTCCACTCTTCTAACTGTTTTACAGCACCTGCTCTAAATGTATCAGCTCCAACTAATAAAACCTTTTTTCCTTCATTCTTCATATTCCAAGCTAATTTTCCGATAGTAGTAGTTTTACCAACACCATTTACACCAACTACTAGAATAACTGTTGGAGATTCTTTTGAATAATTAATTTTACTAGATAGAACTTCATCATTAACATAAATTATAAATAATTCATCAACAATTATTTCTTTAAGATCATCAGGATTTTCTATAGATTCTTTTTTTACACGATCCTTCAATCTATCAACAAAATCCATTACAGTATTAACACCTATGTCAGCCATTATAAGTATTTCTTCTAACTCTTCAAAATATTCTTCATTTATTTTTTTATATTTATTAGTAAGATTAGCAAGTTTCGAAACAAAGTCATGTCTAGATTTAGTTAAACCTTTTTCATAAACTTTTACGCTTTTTTTATCATTCTCTGATAATTTTACACCATCGTTTTTATTATCTATAGACTTTTCGTTTTTTTCAATGTCTTTTTCTAAAGATGCATCTTTAAACATATTTTTAATTTTACTAAACAATCCCATACTATCACCTCTATTTACAATATAGTTATTTTTATTGAAAAACTTTTCTAGTTCAAACAATCAAAACTATCAAATTTATTGTATCAAAATGTCAAATTAAAGTCTACTAAATAGATATGTAAAATAAAAAATACTAACTAAAGAAAAGTAGACAAACAAAAAAAAGTATAGTATAATTTCATAGTTAGTTCTTTAAATAACTTAAGAAAGGAGTTTATATGATTAAACAAAAAACCAATGAAACTAAAATTATTGTTTTAGGTGGTTTAGGAGAAGTCGGAAAAAATATGTATTGTGTAATGCATAAAGACTCAATTATTATTATCGATGCCGGTGTTAGTTTTCCTGAAAGTGAACTTATGGGAATAGACTATGTATTACCAGATTTCACATTTTTAAAAGAAAATGAAAGTAAAATTAAAGCTTTATTTATAACTCATGGACATGAAGACCATATAGGTGGAATACCTTATCTTCTTCAAAGTATTAATATTCCGGCTATTTACGCTCCTAATCACGCTAAAGAATTAATTGCAGTAAAATTACAAGATCGTAATATAAGATATGATAATTTATATGTTTACAATGAAAATACAAGATTAAAATTTAAAGATATTGAAGTTGAATTTTTTAGAACTACTCACTCTATTCCAGATTCACATGGAATAAGTATAACTACTCCAGACGGAAGAATAGTAACAACAGGAGACTATAAATTTGACTTAACACCTATAGGACCAATGGCTGACTTATATAAAATGGCCTGCCTAGGAGAAAAAGGTGTTGATGTTTTAATAGGCGATTCAACAAATGCCTTAAATGAAGGCTTTTCAAATAGTGAATCAAAAGTTGACGAAACTTTAGGGGAAATGTTTGATAAATGTAAAAATAATCGTATTATCATCGCTACTTTTGCTTCCAATATATATCGTGTAAAACACATATTTGAAACATGTTATAAGCATAATCGTAGAATTTGTATATTTGGACGTAGTATGGAAAATAACATCAACATTTCTATTAACGGTGGATATATTGACCATAAGGAATTGCTTATTTCACCAGAAGAAGCTAATAATTTAAAACCTGGAGAAGTTGCTATTTTATGTACCGGTTCTCAAGGTGAACCCCTAGCAGCACTATCTAGAATTTCAAATGGCACACATAAACAAATAAAATTAAGACCTGATGATGTAGTAATTTTCTCATCAAGTGCTATTCCAGGAAATGCTTTAAGTATTTCAAAAACAATTAACAAATTATATTTAAAAGGCGTAAAAGTTTATACAAATGATAATTTAGGTGATTTACATACATCAGGACACGCTAATGAAGAAGAAATCAAATTAATGATTAGACTTTTAAAACCTAAATACTTAATGCCATTTCACGGAGATTATAGAATGCTAAAAAAACAAGCTAATATAGGTATTGACTGTGGAATTCCAAAAGAAAATACATTTATTCTTAAAAATGGTGATAGTTTAGTCTTAAAAAATCATGTTATCACAAAAGGCGATAGTATGCCCGGAGCTGATATATATGTAGACGGTAACCGTATAGGTGAAGTTGGAAGTGCAGTATTAAAAGATCGTAAAATTATGGCTAATGATGGTATATTAGTAGTAATAGCTAATATTGATATGAAAAACAGACAACTATTAATCAAGCCTAATATTACTACTAGAGGTTTCATACTTGTAAATGAAAACGAAGAACTAATTCATAAAATTGAAAACAAAGCTGAAGAAATAATTCTTAGAGATTTACAAGATTCAAGAATAAATTACACAGCATTAAAAACAAGTATAACTGAACAATTATATCCATTTATTAATGAATTAACTGGCAGAAAGCCAATAATTTTACCAATATTTTTAGACATAAAGAGATAATTAATTATCTCTTTTTTAATTGAAAATATAAATCATTTTTTATTGCTAAAACAAAATTTTGATAATCACATTGAGTAAATAAAGCCAACTGAAAATAAAACATTCTCTCCCATTTAGAATCAACTTTAATTAATTCTAAATAATACTCCCATTTTAAACTATTTAATTTATCATAAAAAATAGGAAAACATAAATAAAATTGTTGCATTGAATAAATATTAATTCTATCAAAACAATCTGTAACACCAAAATAGTATTGATAATACTCCGAATATTTTTTAATAGAGTTAGAATACTTATTCTGATTTAAAAATACTTTTTTTCCTATATTCCAAAATATAAATAGTCGATTTTTATTGTTTAATATTTTAATCACCTCACTATATTATTATCAAAAAATAATAATATAACAAAAAAAAGAAGCCTATCTAGCTTCTTCTTGTGCTCTTGTTTCACGTACTACTGTAATCTTTACAGTACCAGGATATTTCATAGTTGCCTCTATTTTTTCTTTTACTTCACGAGCTATTTGATGTGCACCTAAATCATCAACATCTTCAGGTTTTACAATTACTCTTAATTCTCGACCAGCTTGTACAGCAAATGCTTTATCAACACCTTCTATTTGATTACCAACTTCTTCAAGCTGAGTCAAACGTTGAATATAGTTTTCTAAAGAATCATTACGAGCACCAGGACGAGATGCAGACAATGCATCAGCTATAGCAACTATTGTAGATATTACACTAGTTGCTTGAGTATCACCGTGATGTGAAGCAATAGAATTTATAACTACTTCATTCTCTTTATATTTTTTAGCAATATCAACGCCAATTTCAACATGACTACCTTCAATTTCATGATCAATTGCTTTACCTATATCATGTAATAACCCAGCTCTTTTTGCTAAAGAAACGTTTTCCCCTAATTCCCCAGCTAACAATCCTGATAACTGAGCAACTTCAATTGAATGTTGTAATGCATTTTGACCATAACTAGTTCTAAAATGTAACTTACCTATTGTTTCAATTAAATCTGGATCAAATTTTGTTAGTCCCAATTCAAATGTAGCTTCTTGACCATAATCAATAATTTTTTGTTTCATATCTTTGCAAACTTTATCATATAACTCTTCAATACGAGTAGGATGAATTCTACCATCTTTAATTAAACTTTCCAAAGTAACTCTAGCAATTTCTCTTCTTAAAGGATCAAAACTAGATAAAACTACCGCTTCAGGAGTATCATCAATAATTAAATCTACACCTGTAATTGCTTCTATAGTACGAATATTACGACCTTCACGACCAATAATTCTACCTTTCATTTCATCAGTTGGTAAATCTACAACTGTAACTGTTTGATCACTCGCAATATCAGCTGCATATTTTTGCATAGAACTAACAATTAATTCACGAGCTGTTTTATCAGCTGTTAACCTTGCCTCATTTTCAGCCTCACGAATATATTCAGTTATTTCTTTACTCATATTTTCTCTTACTTGACTCATAACTAATTCACGAGCCTTTTCTTTACTGAAACCTGAAATTTTTTCCAATAAATCTAATTGTTCTTTTTTTATTTCATCCACTTTACTCTTTTCAACTTGGATTTCATCTAAACGATCTGAAAGCTTAGCTTCTCTTTCTTCAAGAGATGCTTCACGTTTTTGAAACATTTCATCACGCTTATCAATATTCGCTTCACGCTGAAGCAAACGTTGTTCAGACGCTTTCATTTCCTCTTTTTTTTCACGAATTTCTTTATCTAAATCCATTTTGATTTTATGAGCTTCTTCTTTTTGTTCAATAGCAGCATCCCTTTTGATTTTATCAACATCTTTTTTCGCTTGATTAATCATATTCTCTGCTTTTTTTACTGCTTTACTCACTTTTAAACTATTTATAACAAAAGCTATTATAAATCCAACTAGCAATCCAACTGCTATAAGTAAAATGGAGAATCCTATATTGTTTTCCATAAATTCCTCCATCTAGACCATAAAAATAATAATCTAATTATATTGTAGTTTTATTTTTTTTGCTTGTCAAGGAAAAGAAAAAGCACATACGTGCTTAATCAAAATACTTTTTTATTGTATCATAGTCAGAATATTTAATTTTTTTATTTCCTATAGCCATATAATTATCACGACCTTTACCAATAATTAAAACAGCATCACCTGATTTAGCCATTGAAAAAGCACTATAAATTGCTTCTTTCCTATCAACAATTATGTCATAATTTTTCAATGGACTGTTATCTATCATTTGATCTATTATGTCATAAACCGATTCATTCCGTGGATCATCCATAGTAAAAATAACAAATCCTGCATTTTCTAATAATAATTTCCCTATTTTACTTCTTTTTTCTTTTTCACGACCACCTGCTGCTCCAGTAACAACAATAACTCTATTATATTTTTTATATTCATCCAATATATTCTTAATAGCGTTATAAGTATGAGCATAATCTAAAACAATTTCATAACTCTGACCAAAATTTAATTTTTCTCCCCGACCAATAATAGTAGATATATTATTTATTCTATTAATGATTTTTTCAGCAGGAATATCTTTATACTTGCAAATTAAAAAAGCAAGTGTCAAATTAAAAGAATTATATTTACCATTCAAAGGACTAACAATATTATAATTAATACCATTTTTATCACTAATATTAAATTCTATTCCATTTTCTTTTTTAGCAAAATTAGAAATTATGAAGTCATTTGATAAAGAATATCCAAAATGTATAACACGTTTATCGACAATTTTTTTACAATTATTGTCATCACCATTTACAAAAATTATTCCTTCATCTTTTAAATAATCTATCAACTTAAATTTAGATTGACAGTAATTATCAATATTACCATGAATATTTAAATGGTCTTCAGTAATATTAGTATAAGCAATTACATCAAATTTTAATTTATTTATTCTCCCATGTAAAAGAGCCTCACTTGACACTTCCATTACAACATCTTTACACTTACGTTTTTTTATTTGATAAAAACATTCATATAATTCAAAAATACATGGAGTAGTATTAGAAGTATCAAAATGTTCACCATCAATATCGACACCATTTGTACCTATATATGCTATTTTATGAAAAGATTCAACAATTTTATCTATAAGAGAAGCAGTTGTAGTTTTACCATCAGTACCTGTAATACCAATTATATTAAAATCATCCGGATTAATATCAAAATATTTTTGACATAAATCAGAAAATATATCATCAACATTATCCATTACTACTAAAGGAACAGGTAAATCTAATTTCCTATCAGCAATAACAGCAACCGCTCCATTAGCAATTGCATCATTAATAAAATTAGTATGATCAACATTAAAACCATGTGTAGCTACAAACAAATATCCGGGTTTGACTTTTCTAGAATCATCAGCTATTCCAGCTATTTCAATATCAAAAATACAATCTACAATATCACAAAGTTTTTTCATATTTCCTCCTAAATTATTATATGACAATTAATAAAAATAGCATAAAAAAATTATATAACTAAAAAAAAAGAAAAGCAATTCTACTTTTCTTTCTTCTCTTTATCATCAGGAATAGTAATATCGTAATATTCCCTTACCTTTTTTTCAAGTTCCTCTTTTAACTCAATATTGTCTTTTAATAAAAGTTTAACATTTTCTTTACCTTGGCCCAATTTTTCATCTTGATATGAATACCAAGCCCCAGTCTTATTTATAATACCAGCTTCAGCTGCTAAATCTATAATTTCTCCTTCTCTTGATACACCTTCTCCATACATAATATCAACAACAGCAGTTTTAAATGGTGGTGCCACTTTATTTTTAACAACTTTAATTGTTGTCTTATTACCAACAACCCCATCACCCATTTTTAGCTGTTCATTACGACGTATATCTAAACGAACTGAAGCATAAAATTTTAACGCTCTACCACCAGGAGTAGTTTCAGGATTACCAAACATAACTCCTACTTTTTCGCGTAACTGATTAATAAAAATACAAGTAGTATTAGTTTTATTAATGGTACCAGATAATTTTCTTAAAGCTTGAGACATTAAACGCGCTTGAAGTCCAACATGTGAATCACCCATTTCGCCATCAATTTCAGCCTGTGGAACTAAAGCTGCAACAGAATCAATAACAATAATACTAACAGCTTCACTTCTAACTAAAGCATCACATATTTCTAAAGCTTGCTCACCAGTATCTGGTTGAGAAAGTAACAACTCATCAATATTAACACCTAATCTTTCAGCATAAACTGGATCTAATGCATGTTCTGCATCAATAAATGCCGCTCTACCTCCAGCTTTTTGATGTTCAGCTATAGCCTGTAAAGCAAAAGTTGTTTTACCACTAGATTCAGGTCCATAAATTTCTATAATTCTACCACGAGGATATCCACCTACACCTAAAGCAATATCTAAAGATAAACATCCACTAGAACAAACATCAACTTTTATATGCTTGTTATCACCAAGTTTCATAATTGATCCTTTACCAAATTGCTTTTCAATATCATTTAATACTTGTTCTAAAGCTTTATCTTTAGACACTTCTTTACTAACTGTTTTCATATTTCCTCCTAAAGTTCAATAACTTACAAATCAATTGTATAATATATTTAAATAAATTGCAACACTTTTTCGAACGAATGTTTTATTAAATTACCAGTAAATTTTTACCAAAAAATAAAAAATCCTCAATAAATAAGGATTTTTCAAGTAATATTTTTCTTAATTTTTTGTTTTTGAAAAAATTAAATCTTTATTCATAGAATAATACTTGCAAGCTGATACAATAGACATAATACATGCAAAATATAATAATAATTGATTAAATCTTATACCAATAAATTCAAATGGCATATTATAAATGAATGTTAAGAATGTTCCAACCATTAAAGCACCTGTTTTAATCTTTCCAGCGCCAATAGCAGCAACAACTTTACCCTTTGCAGCAGCTTCCATTTTAATAGCATTTACAATTACATCTCTTAAAACTATTATAACTGGAATAATTTCATTAATAAAACCTTGAGCTGCTAAAATTATTAATACTGAATTAACTAAAACCTTATCTGCAATAGCATCTAACATTTTACCAGTATCAGTAACAAGATTGTATTTACGAGCAATTCTACCATCAAAAAAATCTGTAATACTAGCAACTGCAAATATAAATCCTGAAATTAAATATTGCAAACCAACAGGTGAAGAAATACCTGAAATATTATACTCTGGGAAATGAATTCCTACAGCATAAAAAGGAAATACTAATAAAATAATTACTACAACAGTTAAAATAAGTCTAAGAACTGTAAGTTTATTAGGCAAGTTCATAAAATTCTCCTTTCGCCACATTTGGCATTAATTCCTCACTTCTCGTAGGTGCCTTATTAATTGCACTAATAATTAAATAAAGAACTACAAAAAGTAAAATAATACCAACAATAGACCATATAAAAGGCCATGGTCCTATTTTTTTCTTATATTCTTTTGTATAAGGGGACTGAGCTTTTTTTTCTGACTCTTCTAATTTTTTTTGAGCCAATTTAATATCTTCTAAAGAAATTTTAGATGTATGTTCAAATAAAAATCCATTAAATTCATCTACTACTTTATCTGGATTTAATCCTAAATATTTAGCATATTGCTTAATATATTCTTTTAAATCATAAACATCCTTAAAAGCTTTGACATTACCACTTTCTATATTTTCAAGCTGAGATGATGTTAAATCTAAATCATCAGCAGCTTCTAACAAACTAACACCATTGCTGATTCTAGTCTGCTTTAAGTAAGCTCCTAACTCTTTCATATAACACCTCACTAATAATAAACAATAAATATAAATAAGCCATGTTCTGTTCCTAGTAAACTAGGCGACAAACATTTATCTACTAATTTCTTAGTCCCTAACTCCATTCATTTTTTTTGTTAGGACTCCCCTACCAAATTTGGGTTTCTCGCTCGCGGGGTTTACCACGTTTCACTCTTTCGTTTCCAAAAGCATCGTCACTGCGGCACTTTACAGTATAAATCATATCAAAAAGACTTAGATTTATTAACCGCCGTTAGTAAAAACTACCCTAGGTTATTTTTTCCCTAGGCACGATCACTACAGACATCTCAGTCTGTGCGAGCATGGACTTTCCTCAAGGATCTCAAGAATCCCAGCGTTTGTCTATATATTAATTGTTATTATCTCTTCTATTAGCATAAACCATCTTTTCAAGTTGTGATAATCTACGCAAAATATCAACGTTAGTAACTTCCATAGAATCGCTATTGCGAACTACTTCCATATTTAACTTAGAATTTCGAAGTTCCTGCTTTAGATTAACAATTTCAGCCATCAATTCAGCTTTTTCTTTTTCCAAATTGTTAATAATGTCAACAAATTGCTCATAATCACCAATAATAACATCTAAAAATTGATCTACTTCTTTTAATCGATAACCACGTGTATCAATTTTGAAATCTTTTTCTAAAATATCTTGTGGTTTAAGAGTAATCTTATTTTGATACATACATATCACCAATCCCTTACAGTAATATTATGGCATTATTGATCTTTTTTGTCAATTGCTAACATATTGAACATATATGCAATATTGCTTTCAATACTAATCTCTCTCATATTATCTAACATTCTATTTATAACTTTGATAACTTCCAAATTATTCATATAATCACCACTTACATAATAATACAAAAAAACATTAAAATTTTATTTTCGACAAAACTAGATAAAATTTATCATAAAAAATAGGAAAATATAGAAAAATTTTAATTAATATAGTATAATGAATGATAGGTGATGAGATGAATTATCCAAATGGTATAAAAAAAGAAAAAAATAATGAAATAACATTTGGTAATAGAGGTATGGCCTTAGAAAATGATCTAAATCTAACCAACGAATATTATCGTGAAATAGATAAAGCAATCATATATAAAAAACCAACCCCTATAAAAATTACAAAAGTAAACTATCCATCGCGAGACAAAGCTGTAATAAAAGAAGCATTTTTTACAGTACCATCTACTACAGACTATAATGGAATATATAAAGGTAAATATATTGATTTTGAAGCAAAAGAAACAAAAAATAAAACTTCTTTTTCTTTAAGTAACATACATGTTCATCAAATAAATCATTTAAAAAATATATATAAACACAATGGTATATCATTTATAATAGTCAGATTTAGTAGTTTAAACGAAACTTATTTATTAATGGCACAAGATTTAATAAATTTTATTAACGAAACATCAAGAAAATCTATACCATTATCTTTCTTTAAAGAAAAAGCTTATCTCATAAAAGAAGGATACATTCCTAGAATAGATTATTTAAAAATAATTGATCAAATAATTGGAGGGGTCTAATATGGCAAAAAAAGAAATAAAAAAAAGAATACCTGTTTCTAAAGGTAATACAAAAAAAACAACACAAATAAATAATAGAAATAATCAAAAAGTAAAGAAAAGAATACCACAAAAAAATTCAAAGGCTAATCAAAAAGAAAAAACTATTTGTCTAATATCATATATATTATTAGTAATATTAACTACAGTAACATTAGGAATTTTCTTTGGTTTATTTGTTGCTTTAGGTATAGCAATAATAGTTGGTGTATCTAAATTAATAAAAAAAGCAAACTCAGACAAAAGTAAAAAAAGTATATTAAAAACTATTTTGATAATAATACTAAGTCTTGGAGTTTTAGGATTAGTTTTATTTAGTGGATTTATTGTTATTGTAAAAGTAAAAGCTGATTTGCTATACAAAGGAAACGAAGAAAAGCTAAATACACCTGAAAACACAACATTCCTAGATAGCAATGGTGAAGAATATGCCAAATTAGGTAGTGAAATGCGTGAAAAAGTTACTTATGATCAACTTCCAGAAGTATTAGTTGACGCTATCGTTGCTACTGAAGATTCAAGATTTTTTCAACATAATGGATTTGATGCCCCACGTTTTTCAAAAGCTATTATAGGACACCTTGCAGGTAAATCAAATGCTGGTGGAGCTTCAACATTAACAATGCAAGTTGTTAAAAATACTTTCACTGATGCTAGCGCATCACATGGTATTAAAGGTGGAATAAGAAAAGCTGAAGATATTTACCTAGCAATATTTAAAGTTGAAAAAAACTTTACAAAACAACAAATAATTGAATTTTATGTAAACAACCACTATTTAGGTGGAAATATATATGGTGTAGAAGAAGCTGCTAATGCTTACTTTGGTAAAAGCGTAAGCGAATTAAACTTAAGTGAAGCTGCTATCTTAGCTGGTATGTTTAAATCTCCAGTCACTTATAGACCTACAGCATATCCAGAAAATGCTGCTAAGCGTAGAAAAACTGTTTTATATTTAATGAGAAGACATGGATATATAACAAAAGAAGAAGAAGCTTTAGCAAATAGTATTCCTGTAGAATCATTAGTTAGTAATGGAACAACAGGAACATCAAGTGAATATCAAGGATATATTGATACAGTTGTTGAAGAAATAAAAGATAGATGGGGAATAAATGCCTATACTACTCCACTTCTTGTATATACTAATTTAGATCGTTCAAGACAAAATGCAGTAAATAGCGTAATGAATGGTGAAAGTTATTCATGGATAAATGACAAAGTTCAATCAGGAGTTGCAGTTATTGATACTGAAACAGGAAAAATTTTAGCAATTGGTAATGGTCGTAACGTTAATGGTAGAACCGCTGATAACATTAATCAATTTAATTATGCTACCAGTATAAAAAGACAACCCGGATCATCTGCTAAACCACTATTTGACTATGCCCCAGGTATAGAATACAATAACTGGTCAACATATACGCAATTTGTAGATGGACCATACACATATTCAAATGGACATTCAATAAAAAACTGGGATGGTGGATATTATGGACAAATATCTTTAAGAAGAGCACTATCTACATCACGTAATATTCCAGCATTAAAAGCATTCCAACAAGTTGATAATGCAAAAATAAGAGATTTCGTTGCAAGACTTGGAATACATCCAGAAGTATGCTCAACAGGATATACATATAAACAATTAAAAGATGGAACACTTACTTGTGTTAATAATAATAAACCTAGTGATACTGAAGATCCTAGTAATGTTCATGAAGCACACTCAATTGGAGCCTTTACTGGTACTAATCCAGTAGAAATGGCAGCTGCATATTCTGCATTCTCAAATGGTGGAACATATCATGAGCCAACTACTATATCTAAAATAATAAATAAAGGATCAAATGAAGAACTAAAATTAGATTTAATAGTAAATGAAAATGTTATGGGTGAAGATACAGCATTCATGATATCAAGTGTTTTACAAGATGTTAACTTAAATGGTGGAAATCCACAATATGTAGCACGTAAAACAGGAACTACAAACTATGATGATAACACAATGGCAAAAAACCATTTACCTGGAGATGCCATTAGAGATTCATGGATAGTTGGATACTCTAGTAAAACGGCAATAGCTGTTTGGTATGGATATGACTTTATAGATAGTGAATATTGCTTGCATAACATTCCAGCAACTATTCAAAAAGATAAAATATTCAATGCTCTAATAAATGCTGGAGCAATGGAACATAACAGAACACCATTTAAACAACCTGATAGTGTTGTCAAAGTTGGAGTAATAGCAGGATCTGAAACACCTAAATTAGCACCTAGTGGATATACTGGAACAATAACATATGAATATTTCAAAAAAAATTATCAACCAACTGAAACATACACAAATGAAAAATTAGGAAAAGTAGATAATTTTAATGCAAGTTATTTAAATAAAAAGGTTTACTTAAAATGGAATGGTCTAAATAACAACGGATATGATTCAATTACATATTATATTTATCATGATTCAACATTAATCGGTAAAACAGAATCAACTTCTTATACATACACACCTACTGGTAGCCCATATGGAACATATAAAGTTGTGGCTAATGCTTATAAAGATGGTAATTTATTAGAAGGAACACCTGCAACACAAACAATAAAAGATAATAATTCCGCTCCTGAACAAGAAGAAAAAGATAATTTAACACTAACTTATAGTGGACCAACGATTATCCCAGAAAGTGGATCACTTGAACTATCAACATCAGATTTCACTGTTAAAAACAATAATTCACCTGTATCAGCAACACTTAATTCTTGTACACCATCTACAATTGATACAGCCATTAGAAAAGTAATAGTATGTAATGTAAAATATAAAAACCAAACATATAACTTATCAACTACTATAGAATTTAAAAGAAATGAATAAAAAATACTAGTTCAATTAGAACTAGTATTTTTTTTACATATATTACTTAATTTACAATCTAAACATTTAGGATTAAGAGATTTACAATGATATCTTCCAAATAAAACTAACTGAAGATGTCGTCTAGCCCACTCTTTTTTAGGAAATACTTCCATCAACTTTTCTTCTATTTTTAAAACGTTATCATTAATATCAGCAAGTCCTAATCTTTTTGAAACTCTTTCAACATGAGTATCTACAGCAATAGCTGGAATGTTATAATATTCACTTAAAAATACATTAATAGTCTTTCTACCAACACCCGGTAATTTTTCCAACTCTTTTCTATCAGTAGGAACAACACAATTATAACAGTCCACTAAAATACGAGCTATTTCTTTAACATAAACTGCTTTTTTTCTAAAAGAACCGATTGGTCTAATAATTAATTCCAAATCACGTAATTTAGCATTCTTTAATGAAACTAAATCCGAATATTGATTAAATAATATTGGAGTAACTACATTAACTCTCCTATCAGTGCTTTGAGCACTTAAAACTATAGCAATTAATAATTCATAATCATTATTATAATGAAGTTCACATTGTGGATTTGGAAACAATTCATCCAAATAACTACCTATCTTATTCATCATCATCATCAAACCAATTCCAATCAACAATTTCCATATCAACATTATCCGTATTTTCTTTAATACTTTTACGCTTTTTACGGTTATTTTCAACATCATCAGGAGTTTTTATTCCATTTTTACTCCATTCGTACAATATTTTATCTATATATCTTAAATTAGACACACCATTAAATGTCGCTTCTTTTACAGCCTCTTTTATCAAAGCCTCACTAAAATCGTTGTCTAACCATGCTTTAATTATTTCAAATTCTATTGGACTTAAAGTTCTTCCAAATTCTTTTTCAATTAATTCAAAAATTTGTACCCCATCATTTTTAGATACACTATTAACTTCTTCCATCGTAATTAATGACAATTTACTATAAAAACCATCTAATAAAATAACTTCTTCCATAATTCCCTTGTCATTTTTTAAGACTTCAACTTGAATCAATTTTTTATCATTAAGAATATCTACATAATTCATAACATCAGAAAGCTCTATTCCCAAATCAGCAGAAAATTTAGCTGGATCAAATAAAAATTTGTTTCCAGAATTATATAAATACATTAAAAATACAAATTCATCTATTTTTAATGATAAATCTTTATAATGTTGAAGCAAAAACAAAGGTATAACTAAATGACCTTGTTTAAATATATCAATTAATTTAGCACCTTTCATAGCATCATCCCCATTAAGTTAATATAATAACATATTTTTTATTAATTAGCATATTTATTGACAATAAACTTAATTAAATCAGTATTTTTATTTGGTATTTTTTTGTATAAAACCTCATGAATTAAATCACTATATATTTCCTTCAAATATTTACCAGGTTTCTTATTTAAAGCATTAGTAATATCATCACACGTGATATCTAAATCATTTCTTGAATTAATAGGCAATTTTATATATGATTCAGTGATAGCTTTCTTGTCTATTCCCTTTATACCACCAGCAACACAATTAACATATAAACCATATCGATATAGTGTCATTGGATCCAAATTATTAAGTTTTAATGCTTCATTAACATCTTTTATAATATTTAATTCATTACTAGAAAAAGGATATTTATCACTGACATCTAATACACTCCATATAGATATTAAATCATCAGTATTTTTTACATCTTTTAACTTATCTAATTCTAAGTCTATATCCAATCCTAATTCCAATAATAATTTTATTCCTTTTAAACTATTAGTACTACCAAATATTTTATCTAACTCTTCTTTTTTTCTATGATAAGACAAATTCTTTAACAAATATTTTGTTTCTCTTATTGATTTTTTTACATCATCATCTAAATTAAAATCTAAAATTGTAGCAAATCTAACAGCTCTTAGTATTCTCAAACAATCCTCTTCAAATCTAACTTTAGCTGGACCAATAGTTTTAACTATTCTATTATCTATATCAATACGACCACCTAATAAATCAACTATGTTACCATCTTGATCCATGCATATAGAATTTATAGTAAAATCTCTGCGTATCAAATCATCATATAAATTATCTATATAACGAATTTCCCCAGGTCTTCTATTTTTTACATAATTTATTTCTTGCCTATATGTAGTTATTTCATATCTTACACCAGACTTAATTACAGTAACAGATCCATAATCCTCATTAGGTAAACAACAATCCTCAAACATTTCTTTTATTTGTCTTGGAGTTGCATTAGTAGCTATATCAATATCATTTGATTCAATTCCTAAAATATAATCTCTAACAAAACCACCAACTATATAAGCCTCATATCCATTTTTATTAATTTCTTTGATAAATTTCAAGGCTAGTTCTAACATGTCTACACCACCATCTCTTAAATATTATACCAAAATTAATTTATTAGAACAACTTTCCAAAAAAAGAACCTCATATGAGGTTCTAAAAAACTAGTTAATAGCGTCTTTTAATGCACTACCAGCTTTAAAAGTAACAGCTTTTCTAGCAGCGATTGGAACAACTTCTCCAGTTCTTGGATTACGTCCTTCACGAGCAGCTCTTTCAGATACTCCAAAAGTACCAAATCCAACTAGTGGAACTTTATCTCCTTTTACTAATGCTTCAGTAATAGCACCAAAAGTAGCATCAATTGCTCTAGTAGCATCTGCTTTAGTTAATCCAGTCTTTTTAGCTACTGCTTCTACTAATTCAACTTTTTTCATATTAATAATACCTCCCAATATTAATTAAGCATTCTTCAATATGCTTACATATAAAATTTACCATGATTTATATCAAATTGCAAGTAAATACAATGAAATTTACATACTTTTACTTAAGTTTTTTATCAATAGAAGTCAACAATTCAATGATATGTCCTATTGAATAGAAAAACAAACATAAAATAAGACTTGCAAACCAGAAAACTATCATCAAAAAGAAATTAAATTCTGTGACTAAACAAGCATCACTATATAAATATGTTGATGAACTACAAGCAGGAAATAAATTACCTAGCACTATGCCAAAGATAAAACAAATTATAAAAGTAATAATAGAAAATTTTTGATAACCATTAAACTTTTGCTTACCAATTGATTTCTCAATACTATTAATTTTAGGAAGCTCAATCTTTTGATTATATATTTCTTCAAACATATCCATATTATTTTGCCCCCTTTTTTGATTTACTCTTACTTTTCACTTCATCTATTGCCTTATTAGACTTACTTTTTACTTCACTTATTACCTCATTGGACTTATTTTTTACTTCTTCTACTAATTTATCAGATACCTCTTTTGCTTCATCTATTATCTTTTCACTTTTTTCAGAAAAATTATCTTTTATTTCAATAACTTTTTCACGATATTCATCAAAATTACCATTATTATTTATATTTTTCTTCTTCTTATCCAAAAAAGCACCATATAAATAAACAAATTTAGCTAATAAAATTATATATATACAATCAAATGTCGCTAGAACAACTCCATTAAGTGTAGTAGATGAAATTAAACTAACAGTGTATAAAATAATTTCTACTATTACAATCCCTCTAAAATACCATTCATTAGTTAATTCATTAAAAGGTGATTCTTTTAATTTAAAATCTTTCCAAAGAATAGTTCCTCTTAAAAATGTATGAAAAAAATAAATAAAAATAAGTGCATTTAAAGAACAAGATAACAATGTAGTTAAACCAAAAGATTGAAATATAGTTAATATACTAGTTACAAATGTAAGAAAAAAGATTATCAACATAATTAAACTAGAATAATCAAAATATTTCTTTCCTGTTTTTGTTTTTAAAGAAATAAAATACACTAAAGCTATCATATATGTAATATTATGATTAAGAACATTTTGAAACATTTTAATTGCACTAATTTCTCTATTTATAGAAAAAGATTGACTACTAACAATAATTACAGAAATTATAATAATTAACAACCAAGTAATTGTTGAAGCATTATTATACCAATCTTTTTTTTCTTGACTTTTTTCTAAGCTCATGAAATCACCATCCTAATACAAGTATAGCATAAAAAAGTAAGGCTGATTTAAATAATATAATTTTTCTTTAAAAGTTTACAATAATATGATATAATACGAGTGAATTGGAGGGGATATTATGTCATTACCTACAGTAGCATTAGTTGGAAGACCAAATGTTGGTAAGTCTACCCTATTTAATAAAATAGTTGGCAAAAAAATATCAATAATTGAAGATATACCAGGGGTAACTAGAGATAGAATTTATCAAGAAGCAAAATATAATAAAAAGAAATTTTATTTAGTTGATACTGGTGGTATTGATATAAGTAACGAAACATTTAATAATGAAATAAAAATTCAAGCTGAAGTAGCTATAAAAGAAGCTGACGTTGTAATATTTATTGTCGATGGAAAAGAAGGATTAACAGCTAACGATCTAATTGTAAGAGATATTCTAAGAAAAAGTAATAAAAAAACTGTTGTAGCAATTAATAAAATAGATGTAAAAGATGCCCAAGATAATCTATATGACTTCTATGAACTTGGATTTGACACATATATACCTATAAGTAGTATTCATAATACTGGTTTTGTAGAATTAATGGATATAGTTACAAGTGATTTTAATGAAAAGGAAGAAATTGAAGATTCACGTTTAAAATTTTCCATTATTGGAAGACCAAATGTCGGTAAAAGTAGTTTGATGAACGCATTATTAAATGAAGAAAGAGTTGTTGTTTCAAATATTGCAGGAACAACAAGAGATTCAATTGATTCAGTTTTAAAATATCATAATGAAGAATACGTATTAATAGATACTGCCGGTATGAGAAAAAAAGGCAAAGTATTTGAAAGTGTTGAAAAATACAGTTTATTAAGATCACTAAAAGCAATTGATCGCAGCGATATTTGTTTAGTTGTGATTAATGCCGAAGAAGGAATAACTGAACATGATAAACACATTGCTGGATACGCTATCGAAAAAGGAAAAGGTCTAATATTTGTAGTAAACAAATGGGATACAGTAAAAGATCAAACTATTAATGAATTTGAAAAATTAATGCGTGCAGAATTTCAATTCGCAACATATGCACCAATAGTTTATCTATCAGCATTAACTAAAAAAAGAATACATACTCTTATGCCAGAAGTAATAAAAGTGGCTGAAAATATAAAACGTGAAGTAAAAACAAGTCTTATAAATGAAGTTATATTAGATGCCTATCAATTAAATATACCACCTTCATATAAAGGTAAAAGATTAAAAATATACTTTACATCACAAACAGGTACAAAACCTCCTAAATTTACTTTTAGGGTAAACAATAAAGGATTAGTTCACTTTTCATATGAAAGATATTTAGAAAATAAGATACGAGAAAGTTTTGATTTTACTGGCACTCCTATTGTATTACAATTTAAAAATAGAAACGATCAAGATTAAGAGGTAAATTTATGATAATTGGTAATAATTATACTTCAAATCCACAAAAAAACTTTGAAAATTCACGATTCAATACAAATAATAATCGTAAGCAATATCCAAAAGAACAAGCTAAAAATAATTTTTCAAATAATCTTTTAACAAAAGAATTAAATACATATAAATATACAGATCCAAAGAATAAAAATCAAATGTATGATAAATCATTAGCAATGCTTCACGAACGATTAGAAAATAAAACAATCACACTAGAAGAATTCAATAAAAAATGTGAAGAGTTAGCTAAAAGAAGAAATAGTTAGAACAATAAAAAAACTTCTACATATAATTATGTAGGAGGTTTTTTTATGTTTGGAGATAACTTTTTTAAAAAAGTAGAAAAAAAAACCAATATCGATAAAAATACAATCATTGCATTAGCTCAAAAATTACAAAATTCTAATATGAAAGATGAAAAAACTTTACATGAAGTAATAAAAGATATTAGTAATATGACTGGAAAAGAAATAACAAAAGAAAAAGAAGAAAAAATTATTAACGCGATTTTAAAAGATAATATTCCAAAAAACATTGATAAAATGTTTTAAACAAAGCTATGCTTTGTTTTTATTTATCATATTTCAAAAATACATAACATAAATTTTATTGAATAAGGAGATAATATATGGATAAACAAGAAATTATTAAAAATATAGCTAAAAGAACCGGAGGAGATATTTATCTTGGTGTAGTTGGTGCTGTTAGAACTGGTAAATCAACTTTTATAAAAAAAATGGTAGAAACATTAATAGTTCCTAACATTGAAGATGAATATGAAAGAAAACGCGCCTTAGATGAAATACCACAAAGCGCTGCTGGAAAAATAATTATGACAACAGAACCAAAATTTGTTCCTAATAATGCAGCAAATATTAAAATTGATGATTTTTCATGTAATATAAGAATGATTGATTGCGTTGGTTATATGATAGATAAAGCTCAAGGTGCTAGCGATGAAAATGGACCTAGGATGGTAAAAACTCCTTGGTATACAGAAGAAATTCCTTTTGTTGAAGCAGCTGAAATAGGAACAGAAAAAGTAATAAAAGATCATTCAACAATTGGTATTGTCGTAACAACAGATGGTTCTATTGGTGAATTTGACAGATCAGATTACTTAGAAGCAGAAAACAGAGTAATAGATGAGTTAAAAAATATTGGTAAACCATTTATAGTAGTTCTAAATTCAACTCATCCAACTTTACCAGAAACTGAAAAGTTGGCTGAAAAATTAAGCTCAGAACACAATGTACCAGTACTTCCAATAAGTATTGAATCAATGAGTGAAAAAGATATGTATAACATCTTAAAAGCTGCATTATATGAATTTCCAGTTTTAGAAGTAAAAATAAATATGCCAGAATGGATTACCATATTAAATCCAGATCATCCAATTAAAAAAAGTTATATTGAATCAATAAAAGAAAGTGTTATAGAAATAGATAAATTAAAAGATATAGATAATATAACAAGCCACTTTTTAGAAAATGATAAAATTGAAAAAAGTTATCTATCAGATATTGACCCATCTACAGGAATAATTACCGTAAATTTAACTGCTCCAAATAATCTTTATAATCAAACATTAAACGACATTATTGAAATAGACATTACTAATAAAGCTGAACTATTAGCACTATTCCAAGAATATAACACTACAAAAAAAGAATATAATCAAATAAAATATGCTTTAAAAATGGTAAAACAAACAGGATATGGAGTCGCAACACCATCCATAGAAGATATGAAACTAAATAAACCAGAAATAATAAAACAAGGTCCTAGATATGGTGTAAAATTAAAAGCAGTAGCACCTTCAATACACATGATAAGAGTTGATGTCGAATCAACATTTGAACCAATAATCGGTAGCGAAGTACAAAGTAAAGAACTAATTGACTATCTAATGAAAGATCACGACAAAAATCCAAAAGAAATTTGGAAAAGCGAAATATTTGGCCGTAGTCTAGATTCAATCGTTCAAGAAGGTATCCAATCAAAAATAAATTTAATGCCAGATAATATTAGATTTAAACTTCAAACAACCCTATCAAAAGTTGTTAATAAAGGTTCAAACAATATGATAGCTATAGTAATATAAAAACGATAAAATCGTTTTTATTTTTTTATAAATTAATAGCTTTTGACAAAACATTTCTAAGCTCTAATCCATATATAAATCTACCAAAGTCAACAACATCATTTATATTTAATATATCATCAACCAAACAATAATATTTATCATTAAAAAATTTAATATTCTTTAAATTCTTAAGTATAAAAAAATTATCAGTTTCAAAATAAATTTTTTCATCATATAAAACTATAATTCTTAAATCTAATGTGTCAGAATAATCTAAATCATCCAATTTTATAATATCCAAAAATGTACCTAATTTTTCATTTAAATATACTTTAACTTTATAAAATTGTTTTAAATTAAGTTTATTCTTAAGTTGATTAATAATTTTTTTAATCTCTTCTACTATTTTTTTCTTATCGTAATTACTAAAATTAAAATATAAATTGCTCATATATATATAATAATTATTATATATATCCTTCTCTATTTTCATATATTCACCTAATAATAATATATGAAAAAAACCTAGATTAGCATCTAAGTTTTAATTATTTTCTTCTAAAATTGTTTGTTCTATTTTTCTTAAAACATCTTTAACCCCTAGTTTAGTAAGACTAGAAAAAACTATTAAATCATCTCCTACTACTAAATCTAAAGAATCTAAAATCATTTTCAAATTTTTTTCTTTTTTACTACCACCTATTTTATCAGCTTTAGTAGCAATTATAGTTACTGGCAAATTATAATATTTTAAAAAATTATACATCAACAAATCATCTTCAGTTGGTTTCATTCTAAAATCTATTAATAAAAAGACTCTTTTTAAGTTATCTCTTTTTTCAAGATATTCCTCAATCATCATTCCAAACTTAGCTTGTGTTTTCTTATCTGTTGCTGCATAACCATAACCAGGTACATCAATCAAATAAAACATATCATTAACACCATAAAAATTTAAAGTTTGTGTTTTACCAGGTCTAGAAGAAGTATGAGCTAAATTTTTACGAGATAAAATTGAATTGATAAAACTACTTTTTCCAACATTACTACGGCCAACTAATAAAAACTCTGGTCTATTATCTTCTGGATATTGGCTTCTCCTCGTTGCAATAATATCTAAATTTGCTTCCTTAATTACCATAATTTTCCTCCTCTAAACTCCTTTTATATTCACCTAAAAATTTATCTAAATCTGAAATTAAATTCATAGCTTCAGCAAAAGTTTTTAACTTAGCACCTGATGCTTGTTCATGACCTCCACCATTATAAGCTTCTGCTATTTGATTAATCTTTGGACCTCTAGATCTTATAGAAACTCTTATTTGATCATTTTTTATATCTTCAGTAACCGTAGCCCAAACTAATACTTCATCAATAAAATTAAAATTATTTACCATATTTCCGGCAGAAGCACTATCTACTTCAAATTGATTAAGAACATCATTAGTTATCTTAATAAAACCTAAGTTATTTTTTGTAACTATCATATTAGAAGCAATATAACCCTCTAATCTAACTTCATTTAATGGTCTCACATATAACCTTTGATAAAGTGAAGCAATTTCTAATTTATATTTTCTCAAATAATCTGAAACAAGCATAAATGTATCAGCAGTACAGCTATTAAATAAAAATCTGTTTGAATCACTTACTAATCCCATAAAAAGCTTCTCAGCTATTTCCTTATTACATTTCAATGGAGTCTCTTTTATTATTTTCATAATAATTTCTGATGCAGATGAAGCTTTATCCTCTATTAATTCTAAATCACAATATTTTTCAATAAAGGGATGATGATCTATCTTTATAGTATAATTATAACCACCAATATCAACCATATCTACTCTTTTTTTGTCAGGAGTATCAGTTATTATCAAAAGCGCATTATTAGTTTTTTCATACTTATCAAGCTTACCTAAAAAATTAAACTTTGAACTTCCAGTACCAAAAGAATATACCTTTTTTTCTGGAAAAGTCAATCTAATAGAATCCCTTAGGGCTATTTGACTAGCCATAGCATCCGGATCAACTCCAATATGACGAGCGATGACAATTGTATCATACTCTTTTATTTTATCAAAAATTTTATTATACATTTCACATTTCCTATCTAACAATTAATTGAACAGTATCCCTAGCAATCATTAATTCTTCGTCTGTAGGAATAACATAAACCGCTACACTTGAATCATCAGAACTGATTTTTACTGTCTCACCACGACTATTATTTTTATCATCATCAACTCTAACTCCAAGGCAAGCTAATCTATCACATATTTCTTTTCTAATGTAAGGATTATTCTCACCAACACCAGCAGTAAATGCAATAACGTCAGCTCCACCTAATAATACGTAATACTGAGCAATATAATCGACAACTCGTCGTAAATATTTATTTAAAGCTGTTTTTGCTTTTTCATCGTCTTCTTCACATTTAGCTAAAATATCTCTCATATCACTACTATATTCACTAAGTCCAAGTAAACCACTTTGTTTATTTAAGTCATCCAAAACTTCACCGGCATTTTTGCCTTCTTGTTCCATCACATAAGTTATTATTGATGGATCTATATCTCCAGAGCGAGTTCCCATCATAATTCCTGATAATGGAGTAAATCCCATTGTAGTATCAATACAATGACAATCTTTAACTGCACAAATTGAGCCACCGCTTCCAATATGACAACTAATAAGTTTAAAATGATCTGTACCTAATATATCTTTAACTGAATTAGTAATAAATCTATGACTAGTACCATGAAAACCATATTTTCTTACTCCATAATTTTCATACCACTTGTAAGGAACTGGATATAAGAATGTTTCTTTTTTCATGTTTTGATGAAAAGCTGTATCAAACACACCTACCATTGGAACGTCAGGTAATACTTCCCTAAATGCATTAATTCCAAGAATATTAGCTGGATTATGTAATGGTGCAAAATCCTTAAATAAATCTAAATCACTTACTACTTCATCTGTAATTAAAACTGATTTATTATATTTATCTTTTCCATGAACAAGTCTATGTCCTACACCATTAATTTCATTTAATGATTTAATTATATCTAAACTAATTAAACGATCTAGCATAATTTTAACAGCATCAGTATGATTGTTTAATTCAACTTCTTCAGTTATTTTTTCACCATTATACTTTATAGTATAAAAACTACCATCAATTCCTATTCTCTCAAATACTCCACTAACAATAACACTTTCATCCGTCATATCAAATAAACTAAATTTTAAAGAACTACTT
The DNA here is from genome assembly GCA_045627525.1 of Bacilli bacterium. Classification (GTDB taxonomy): domain Bacteria; phylum Bacillota_I; class Bacilli_A; order RF39; family UBA660; genus CAG-877. The sequence continues at coordinate 172,668 of JAZQNW010000001.1, forward strand.
CCTGTATTTATTGATAATATTTTCACAAAATCCCTCTTTTCTAAATCTATTAACATTATACTACAAAGCGCACAATAAGAAAAGAAAAACAAAAGATAGATCCTTTAGACCTATCTTTTAAGCTAAACTATTTATTAGTGTAGCTTCCACTTACTTGATTTAAACCATTTTGTACTAAACGTCTTGTAATTTCACCACCAACTGAACCATTAGCACGGCTAGTAGCATCAGCGCCTAAATTAACACCAAATTCATTTGCTATTTCATATTTCATTTTATCAATAGCTTGTTTAGCACCTGGAACTCTCATTTTCATAGAAGAATTCTTTGTATTATTCATTATTTCACCTCCTATACACTAGTAGGTTGTGAAATTTTTTACAAATAATACATATTTTTCATTGGTAATTTATAACAAATCACTAAATTCATTTAACATATCATCATTAACTTGAATTGTATTTAAATTTTTAACAGCTTCATCTATCATAGTACTATAATCAAATTTATTTTCTTCAAAAACCGCTACAGTAAGTTTAGGATTAATTACAGGATGTCTAGGAACAAATACTGTACAGCAATCTTCAAAAGGTAAAACACTTATATCGTAAGTATCAATTTTACGAGCTATATCTATTATTTCTAATTTATCTAAGCAAGCAACAGGTCTAATAACCGGAACATTAGTAACTTCATTAATAACTGACATACTAGTTAAAGTTTGAGAAGCTACTTGACCAATAGACTCACCATTTATTATTACATATCCATCTCGTTGTTTTACAATTTTTTCCATAATACGATACATCATTCTACGCATAATAGTAATACAATAATCTGGACGACAATTTTTATATATTGCTTCTTGTATTGGAGTAAAATTAACAACATGTAAATTAATACAATCTGTATAATCAACTAATTTTTTAGTAAGATCTACAACTTTATTTCTAGCCTCTAAACTGGTATGAGGCATTGCTTCAAAATAAACAGCTTCTATCTTAATACCACGTTTCATTGCTAAATATCCTGCCACTGGTGAATCAATTCCACCAGATAACATAAGCATTCCCTTTGGTTGAGTACCAACAGGATATCCACCACTTCCATTATAACTATTCAAATAAATAAAACTTCTTTCTTCTCTCACTTCAACTTGAACTAATATATCAGGATTATGAACATCTACTTTTATATTTTCAACATTTTTAAGTATTGTTCCACCCACAATTCTACTAATTTCCACACTATCTTGTGGAAATTCTTTATAACTACGCTTAGTTTCCACTTTAAATGTTGAAAAAGTTTTATCTTTTAAAATTTGAACAGCAGCGTCTTTTATAGATTCAATATTAGTATCAACAATATTTGCTATATGATACATATGAATACCAAAGATTTTATCAATTACTAATTTAATAGATTCTAATTCTTCATCCTTAAATTCAATATACATTCTAGCTCTATCTTTAGTAATCTTAACATCAAAATTTCTTAACTTATTTTTAACATTATTATATAACGTATTAATAAAAAAATTACGATTTGCCTTTTTTGTACTAAGTTCACCATATTTAATTAAGATAACTTTATTCATAAATCAATCACCACGCATATTTTAGCATAAAAATATAAAATTGTATATAAAAATACAGACATTGTCTGTATTTTAAATACCTTCATTATTAAACAACTTAGTAGTAATATCACTATCAAAAATTTCAATAGACTTTATAGCTATATCCAAAGCTCTTTTATAATCACCCATAAAAAATTTCTTTTTAGCATCACTTAAACCAGCATCAACTTCTTTAAAAAATCTATATCTATTACCATATACAATAGCAATTTCAGCACATTGAGCTGTTCTAATCATATTATTAGTAGTATTATACAATTTTAATACTAAATCTCTAGCGGTATCTACTCTTGTATTTAAAGTCTTTATAACAATCGGCTTTTTCTCTAATTCTTTTATTACTTCCATAATAGCTTCATTAGCCTCAGATAATTGAACAAAATAATTATCTGTAATAACAGGCAACTTATAACTACGCATTTGCTTTTTACATTGCTTTAAAAACTTTTGAATTTCATCTAATTGCTCACGAGCTCTTATTTCATCATCATACATATTGCCAAGAGACTTTAATGCCTTATCTAAATTATCCTCAGTTGTCTTTAATCTAACAGTTAAATCGTCAATCTCTTTATGAACAGAAGAATATGGTGAAGACTTAACTTCAACCTTAGACAATAATTTTTTATATTCATCATTAATAACAACTAAATCTTTATTAACATTATGAATTATTTCTACATCTGCATCATTCAAATCATATAAATTTTTTATATCATCTAATTGATTATAAATATCACTAACTAATTTATTAGTCTTTTTTATCTTACGAGAAAAGTCTTTTTCTGCCTCTTCATAAACTTTACGAGCTAATCTTTCTTTTTCAAAATCTATAAATAAAGAATCCAAATATTCAAGAATAGTTTTTAAATCAAACATACACCCTTCAAGATTTAAAACAGAAACTTTAGCCAACGTATTTTCAACATTTTTTTTAATTTCTTCTAAATTATAATCAATATTTAAATAGTCTAATTGATACCCTCTCTTTACTAATTCATCATAATTAGCTTTTACTTCATTAACCCTTTTTGGAATAAACTGCTTAGCCATTAATAAAATATCTGGCACTTCATTAACTATTATTTCAATATGTTCTATCATTGCATCTAAAGCTTTGACAATATGAACTACTTCATTATACTCATTTTGATCCATTGATTTTTCAAAATCTAAAAAACGTCTTTCAATATTTTCAAACTGTAAAGCAATAGCATCCTGCATATTTTCATATAACTGCCTATGATCTTGAAAATCTTTATTTAAAACTCTATATTTAGTCTTTAATTTAGTAACAATAGCTCTATATTTTTCTTCACTCAAAGTAATATCCTTTATTTCTTCAAGTAAATGGTCCGCTGCTTCTCTAACTTTATAAATTTCCATTTCTGTTTTAGCAATATGATATTTACAAGATTTATAATCTCTTTTATCAACATAAATATCAAGATCAATTAACATATCATCAACTAAAGTTAATCTATTTTCTCTAATATCAATAAATGTATCGTGCCATTTATTATATTTTTCTTCCATTTTATCATTTTTAATTATTGGTTCAACTTTACTTAATTCAACCAAAACAGGAGTAGACGCAACCATATTACGTTCCATTTCTAATGTTTTAATTTTATTTCTATAACTTTTCGTTTCAAAATGTCTAATAAGGTAAAGTATAACAGCTACTACCGCTAACGCCAAAGCAATAGATACAATAATCATTAATTGTCCTGACATACTTATCACCTCTACTCTATATAGTATTATTTTATCACATAAAACCTACAATTTTCTACTATTTTAATAAATTATTAATTATTTTAATCACGCATTATTAAAAATCCTTGACATATCAACAAACTTCCACTATAATTAATAATGCAAATTAACTTGAAACAGCAGATTTGGAATATTTTAAAGTGTTTTCTGTATTAGTAGTAACTATTGCTGTTTATGCGAAAAGAAGACTCCCTAAAATATGACTAAATCATTTCAGTAATTGCAAATAAAAGAAAGGAGATGCCTTATGTCAAGATATACTGGTCCTAGTTATAAACAAGCTCGTCGTGTTGGATTTTCAATCAGTGAAACTGGTAAAGAATTAGCTCGTCGTAGCTATGGTCCTGGTCAACATGGTGCTGCTCGTAAGAGTAAACCAACTGAATATGCTATTCAATTAAAAGAAAAGCAAAAAGTACGTTTCATGTATGGTTTAAATGAAAGACAATTTCATAAAACTTTCGTTGAAGCTGAAAAAATGAAAGGTGTACACGGTACTAACTTCTTAAGATTACTTGAATCTCGTTTAGATAACTTAGTATACCGTACTGGTTTTGCTAGTACACGTCGTGGTGCTAGACAACTTGTTAACCATGGACATGTAACAGTTAATGGTAAAAAAGTTGATATTCCATCATACAGAGTTAAAGTTGGAGATGTTATTTCATTAAAAGATGACGACAAAAACTTAAAAGTTGTTGAAGAATCATTATCTAAAGTAACTAAACGTGTTGAATTCATATCATATGATGAAAACAAAAAAGAATGTACTTACGTAAGATTACCTGAAAGAAATGAACTTAACGCTGATATTGATGAATCATTAATCGTTGAATTCTATAATAAGTAATAAAAAGATGCTAACTAGCATCTTTTTTTGTTTTATTATCACATTATATAGAATTTAATCATAAATTATAAATCTACTTCTATCTCCTCAAAATAACAATTAGGTATTTGAATATCTAATAAATTCCCATTTAAATCCTTTTTATTTAGAATATGATGAAATGCTCTACATGGTGCACCATGAGTTACAATCAAAATATCCTTTCCATCATAATTTTCCTTAACATATCTTAAAAAATCTTTGCAACGATTAAAAACATCTTGAACTTTTTCTATCCCCAAGTCACCATTATTTGCCTCATAATCCCAATATTTTTTTGCATCATATAAAGATCTATCTTTTCCTTCTAATTCTCCCATATTTCTCTCAACAAGCCTCATATCTGGAAAAGTTTCTACTCTCTCACCTATTAAAATAATTGCTGTTTCAACAGTTCTTAAAAGCGGAGACATAAAACAAATATCATAATGTTTATCCTTTATTTTTTCCTTTAATTTTCGACATTGTCTTCTACCAGTTTCATTTAAATATGCATTCGATAATCCTTGTATTTTATTTTCATAATTAAAATCTGTTTCACCATGCCTTACTAATGTAATTCTCATTACCTAACCTCCAAAACTTTAAAAGCATCACTATAAATTATAAATTTACTAAGATAGCTTCCATCTTCATATGAAGAATAATCAGATACAAAATAATTATTATCAATAACTTTTATATCAGTAAAATGATCATCCCTCTCTTCTCCGTATTTGACTAACTTAACTAATTTTAAATCATCCTTATATTTTGCTATTATACCATCATATTTTAATATATTAACATTAGTATTATCCTTATTAGAATCATTCACAGCAGACGAACCAATAACAATTAAGTCATTATTTTCATTTTTTATAATTCGATTAAAACGATCATTTTCTATTTCTTCATAACTACTTTCCGTTACATAATTACAATTAAAATCATATTTTACCAATAAAGCATCAACTCTTGCATCATTTTGATTTGTCATTTTTTTTGCACCACTAACAATTAAACTATTATCGGAATCTACAATGCTAGTAAAGCCAAAATTATCAGTATATTTGTAATCATTACTATCTATATAATTACCATCTAAATCGTACTTAACAATAATTCCTAAACGATCAGAATCTTTACCAACAACATAAATATTATTATTAATAATAATTACATCATTAAAAATAGCTGATTTATTATTACCAAAATTTCTCTGCCATAACAATTTACCATTTTTATCATATTTTACTAATAAAGCTCCACCATCAGATGAATTACCTAAAGTCATATCCTCATATATACTTTGTCCAACAACAATATAACCATCTTCTACAACTTTTACATTTACAAATTTTGAATTACCTAAAATTTGCAAAGAATTTTCAAATAAAATTTCACCAGCTGCATCATATTTTACAATAAGAGCTGTGCGTAAATTTTTCTTTCTTTCCCTATTAGTAGCTTGATAACTTCCAACAGCAATACTTTCACCATTATCATTAGCAACTCCTAAAAATACACTATTATAACCTTTATTATAAATTTTCTCATATTTTTTATTACTTTTAATATCAAATTTAGTTATTTTTGCTTTTTCATAATGCTTTTTATTATCATTGTTACTACCAACAGCAACGTAATCTTTTAAAACAACATCCATAGCATTAATACTATCAAAATAAATTGACTGAGCTGATTTCAAGAAGGTAGAATACGCCAAATAAAATAATTCCACACCCAAAAGAATACCACATACAATAGAAATTTTTTTAAATAATTTTAATACATTTTTTTGCATATACACCCTCCTTATAATAATATTATCAAAAAGAAATATCTTTTACCACAATAAAAAAGAAAATAATTTTAAAAATTATTTTCCAGTGTAAAATCTAGCAAAATGCACCTATATAATATTTCTTTTTTCCTCTTCTTACCACTGCATATTTTAAACCAATGCATTTATCCTTTGTAACAACAAAATCTAAATCTGTAACCTTATCACCATTAAAGTTTATAGAACCATTACCAATAAATTCTCTAGCTTCTCGTTTACTAGAACAAATTTTATTATCAACTAATAAATCTATCAATAATGTATCCTCTTTAATTTCAAATTTAGGAGCATCTTTAAACAATTCCTCTATTTCCTCAGAGTTTAATCCTTTTACATTGCCACTAAATAAAGCTTCACTCATTCTTACTGCTTTATTAAATTCGTCTTCTCCATGTAAATCACAAATAATTTCACGAGCCAACGCTTTATGAGCTTCTCTTAATTCAGGATGATCATTATGCTTTTTCTCTAAATCTTCTATTTCTTCTCGTGATAAGAATGTCAACATTTTTAGATATTGAATAATCATCGAATCTTCCAAATTAACTAAATATTGATATAACTCATAACTTGACGTTTTATTCTTATCAAGCCATAAAGCATTGCCTTCACTTTTACCAAACTTTTTACCTGTTGAATCAGTAACCAAAGGCATAACCATACCATAAGCTTCTTTATCTAATTTTTTTCTAATTAATTCTATTCCAGAAGTAATATTTCCCCATTGATCAGAACCAGCAACTTGTAAAGTACAATTTCTAGTTTCATATAAATGTAAGAAATCTAAAGCTTGCAAAATCATATAAGAAAATTCAGCATATGTAATTCCTGTTTCTAATCTAGTCTTTACTTTATCCTTTGCTAACATATAATTTACATTAAAAAACTTACCATAGTCACGTAAAAAATCTATTACGTTAATATCTTTAGTCCAATCAAAATTATTAACAACTTCAAAACCAAATATTTTCTCAGCTTGCGCTTTTAAACCAGCAAAATTCTTTTCTACTGCTTCCTTAGTAATCATAGGTCTTTCTGCTGTTGGCTTAGGATCACCAATCATACCAGTTGCTCCACCTACCAATAATAATGGATGATGTCCAGCATTAGCAAGTCTTCTACATATCAAAAATGATGAATAATGACCTATGTGCATAGAATCAGCAGTTGGATCAGTTCCTATATAAAAAGTAAGACCACCTTCATTTAACTTATCTATTAATTCAGGACTACTAATATCTTGTATTAATCCTCTCCATTTTAAATCTTCATAAACTGTCATTTTCTTTCCTCCTCTAATTTCAAAATCTTTACTTTCTTTATATCATGACCATAATCTTTATATATGCTATCAACACTTTTAGTAGTAATATTTTCTTCACTAAATCCTAAAAATTCAAGCGTATTATATACAGATTCTTCACTTGGCCCTTCAATTTCCATATATGTTGGTATTAATGGCCAATAATCAATATCTATTTCAACCCCATTCAATGTATATTGCATTCTTCTATTTTCTTGATACCCTCGTGCTTCATAACCTAATTCCTTTAATATTAGATTACATCTGTCAAAATCATCAACAGTAATTTCCAATTCTTGCGTACCATCAATCTTTGAAGTAACAACATTTTTTATTGTAAGAGTTGTATCAACTCCATTTGTACGAAGACGTATCCATTTAGAATCTTCTTTAGGAATAAAATCATATACATATCTTCTTTGCAAACGATCCCATTCAAAATTTGCTCCTACACTTTCTAATTTTTTTATCACTTCATTAACATCAATTTCTAATATTCTAACTTCATATTCAGTATGCATAAAATCTCCTTTCAACAAAAAAACTATCCTCCATAAGGACGAATAGTTCGCGGTACCACCTTACTTCATAGTAAAACTATGCACTCAACATCTTAACGCGATATACGATTTTCTCATAATAATGTAATTCATGATTAACTGATATTAGTTTCCACCAAACACTAATTCTCTATAAAATGCAATAAATCACTACTAAGTTATTAATCATCAAAAATATAAAAATATTATAACATAAAATTATTCTTTATCAATAAAAAAAATAAGCTAAGCTTATTTTTTAGTCTTTTCTTCTAATTTTTTTACTATAGCTTTAGTAGAATCAACAACTTTTGTTTTCAATTCTTCAGCAGAGTCACGTAATACAGGTGTTCCTTTTTCTATAGCCATATCTACTAATTCTTGAGTTTTAGTTTTTAATTCTTTAATTTTACTTTTAGCAACATCTAAAACTTCTTCTTTATCTAAATCTGCTAGATCTGCTTTAATATCTTTTACCTTTTTATCAAATGCTTTTTTTATATCTTCGACTTCTAAATTTTTAACTTCTTTTGTTAAATTATCTAATTTAGCTTTTAATTCTTTTCTAGTTTTACTACCTTCTTTAGGAGCAAATAATACACCTAAACCTGCACCAATGGCAGCACCTAAAGCTAATTTCCCTAAACCACTTTTTTTACTCATCAATATCATCCTCCTCTTGATTTTTTGATTTTTTTCTTTTAAATACTTTTAATAAAGTTCCAGTTAAAGTACTTACTAAAGTATCGCTGATACCAGTAAATACTGCTGTAGTTTTATCGATAATTGCAAAGATTCCATTTAATGAATTAAGTTTTTTATCAACATCATCTACAACTTTATCCACTTTATCTAATAATACTATAACTTTGACTCCCAAAATTATTAGTACTACTAATAGTATAATCCCCAAAGTATATAATAATACCGGTAAAAAATAACTTATAAAATTCATAATATTCTCCTTTACTCTTGATCTTGATACATTGAATCAATTAAATCAAATAAATTGTCATCGTCTAAATCATCATTTTTATCATTTTTTTTATTTTCACTATCATCTGGCTCTACTATTGGCAATCGATCAGGAATTAAATCTGTAGCATATACTTCTTTTTCTCTTCTTGGTGTAGTACTCTTTTTACCTGCATCAACATAATCAACATTGTATTCTAATCCTAAATCTTGATAATATTCTATCGCATCACCCATAGTAACTTCCTTAACTTCAGGAGTTGCTTCCTCATTTAAATCTACAAATAGATTAGACTCCTCCTCTACTTCAAAAGTTGGTGATTCTAATTTTTCTTCAAACCTCTTGGCAGTTTCATTGTCTTCACCATAAGCTTTCATTCTAACTTCATCAACAGATAACTTATCTTTAGAAAAACTACTAGAAGGACGAATTTCACGTTTTTGAACAACATCTTCTTTTTTATAATTTTTATCTAAAATACCATAAATTGGTGAAATTATTGGAGATGGTCTAAAATAATTTCTTTCTTCTTTCCTATCATAAGCATTATATTCACTAACACTATTACGAGGTGATTCATCTTCACCATAAGGTAAATGCTTCTTTTCTGGCTTACTTGGATATAAAGGTTTCTCTGGACGATTATTAGAATAAGTTTCTTTTTCTATAACTTTAACTATTTGCGGTTCTATTTCTGGATAATCAGGTTCCTCTTCAACTTTAAAGTCATCATCATCCAAAATCATAAAATCATTGTGTTTTTCTGAAAGATTAGCAGGAATAACAGGTTCAAATTCTTCAGTTTCAAATTTTAAACTATCATTTTTTTCTTCTTTTCTATCAGGTAAAACAACTTTTTTAGCTATAGGTTTATTTTCGACTTCATCTTCATAATCCACATTTTCTACCTTTAACTTTTCTTTAATTGCGCTCTTCACACTACCCTTAGATTTATTTCCTGTTTTCTTCGGAACAGGTTTCTTTTTTGGTTTTTCTTCAACCTCAACATATTCTTCTTCAAAAAGTACATTTTTTAATTTATCAAGTATACCCATGAACTCACCTCTTTATATTATTCATCATCAAGTTCCAATTCTTCTTGATCCTTAGCCTTACTATATTCCTTATCATATCGGCTAACAACTTCTAAAAAGTCTTCTTGTGAAGTCTCTGTATCAAACAATGTGAAAATTTCTTCAGCATAACTTAATACATTATCACCAATTAAACTTTCCAAAATCTTATCATTAAATTTAATAGATCTAAGTATATAACACATATTATCTATAACATAAGATAAACTTTTCTTATCAGCTATAGTCTCAATTTTGGCATAATTAAATACCATTTCTACATAATACTTTCCCTTAGACTCATTTATTTCAATATAACCTTCACTTTTATTGTAACTCAATTTACTAGAATAATAAGCTGAATCATTAACCTCATATGTACTTGGTATTTTGTGATATCGACTAATAGCATCAACATATAAATAATATTTATTATTATATTTATCTCTTAAAACTGCGTTGTATTCTTGTTTGTTAAGAAATTTTAAACCCTCTGGAATATAATATTTATATCCTTCAAAATTAACATTATAAAACTTGTTTTTTTCACTAAGCAAAGTTTTAATGTTCTTAGCATAATCATTTTTATCAAGAGGCGTAACACTACAGCCTGTCATAAAAATTAAAATTGTAGAGAGCAAAACTATTAATTTTTTCATATTTCACCTACTCTTATTACATTATATCAAATTTTTTTCAAATGTAAAAATATTTTCTATTGTTTTACTATATTAGACATCATCTTTTACCGCAACTACAGAATAAATAGGCATTCCTTTATCAGCAAATTTATCTTCATATTCCGTAGTTATTCTAAATGGATCATCTACTTCATGTAAATCAAAACTAATATCTTTTAAAACATAACCATATTCACTGAAACTCATTAATGAATATATATACAAATCCCTATTATCAGTTCTCATATATATTTTTTTTGAATCCTTAAATATGCCATCGTATTTTTCTAAGAATACCTTACTTGATAATCTTCTTGAACTATGTCGAATTTTAGGCCATGGATCTGAAAAATTTAAATAAATTCTGTCAACTTCACTAGAAAAAACTTTATCTATCATCAATGCATCCATTCTAACAATTATCAAATTATCTAAACCATCAGGAATTTTAGGTAAACATCTAGCAACTATACTATCGAATTTTTCTATACCAATAAAATTAATATTTGGATATTTTATAGCATTTTCAATAATAAATTTCCCTTTTCCCATACCAATTTCAATATATATTGGTTGAACCTTTTTAAATTTTTTATTCCAATTACCAACATATCTTTCAGGATTCCTTACTAAATATTTTGAATTATTCATTATTTCTTCTTTATTTTTAACATTTCTAAGTCTCATAAAATCACCACTTATATTTTATCACAAATTAATAAATAACGCATATAATAAAAAGAAAGACAGGTTGATAATATGAATAATATGCCTTACCCTTTTATGCCACCAATAATATACCCTCAAATAAATTATGACGAAGAATTAAAAAAAATAAGATATGAAATAGAAGAAATAAAAAAAAGAATTGATCAATTAGAAAATAAACATACTAAAAATTATTTAAAAAAAGAAGACGGAATGTATATTATGTAATAAAAAAGGATTTTTAGTCCTTTTTTTTGTAGAATAAAATAGTTTGTGATATACTAATTATAGAAGAAAGTGAGGTTATATAATGTTAAAACTTAAAAATCTTGATAAAGAAGTATATGACAACTATGTTAAAAATCATCCTACTAAATCTCATTTCCTACAATCCAATGCATGGGGAGAATTTGCTAAAGTAAAAAAGAATTTAACTCCATTTTATTTAGGATTAGTAAATGAAAAAGATGAAATTGTTGGTGCAACTCTTCTACTGCAAAAACATTTACCAATGAATTTTTGTTATTTTTATGCCCCTCGTGGCTTTGTTATAGATTATAAGAAAAAAGAATTAGTAAGAACAATGACAAAAAAAGTCGTTGACTTTGCAAAAAGTAAAAAAGCAATTTTTGTTAAAATAGATCCTGACATTATCTATAAAAGTTATAATTATCTAAATGAAGAACAAGCATTAAATTATGATCCTAATGAAATTTATGAAACATTAAAATCTGCTGGTTTTAAGCACTTAGGTTTCACAAAGAATTTTGAAACTATGCAACCTAGATATACTTTTAGAATCGATCTAAATCAATCGCTAGATGACATAGAAAATCATTTTTCAAAAACAACAAAACAAAGAATTGCTAAAGCAATAAAATTAAATACTGAAGTAGAAATAGGCACAAAAAAAGATATAAAAGAATTTTATCATCTTATGATGTTAACAGAAAATAGAAAAGATTTTGTTTCATATAATGAAGATTACTATGAAACACTATATGAAATATTTAATGGAAATGAAAATACTAAAGCTAAATTATATTTAGGTAAAATAACAATATCTAAAACTATCAAAAGTTTAGAACAAAATTTAAAAAAAATAAATGATCAAATATCAATTTTACCAATTGATAATTTAAGTAAAAGCGCTAAAACTAAATTAACTGAATTAACAAAACAAAAAGAAAATATAAATAAAGAAATCGAAAAATATCGTAAATATAAACAAGAATATGGAAATAATTTAACACTAAGTGCTCATATGATAATAGAATATGGTGATAAAGCATGGGTATTATACGCAGGAAATCACAATATTTTAAGTGAAACTTATGTCAACTATAATACATACTATGAACATATAAAATGTAGTAAAGAAAATAACATCAAAATATATGATCAATTTGGTACAATTGGGGACATAAACGAAAATAATCCTCGCATAGGATTACATGAATTTAAAAAGAAATTTGGCGGAAACTACGTTGAATTTTTAGGTGAATGGGACTATGTAACTAATCACTTAATGTATTTTGTTTTCACTAAATTAGTACCAATATATAGAAACATAATAAGAAAGAAAAGTAAAAAGGAGATAAAAAATGAAATTAATAGAACTAAGTGAAAAAGAGTTTAAAAAATTTGCTGATAAACATCCACAAATTACTTTTCATCAAACTAAAAATTGGGCAAAATTAAAAAAATCTAATAGTTGGAATAGTTATTATATTGGATTTGAAGATAAAAAAAAGATAATAGCAGGAGCCTTATTATTAGAGAAAAATATACCTATAATAAATAAAAAAATATTTTATTCTCCTAGAGGATTCCTAATTGATTATAATGATAAAAAATTATTAAAAGCATTTACTATTGAATTAAAAAAATATATTAAAGAAAAAAAAGGAATATTTGTAAAAATAGATCCATTTGTTGAATATAAAGAGCGAGATAACAACGGCAATATTGTTGAAAATGGAATAGATAACTCTGAAATAGTTAAAAATTTAAAAGATTTAGGTTATAAACACTTTGGTTTTAATATAATGCAAGACACACTTCAGCCAAGATGGATGCACGTAATTGAAACAAAAAACAAAAATTTGGATGACATAATGAAAGATATGGAATCAAAAACTAGACAAATACTCAGAAAAAACGAGCGTTCAGCAATCACAACAAGGGAAATAACTAGAAATGAATTACCTATATTTAAAGACATCATGAAACATACAAGTGATAGAAGAGAATTTATCGATAGACCATTATCATATTATGAACATATGTGGGATACCCTACATGATGATGGCATTTTAAAAATTCTAATTGCTGAAATTGATTTTAAACAATATGAAGAAAATACAAATAATGAAATAGAAACTATTAAATCTGAATTAAAAAATAGAATCTATAAAAAAGAACATAATATATTAAAAATGAATGATAAAAAATATGAACAAAGTAATAACAAAGATAATGAAGAAATAAAACGTCTAGAAAAACAATTAAAAAAAATAAAAGAATATCGTAAACAATATAATGATAAAGAAGTTCTTGGTGGAATACTATTCCTAATATATGGAAATGAAGTATTATCATTATATGGTGGTAGTGATGCTAAACTAATGCAATTTCAATCTGCTTATACTGTTCACTTTGAAGGAATTAAATATGCAATAGAAAATAACTATGACCGTTATAATTTTTATGGAATAACCGGTGATTTTAGAAAAGAAAACCCATTATATGGACTATATCTATTTAAAAAAAGTTTTGGTGGACATGTTGTAGAACTAATTGGTGAATTTGATTTGATTATCTCACCATTTTGGTATCATACTTACAATTTAGCTTTTAAAACTTATCATAGCCTAAAAAGTATAAAAAACAAACTAAAAAAATAAAGTAATCAAAATTACTTTATTTTTTTTATTATCTTATCAAATTTACTACCAAATATTTCTTTTATTAAACCTGATTTATAGGAATAAATAAAATATGTTAATGCTCCAACTAATGTGTAAATTAATATTATAAATATATTATTTAATCTAGTAAGAGAATAAATAGGTATAATAAATTTTAAAACATACAGCATAATTAACATTATAACAGAACCACATACTATATCAATTAAATTAGTAAATAATGATTCATAATTAATCTTATATTTTATTTTTAACACTAATAAACAAATTACAGCAGAAACAAAATAACTTATTATACTGGCAGTAATAACTCCATAATATGCAGGAAGTCCCATGTTACAAAAAGCTATAATTAAATTATCATTAAGTATAAATTTCAATATAACACCAGTAACTAAACTAATAAATACTGTCTTATAATCTTTTAACACCTGTACAATTGACACTAAAGATACAAATAATCCCGTAATCAAACCAACATAAATATATAATGTTAAAACACTTGGACCATATAAACTTTGTCCATAAAATAACATCCATACAGATTTTGACAAAAAACTTATTCCAATTGTCATAGGTATTGTTAAAAATAATAACACGTTCAAAGCTTGATTAATTTTACTATTAACTTCTTTATTGTCTTTTTTTACAAATGATTGTGTCAAATTAGGAATCAAACTAACAACAATTCCTGTGGAAATAGCAGTAATAATCATATTAAACTTTGATGCCCAAGTTGACAGCATACTCATAACTGTTTCTGCATCATTTACAGTAAACCCAGCTAAGTTTACTAATCCCTTTACAACTGTTGTCATGTCAATATAACTATATAATGACTTAAATAAGTCTATCATTATAAAAGGCACTGCATAAATGACTATTTTTTTAAATATTTCCTTATCAGTAATTATAGGTTCATCAACTTGCAATATTTTTTCATTAAATTTTTTCTTATTTTTTTTGCTCTTATAAAATAAATAGAAATATCCTCCTAATGCTCCAAGTGTAGCACCAAAAACCGCTACTCCAACAGCTGAAGTTAATGATAAATTAAACACTTTAAAAGTTAGATAACTACCAAAAATAATGACTGTTACTCTTATCAACTGCTCAATAACCTGTGATATTGATGGTGGGCTCATAAAACGATGCCCTTCAAAATAGCCCCTATAAATACTTAAAACTGGAACAACTAATATTGCTGTAGATATAATTCTAATAACAAATGTTACATCATCTATCGTATTTCCACCTTGTAAATCTCCTAAAACACTACGAGCAATAACCGGAGCAAATAACGTCAAAATAAGAAAAGAAACAAATCCTAATAATAAAGCTATTTTTTTTCCTATAATAAAAGCTCTCTTTTTAGCACTATAATATCCTAAAGTTTGATACTCGGAAACAATTTTGCTAATAGCTAAAGGTATACCAGCAGATGATAAAGACATAAACAATAAGTATATTGTATATGCATATCCATACAATGCACCACCTGATTCTCCAATTATGCCATGAAAAGGAATAACATACAAAATTCCCAATATTTTTGTAATCACAATTCCAAGTGTAGCTATAAATGCACCTTTAACAAAACTAGTTTTTCTCATTGTTTTATCTTTCATATTTCTACCTCATAATAATTTTAACATAAATATCAATAAAAATCTATGTCGTATATATTACCATAGCTGAGAAACAAAACACTTGCTCTTCACTATACACACTTACACTTACTTGATATTTTATATCTATAACTTCACCATTTAATTCAGAAATAAAATCATTTACTTCATCTTCTAAATCTTCTTCATGTTCAAAATCAAATATTTTTATTTTCATCTTATCACCAAACATATTATAAAATATCATCTATAAATAATTTGTCAAAAAAATAGGAAATAATTTTTCCTATTTTACAACAATATTAACAATTTTTCCTTTAATGACAATTACCTTTACTATTTCTTTTCCATCAATATGTTTTAATACATTTTCAGCTTTCATTGCCTTTTCTTTAATTTCATCTTCACTATCATCGATTCCAATAATAATAGTAGCTCTTACTTTTCCATTTACTTGAACGGCTATTTCTTTAGTTGATTCTATTGTTTTTGCCTCATCATATTCAGGCCATTTATCATTACAAATAGGATCATATCCAATTTCCTCATTCAATTCCTCAGTAATATGAGGAGCTATTGGATTTAAAAGAATTAACAACAAACGATAGTCTTCTTTAGTAATTTCCTCTAAATCATCATAATTATTAGTAAGAATCATTAATGTTGAAATTACAGTATTATATGACATTGTCAATAAATCGTTAGTAACCTTTTTAATACTTTTGTGTTGAAGCGATTCCAATGATTTAGTATATCCTTCTTTATCACCAATTTTATCTTTAAGTCTAATAATTTTATCAATAAAACGTTTACATCCACGTAATGAATCAGTACTCCAAGGAGCATCTTGTTGATAATCCCCCATGAACATTTCATAAACTCTTAAAGTATCCGCACCATATTCTTTAACAATATCATCAGGGTTAATAACATTACCTTTAGATTTACTCATCTTTTCATTATTAGAACCCAAAACCATACCATGACTAACTCGAGTCCAAATCATCTCTTTCTTAGGAACTAATCCTACATTATATAAAAATTGTACCCAGAATCTGGCATAAAGTAAATGCCTTGCTGTATGTTCCATTCCACCATTATACCAGTCTACTCTATTCCAATATTTCATAGCATCCATACTAGCAAATTCTTTTGTATTATGTGGATCCATAAACCTTAAAAAATACCAAGATGAACCTGCCCAGTTAGGCATTGTATCAGTTTCCCTTTTAGCTTTTCCACCACAACAAGGACAAGTAGTATTTACCCACTCTTCAATGTTTGCTAATGGACTTTCACCATCTTCTGTCGGTTCATATTCAACTACATCAGGCAAAACTAATGGCAAATCTTCTTCCTTCATAGGTTGCCATCCACATTTTTCACAATAAATCATAGGTATTGGTTCTCCCCAGAATCTTTGACGAGAAAAAATCCAATCACGCATCTTATAATTTACTTGTTTTTCTCCACACTTATTTTTTTCTAACCACTTCAATATTTCTGAAATAGCATCTTCTTTATTTAAACCATTCAAGAATTCGGAATTTATATGAATTCCATCATCTGTAAAAGCTTCTTTAGAAATATCTCCACCTTCCAAAACTGGAACAATCGAAATGCCAAATTTCTTAGCAAACTCATAGTCACGTTGATCATGTGCTGGAACAGCCATAATAGCACCTGTACCATATGTTGCTAAAACATAATCACTTATATAAATAGGTATCTTTTCATTATTTACTGGATTAATAGCATAAGATCCCAAGAATACACCTGTTTTTTCTTTGTTCAATTCAGTACGTTCCATAGCACTTTTCAAAGCACAGGCTTTCTTATATTCTGAAACTTCTTTTTTCTTATCTTCAGAAGTAATTTCATCAACATACTTATGTTCTGGAGATAATACACAATAAGTAACCCCAAACAATGTATCTGGCCGTGTTGTAAATACACTAAATTCCTTATCATATCCATCAATTTTAAAATTAACCTTAGCACCAGTTGATTTACCAATCCAATTAATTTGGCCTAATTTTACTCTTTCTGCAAAATCTGTATCAGCTAATCCAGTTAATAAATCTTCTGAATAATCACTCATTCTTAACATCCATTGAGATTTTTCTTTTTGCACAACTGCACTGCCACATCTTTCACAAACTCCACCAGCAGCATCTTCATTTGATAAAACACTTTTACATGTAGGACACCAATTTACAGGAATAGTATCCTTATAAGCCATACCATGTTTATAAAATTGTAAGAATTGCCATTGAGTCCATTTATAGTAATCAGGATCAGTTGTAGAAAATTCTCTATCCCAATCAAATGAAAAACCAAGAGATTTCATTTGTTTTTTAAATGTAATTATATTTTCCTTGACAGCATCTTTTGGATGAATGTGATTTTTTATAGCATACTGTTCTGCTGGAGCACCAAATGCATCAAATCCCATAGGATATAAAACATTATATCCTTGCATTCTTTTCATTCTAGCTATAGCATCTTGTGCAGTATAACTTCTAACATGTCCAACATGTAAACCAGCACCAGAAGGATATGGGAATTCTACTAAAATATAATAAGGGTTTCTTTCTTTATCACCTGTTACAGCTTTAAAAACATTATTATCTTCCCAATATTTTTGCCATTTCTTTTCTATATTTGTAAAATTATTCATCTTTAATCATTCCTTTCTTTCTATAATATTTTTCAACAAAATGATAACTAATAAGTATTACAGGTATTACCAATATTAAAGTTATTAATAATTGTATTAAATATTTATCACTAATACTTGCTATTGAAACTATTAAAGCCATATCAAATGAAGATACCAAAGATATAACGTTCAATAAACTATCATAATCTACTTTTTTTAGATCAAGTCCTTTAGTAATAAGATATCTAATTTCTATAGGTTCCTTTTTTTCTTTTTTTCTTTTTTTCTTTTCTTTTTTATAATTTTTTAATGGCTTTATAATAAATATTCTATAAATAATAAATATTAATAAAAAGCAAAGTAAAAATAATATAATTTCTTCCATATAACCTCCAATAAAAAACGCCCTTATAATTATAAGGACGAAATATCGCGGTACCACCTTACTTCATGAAAATCATGCAGCTTTATAGATATATAGGTC
The DNA here is from genome assembly GCA_045627525.1 of Bacilli bacterium. GTDB lineage: Bacteria > Bacillota_I > Bacilli_A > RF39 > UBA660 > CAG-877. The sequence continues at coordinate 191,783 of JAZQNW010000001.1, forward strand.
TTACCCTCAAATACTTAAAGTTAATCAAGTTCACAATCCCTATATACTTATTTGCACCAACCATAAGCTCTCTTAGATATAGAAAAATTGCTACTACTACTAACAATATTTCGAAAAGATACAACTAGTATATAAAATTTTTTTAAATATTTCAAGCTTTTTATTATACTTCATTTATATAATCAATAAGTCTTAAAAATAAATTAATATATTCTTTTGACAATCCAGATTTTTTTAATTTTCTTATTTCAATTCTTTTCTTACTAGCTGGTAATTCTCCAAACATTATTCCAGCTATTGTTTCTTTCATATATGTTTCTATTGGTAAATCCATTAAAATACTATCAACATCATCATTAATAATTCTAATAGCATCTATTTCAATATCCTTACCCTTACAACTAATAGTTAACTGACCTATTGTTGGACAATCTTTAACTTCAACAACAAAATCATTTCCATCAACAGCACTTTTAGCTTCTATTTTATCATTATTGAAGAATACTGTAACGTCATCTGCTTTCTTAGTATTTCTAAAAACCATTTTATAATTTCTCTTAACAGGAACAATTCCACTTTTTCCTTCAACAGCTCTAATAATAACTGTATAGTTATTTCTTAAATAATTATAATCAATAGAAGTCTTTAAAAAATATCCTTCTTTATATAATGATGTTACACCATCATCTTCATATAAAGTATATGTATTACTCACACCAGGAAAAATTTGAATTTCCAAATCTGTAGGTAAACCTGTATTATTATAATCACTACGATTAGATAACGGTATTATTGAACCAGCATGAGCAAAAACTGGATAATCCTCTTCTTTAAAGAAGGAAATATATTTCTTATTACCAGGGAATTTTTTACCAGTAATAAAATCATACCATATACCATCTGGAATAAAGAATCTATGAACAGTACGTTTCATAATAGAATCCATTTTATCAAGAATAGGACAAACTAATAACTGTGAACCATAATAATACTGATTACGATATAATTCATCATCATATACCCACATATAGTTATAGAAAAATGGTTGAATTAATGGTACACCTGACTTCGTATAATTATATGCTTCAGTATATAAATATGGAATCAATCTATGTCTAAGTCTTAAATAATCCGCAGCAATATTTTCAGTTTGAGCATCCCATAACCAAGGCTCTCTCTTATAATATGGCCCTCTAGCACCATGGAAACGTAAAATAGGAGAAAAAACACCAAGTTGTAAATATCTAACATATAACTCGCCATCTTCAATACCACCATGATTTCCGCCAACATCATGACTCCACCAACTAACACCAATATTAGATGCATTTAGATACTGAAATGGTAGAAGTTTTAATTTTTGCCAACTAACTTCACTTGAGCCACCATATAAAACACCATATCTATGAGGAGCTATACATCCATTTCTAGCTAATAGCATTCCCCTCTTAGCAACATTTCGCTTTGAATCCATATATAAATAATGGTTAGTAGCCCACATATTTATCAAATTACTATCTAAATAATCATTCCAAAAGAAATCAACACCATATAACTCTAATGGATGTAAAAACATTTTTAAAACTATATCCAATAATTTAGGATTAAGTGGATCAAACTTTATAATTGATGAATCAGTAATGTTTAAATAAGAACTAGCCTGTTTATAAAAGGCTTCATGTGGATATATTCCTTCGGTAGGATTAATACATAAACCAACTCGTATACCTCTAACATGGAATAAGTCAATCATTGATTTAGGATCTTTAAATAATTCACCATTAAAAGTAAAACCCGATTTTAAATTAGTATTATTTCCAACATTTCTATAATGCCAATCATTATCAAAAAGCATTATAGAAAGAGGTATTCTCTTTCTTTCAAAGTTTCTAATCAAGTCATAAACTGTCTTATCATCATATGTAATATTACGACTCCACCAGTTACCTAAAGCATACCTTGGAATTAATGCTGGATAACCAGTAAGCTTAAAATAATCATTTAAAGCTTCTTTAAAATCCATATCATACATAAATAAATATATATCTATATGATCAGCCGGAGGATCAGCTAAAGTACCATCTTCCAATATTACCTTACTCTTACTATCATCAATTGATACAAAACCATCTAATGAATATAATCCCCTTTGATAGTAAGGCGGTGTATTAGTATCAACGCTAATCATATTACCAAGCATATTTCTAGCTTCAGGATGACCATAATACCAATCCTTATTACGATCTTTATCACGACTACATAAAGTAACCTTTAAATTTTTCATTGGATCCAAATGAGATCCAGTAAAAGGCTGCTCCTTATTATAAACCAAAGAAAAATATTTTGTACTGATTTGCACCATCTTATCATCCTGAGAAACAGAAAAATCAGCTAGTCCTAAGTCTCTTCTTATAGCTAACTGTGTAGGTCTATCAACAAATTGTCTGCTAGGTGAGTATTCTAGTCTAACAAGCCTATCAGTCAAAACACTAATACGATAGTGTTCGCCTTGAATAAGGACTTTTCTAGCACACTTAGCTTTTTTATAGTCAATTTCAAATTGTTTCCCAAGTGGATACATACCAACACCTCTTATTATTCTAGTATCATAATATCATACATTAATGAATATTCCAAGTAAAAAAACTAGCGAACTTTAAAAATTATCATTTAAAAACTCAACATAATATCTTTCAAAAGTAATATTATTATCATGAATATATTTAGCAATCTTTTTTCCAACAAATCTATAATGCCATGGTTCATTTCTAAAACCTGTTATTTTCTCTCCACGTTTTGAAAATCTTAAAATAAAACCATATTTATAAGCATTATCTAACATCCATTCATACTCTTTTGAATTAGCAAAAACATTACTATTCTTACTACCAATATCAAAAGCTAAACCTGTTTGATGTTCAGAAAATCCAGGAAAAGCAACATATTTATCAACATATGAATCCCCATAAAGATTACGATAATAATCACATAATTCAACTTGATCATCATAGCTACGATATCCAGAATTTATAACAATCTCATAACCATTTTTATTAGCATCTTTTGCCATTTGAACAAAAGCCGTAACTGCTACTCTTGAACCCTTTATCTTCTCAGAAGTGTATGAAGATGGAACATCGATCAAATCATTAGGAACAAAATTTTTTTCTAATTTATAATGCTTATTTACTAACATATCAGTAGAAAATTTTTTCACAACTGAAGGATCTTTATAATCATCTTTATTTAAACCTAAATTAACATATAAAACCGTAGTTTCTTCATCTTCACCAGTATCATCAGAAAAATTAATATAATCATCATAGTATTTCAATTTAGCATAACTAATACTATAAAATTCCTCTAAATATCTAATTTTTTTTCTTTTAGCAAAGTTAGTAACATCATCATCATTACCATGAGCTAATATCATAGAAATATTACTATTACTGTAACCTTTAGAAATTAAAGTATTAATATTCTTTATTAAATGTTTTTGATCATAATAATCTATTTTAGAATAACTATCTAAATTTTTTTCTTTATAATCATCACTTTCAAAAGCTGCATTTAAAGTTTTATTTTCGCCTATTTTTAAAACATAATCTTTTTTAAAACTAAAAAAAATATTTTTACTGGCTTCTCTACTGTATCCATACTTCATAATAGATTTAAGTTGAGCATTATATAATAAAAAAATTGTCAAAACTATTCCTAAAATAATGCCAAAAATTTTCAATAATTTTATTACAGGATTTTTTAATTTTAACTTTTTCTTAGTAACTTTCAAAAATATCACCTACTATAATAATAAGTATAACATAAAAAACAAATATTTGATATAATCAATTAGTAGGTGAAACATATGAATGATTTTAAATATAGTAATACAAACAAAAGATACCATACACTAGATTATTTTTATAAAAACAAATTTAATGAAAAAGTGTTCAAAGTAAGCCTTGATGCTGGATTTACATGTCCGAATATAGATGGAAAAGTTGGCTATGGTGGATGTATATACTGTTCTAAATTAGGTAGTGGAGAATTTGCAGGTAATAAAAATGAAGACTTAAAAACTCAATTTATAAAAATTAGAGATATAATGCTTAAAAAATGGCCTAAAGCCAAATATATCGGTTATTTTCAAGCACACACTAATACATATGCTCCAATAAATATTTTAAAAGAAAAATATGAAACAATTCTAAAACTCGATAACGTTGTAGGATTAAATATCGCAACAAGACCTGATGCTATTTCAGATGAATGTCTAAATTATTTAGAAGAATTAAGCAAAAAAACTTATCTTACTATCGAATTAGGATTACAAACAACAAATGAAAAAACCGCAAAATTAATAAATAGATGTCATACATTAAAATGCTTTGATGATACTGTAAAAAAATTAAGAGAAAGAAGTATAAATGTTGTTGTTCATATAATTAACGGGCTTCCATACGAAACAAAAGAAGATATGATCAATACTGTAAAACATTTAAATTCATTAGATATACAAGGAATAAAAATACACATGCTAAGTATATTAAAAAATACAGCTATTGAAAAACTATATCAAAAACAAAAATTAAAAGCTTTAACTAAAAATGAATATATTGATATAGTCATAAATCAATTAGAATATTTAAGACCTGAAATAGTAATTCACCGTATAACATCAAGTCCCAAAAAAGAAGATTTAATAGAACCAAATTGGCTTAACAATAAAAAAAGTATATTAAATGATATTGATAAAGAAATGTTAAAAAGAAAAACATACCAAGGAAAAAAGACAAATGAAAATCATTAATATATATATAATAACTATAAACATAATCAGTTTCATAATATATGGCATAGATAAACAAAAAGCCATAAAACAAAAATGGCGAATAAATGAAAATATATTAATAATTCTAGCATTAATTGGTGGTGGTGCTGGATCATTCATAGGAATGTATACTTTTCATCACAAAACAAAAAAAATAAAGTTCTTAATATTAATACCATTAATAACTATAATAGAATATTATATATACAAAACTATAATTTAAACAAAAAAATAATAGTAAAATTACTATTATTTTTTTTCATATTGAAAACCTTTTGATACACTATTAGATTTTATACAATCCATATTCTCATTAAAATATGGCATAGAAACATTATCATTAATATCAGCTACTTGACCATCTCTTATTAAAATATATTCTACATTAACTGAACCATCAAAAGCTGCAACATCAGCATCAGTAGGACCACCCTTAACAGATGTACAATACATTAACATAAAATTAAGTAGTTTTGTTGGTTGTAAGATAATAATTTTATCTCTAAAGTCTAGCACTTCCTCAGAATCTAAACTAGCACTAATAGCATATTTTAAATTATTATCTTTATCTTCATAATAACACTTTTTTTCTTCTGTAATAGGATTAGCTATAACAGAAAAAGTAATATTATCTTCATCATATAAAACCATTTTTTCCATAAAAACCTCCTGAACTCTCTTTAATTATAATACTTAAAAATTTTTATTACAATAAAAAAGCATTAATATTTAATGCTTTTAAACTTTTTCTTTAACGCTCATAGGTTGGGCTTTTGGCTTAATATGTTCTGATGAAGATTTATCCGATTTCGATTTATCAAACATTTCACTAAAAGTTGTACCAATTGTAGCCAAATTTTGTAAATCACTAGGTACAATAATCTTAGTAGATTGACCCTTTGAAACTTCAACTAACGCATCATAACTTTTTAATTTTAATACAGCTTCATCCATTTGAGCTTCTTTTAATAATTTCAAACCTTGAGCTGTTGCTTCTTGAATTTTAATAATAGCTGCAGCTTCACCTTCTGCTTCACGGATATGAGCTTCTCTTTTAGCATCTGCTCTTAAAATTGCACTTTCTTTTTCACCTTCAGCAATTAATATAGCTGACTTCTTTTCACCTTCTGCTTTAAGAATAGCTTCACGACGCTCACGTTCAGCTCTCATTTGTTTTTCCATTGCATCTTGAATATCACGAGGTGGTAAAATATTTTTAACTTCAACACGGTTAACTTTAATTCCCCATGGATCTGTTGCTTCATCCAAAATTGAACGCATTTTTGAGTTAATAATATCACGAGAAGTCAATGTTTCATCTAATTCAAGATCACCTATAATATTTCTTAATGTTGTTGCTGTTAAATTTTCAATAGCGTTTACTGGATTTTCAACACCATAAGTATATAGTTTTGGATCAGTAATTTGTAAATAAACTACAGTATCAATTTGCATAGTAACATTATCTTTAGTAATAACTGGTTGTGGAGCAAAATCTTGTACTTTTTCCTTTAAGCTTACAACATTTGCAACTCTTTCAAATATTGGTATTACATAATGTAAACCTGTTTGCATTGTCCTATGATATGCCCCCAATCTTTCAACAACATATGCCTTTGATTGTGGAATTATTTTTATTCCCTTAATCAATACAATGGCAATAATAATTAATAAGACAATTGTAAATTCCATTTTTATTTTTCCTCCCTTTCGACAATAAGTTTTACACCATCTATTTTTTTAACAACTACTTTTTCACCTACATCAAACTTCTTATCACTAACAGCAGTCCAAGTAGTTCCTAAAACCTTTACCTCACCATATTCATCTTCAGTAATTTTTTTAGTAACAGTTGCTCTTTTGCCAATAACACGGTCGGAATTAGTAGGCTGTATTTTCCCACTATGCATTTTTTTAACTAAAGGTTTAGTAATCAACAAAGCTATAATACTAATTATTGAAAATACAATAATTTGAATTACTAATGAATCAGTAATCAAAGAAGCAATCATAGCAAAGAAAGCACCTATAGCAAACCAAATAGATACTAAATTTACAGTAACAACTTCTAATAAAAATAAAAATGCACAAATTGAAAACCAAGTAACTAGCATAAAACTCACCACACTATAATTATATGATACTAAAATTTTTTTTTCAATAATTTCGACAAAAAAATCTTGTTTATAAAAAAAAAATATAATATAATCTATTTATAAGGATAGGAAGTAAATATGCGAAAATTAACAAAAAAAGAAAATCAAATAGTTACGATTGTCTTTGCAGTATGGGGAATTATTTTTGTTGGTAGTGGATTAACTATGAACAAATTAGAAGCTCCTGAACCAGTAGTAAAAAAAGATCTTGAAGTAATTCAAAAAAGAGTTGCTCAAACTAAAACAAACGAAATAAAGCTAAAAGACATGGAATTAGAAATAAATCAACCACTTAGTGTTGATGTTAAAGATTATTTAGAAAATATTGATGATTTAGATGATAATTTTATAAAATTATTAAAATTAGATACATCAATGGTAAAACCAAACGAAGCTGGTACTTATACATATACAATTACATATAAAAAGAAAAAATATAATGGATCATTCATTATAAAAGCAAAAGAGTTACCAAAAGTTGACATAAAAATAAAAGAAAACTTAAAGCTTAAAATTGGTGATCCTATATCAACAGATATTTCAACATATGTAGAAGGAACATTAAATGACGAAGTAAAAAATAATATTCTATTAGATTTATCTAATATTGATACAAGTATAGTTGGTACTTATGACATATCAATTACATATGACGGAAAATTATATACTGGAAAAATAACAGTATACGAACCACAAATGGCTATAAAATTACCTGAAAATGGAACATCAAGTGATGAGAAAACACCTACTGAGCAAGAGAAAAAGCCTACAGAAGAAAAAGCAGAAGAACAAACTGAAACAACAACAACTGAATAAAAAAAACGCTAGATAATATCTAGTGTTTTTTTTTAACTTAAACCAACAATTTTATTATCAGAATAATCAATTAATTCATAATTTGGTATTTTAGGTAATCCAGGCATTACCATAATATTACCTAAAAGAACCGTTATAAATTCAGCTCCATTATATAATCTAACATCTCTAACTAATACCGAAAAGTTTTTTGGAGCTCCCAATTTCTTAGCATCGTCGCTAAAAGAATATTGTGTTTTAGCTACACAAATTGGAAGATAAGACTTTCCATTTTTTGTCAATTCTTCAATTTTTTCTAATGCCTCTTTACTATATTCGATATTAGAAGCATGATATATTTTCTTACAAATAGCCTCTATTTTTTCAGCAATTGCTAAATTATCATCATATAATAATTTAAATTTACTTTTCTTACGACAAGCAGCTATTACTTTATTTGCTAAGTCAATTGCCCCTTCTCCACCATCAGTATAAGCCATACTTGTAGAAAATTCAGCACCCAATTTATTACAGTAGTCTTCAACTATTGAAAGTTCCTTATCAGTATCAGTAGTATACTTATTTAAACAAACAACTACAGGAATACCATACTGTTTCAAATTTTCAATATGTTGACCTAAATTTGGCAATCCTTTTCTCAATGAATCACAATCTTCTAAATTAACCTTCTCTTTATCTACACCACCATTATATTTTAAAGCCTTAACAGTCGCTACTAAAACTATACAATCTGGGCTAATACCAGCCTTACGGCATTTTATATCTAAGAATTTTTCTGCCCCTAAATCAGCACCAAATCCCGCTTCAGTTACAACATACTTACCAAGCGTAAGTCCAAGTTTAGTTGCAACAACTGTATTACAACCATGTGCAATGTTAGCAAAAGGTCCACCGTGAATAATTACAGGCGTATGTTCCAATGTTTGAACTAAATTAGGTAAAAAAGCATCTTTTAATAAGACAAGCATTGATCCTTCAATTTTTAAATCTTTAGCATAAATTGCTTCATCTCTACTATTATAACCAATCAAAATATTACCTAGTCTTCTCTTCAAGTCATCTAAAGAATCTGCCAAACAGAATAAAGCCATTATTTCACTAGCGGCAGTAATAGAAAATGATTCATCTCTATTATCAAGCTTTACTCTTCTTAATGCCCTATCGTTAACATCCAAACAACGATTAAATGTAACACGTTTAATATCTAATTCATTACCATGAAAAATATGATTATCAATAGCAGCACAAAGTAAATCATTAGCAGCTGTTATTGCATGAAAATCACCAGTAAAATGTAAATTTATATCTTCCATAGGAACGACCTGACTGTATCCGCCACCAGTAGCGCCACCTTTAATACCAAAAACAGGTCCCATAGAAGGTTCTCTTAATACAATAATAGGCTTTTTATTAAGCTTATTTAATGCATCACCCAAACCTATACTTACAGTAGTCTTCCCTTCACCGTAAGGAGTAGGATTTATCGCAGTAACCAAAACTAACTTAGCTTTAGAATTACCATAATTAACATTTATTTTAGCTTTATCATTACCATATAAAAGTAAATCCTTTTCAGTTAATCCTATCTTCCTAGCAATCTTCTTTATATTCTCTTTTTCATTAGCCTGTGCAATCTCTATATCAGTCATGTAATCACCTCATATTAATTATAACATTTACTATTAAACTTGTCATTTGAATAACTATTTATTTTAAAATAATAAAATTAACTAACTGATTTATAAATTTTTATCCACAATAAATGTTGAAAATCAATAATTGTATATTTGCTATAAAATATTTTTTTTGTTAACATCATAGCCATTAAGAAAAAAAGGAGGGATTTTATGAAAAAATTAATTATTTTCTTAATAAGTGCATTAACATTATTTACACCATTATTGACAAAGGCTGAAACTACAAATTTCTATGAAGCAGAATATATAGATAACATATTTCTCAATAAATTAACACCAGATAAAAAAACTATATATTACCAAAAAGCTAGATTTTTTAGAGAAAAAGGAACTAATAAAATTGCTTATTGTATCGAACCATTCAATTTTTTTAACGAAACTAGTAAATATGAAAGTATAGTAAATCCAAGTAATTTAACAAAAGCCCAAACGGAAAAAATTGGATTATATGCACATTTTGGATATGGATATAAAAATCATACTAGTAAAGAATGGTATGCTGTAACTCAAATGCTAATATGGGAAACAGCAGATCCAGAAGGAAAATACTATTATACAGATTCACTAAATGGAAATAAAATTGATAATCCATATAAAGAATATTACCAAGAATTAAATAATCTAATTGAAGTATATAAAAAGACACCAAGTATTAATAATCAAACATATACAACTATTGTAAATAAAGAATTAATACTTACTGATACAAATAATGTTATTAATCAATATACCGCAGAAAACAATAATATAAAAATAAATGATAATGAAATTATAATTAATAATCTAGGAATTGGAAAACATACAATAGAGTTAACTCAAAATGACTATAATTATAATTATCCATTAATATTTTATCAATCTTCAACTAGTCAAAATCTAGTAAAAACAGGAGACCTTAAAACAAAATCTATCAAATTTAATGTTATAGTCCAAGAAACAAATATAAAGGTTAACAAACTAGACTATGATACATCAACCAACGTATCACAAGGAGAAGGAAGTTTGGATGGAGCAATATATAAGATTTATGACAATAATATGAAAGAAATCAAAACTATAAATATAAAAAATACAACAGGAATAATTAAAAATCTTAATTATGGAAAATATTATATAAAAGAAGAAAAACCTGGAACAGGATATAATTTAGACAATAAAACTTATAACTTTGAGATTACACCAGATAAGCCAAACGTAGAACTAAATCTAAAAAACAAAGTAATAAAGTCTACAATCAATATTCATAAATCTTACTTAGTCAATGATAATTTGATGCCTGAAGAAAACATTTCATTTGAAATATACGATAAAGATAAACTAATCGATACTTTAACAACAAACAAAAACGGTGAATTTAGTATATCCTTACCGTATGGAACATACACTATAAAGCAAATATCAACAACTCCAGGATATCAAATATTAGAACCATTTAAAATTGTTGTAAATGATAACTTAAGCCAAACAATAAATTTAACAAATTATAAAATTGAAGTACCAAATACCAAAACAAATATATTTAAGCAGTTATTAAAAACAATTAAAAAATTTTTGATGATGGTATTTAGAATATGAAAAAAATGATTATTACTTCATTAATAATAGTAATCATAAATTTATTTTATCCACATAATAATACAAATAAAGTAAACACATATTTAAATATAAAAGATAGTTATAATCAACAAAATATCATAGAAAAAGAAAAACCAATTGGAAAACTAATAATTAAAAAAATTAATTTAGAAAATAATCTATATGATATTAATAGTGACAATAATAACATAGAAAAAAATGTTACTATTTTATATGAAAGGTTAGATAACAATATAAAAAATAATATTATAATTCTTGCTGCACATTCAGGTAACGGTAAAATTGCTTTTTTTAATAATATAGACAAACTAAAATTAAATGATGAAGTAATATTAAAATATAAAAATATTGAATATAATTATAATGTATCTTATATATATGAAACAGATAAAAATGGTCATATTGATATAACAAACAATAATCAAAGTAAATTAATATTAACAACTTGTAGCAAAAATAAAGGAAAACAGCTAATAATTGAATGCACTAAAAAAGAGTCGTAAATGACTCTTATTTTGTTAGTATTTCTAATGCTTTACTTAATTGTAAATCATTATCATCAGATGGATTATTCTTATATTCTTCAGTTTGTTCAACAACTACATCAGGCTCTAAGCCCTTATCATTTAGCCAAACACCCTTAGAAGTAAGCCATTTCTGAGTAGTATACTTTAAGCTAGAACCGTTTGACAATTGAATTGCCTTTTGAATAGTTCCTTTGCCATAAGTATTTACACCTACAATAGTAGCATTTTTATAGTTTTCTTTAAAACAAGAAGCTAATATTTCAGAAGCTGATGCTGACACATCATTAGTAAGCACAACAATATCATATTTTCTAGATTGATTTGTAGCTGAATAAATACTTTCTATTTTACCCTTTGTATCAATTTGATATAAAACTGTTTTTTTATTAAAAAATAATGATAAAATTTGTTCAACCTGAGACAATTGACCACCAGGGTTATTTCTAACATCTATTATTAAAGAATCAATATTTTGCTTTTCTAAAGATTTAAGGCTCTTTAAAAATTGAGCATATGTATTAGATGCAAATGTATCTATATGAATATAGCCTATAGTCTTATTATTTCCCTCTATTATTTTATTTTTAACAGAAGGTATTTCAATTACCTTTCTTTTAACAGCTATAGATATTTCCTTATCATCACGCAAAACAACCATATTAATAGTCGTATTAGGTTTACCTTTTATATAATTAGTTAGCTTATTCAAATCAACATATCTAACATCTTCATCATTAATCTTTAATATTATATCATTTTTTTGAAGTCCAGCCTCTGCTGCTGAAGAATTATTAAACATATCGTAAATATAATTACTTTTGTCATCACTCTTAGTAACAGTAACGCCTATACCAACATAACTACCATCAACAGTCTGGTTAAATTCATCTGTAGATTGAACATCCATATAATAAGAATAAGGATCATTTAATGAACTTACCATGCCATCAATTGCAGAATTTAATAAATCATCATCAGATACATCTGAATAGAATTCATTTCTAATATTTTTATATGTTTTAATAAGTTCTGAAAGATTAGCATCTTCATTTTTTAAATTTTTACCATAAGTCGAAATACAACCAACTACAAAGCCAAAAACTATAGAAATAATAATTATTAAACCTACTTCTGCTAGATTAAAAGTTGTATCTTTTTCTTTTTTTATAGAATGATTTAATTTATGAAAATATGATTTTAATTTTTTATTGAAACGTCTAAAAAACTTTTTGATCATGCATCACCTCAGTATACTCTATTACTATAATAACATAATAGAATTGAAAATAAAACTAAATTAAAAAAAAAGAAAAAGGCTAAACAGCCTTTTTACAATTAATTATTCAAATAATCTAAAACATCGTCTTTTCCTTCAATATATTCACTAATATTACCATCAACAAATTTAATAAGTGTTACTCCATTAATAGCTAATTCTGAAGCTTTAGTAGCGTCTCTATTACTTTCTTCTTTAGAAAAACTACTATTCATGGCATCTTTCATATCAACAGTATAAATATTCAATGCATTTTCAGAATAACGATAAGATAATACTGCAGAAGAAATATCATTATCATCAGACTCAAAATAAGCAACTAAATATTCACCTTTTTGAACATTAAAACTTCTACCTATTACTATTTCATCATGTTGAACAACAACATCTTTATTATCAACTTTGTTGCTATCATCAGAAGCACTCTTATTAATTATTAGTAAAGTTAATAAATAAAATAAAATTAAACAAACTATAACACAAATAAATGTAATTATAATACTCCTAGTATTAGTATTAATAGAAACTACCTCTGTTTTATTTTGTTCTTTTTTCTTTGCCATTTTAACCACCCAAAATCATTATAACACACGAAAAAAAAGAGGTAAAGACCTCTATTTCATAGTAGGAATAACATTTATAGATTGTGCCACTTCTACTAATTCATCCTTATTCATAGCGTCACTAACAATATAGTACTCAATACCATTACTAGTCCATGTTAGAGAATTATCAGTCATAACACCTAAAGTATCCATTAATTGATATGGTTCACCATAAGTAGGAATAATTGTAAACTCATCTTCTTTATTTGCTGTTTCCTCTACTAATAAAAATGGTTTTTCCCCATCAAATGTCATAATAATTCTTTCACCACTAGTTTTATTAACTTTTTCCTCATTACTTAATTTAGTACCAGTAGGTAATAATAAAGGATAAATAGTATCATCTAAAACAGCTGTTTCCTTAATATTATTTTCAACATCAGAATAAGTACTCATTATTGTATTTAAATTAAAATAATCTTTTTTAAATGTTGGCGAATAATCAAATTTTTTAAAATTCATAGTCATACAAATGACATTATTAGAATCATATACTTTTACGGTCTTAATATCTAATTCTTTATTTAATACGATTTTTTGACTAACAAGATTTGCTTTATTAGGATAATTAACATTAGTGACAAAAACATAATTTTCCCCTTCTTTTTTAAACGATAACTTTTTACTATTTTTAATATCATTAAATAAAGGCTTTAATAAATATATTTGTGAATTATCATAAGGCCAATCACTTTGAAACTTAAAACTTTTATTTAATGATGGTGTTAACACATAAACTCCATCTTCATTTTTTAATATAACTTGCGTATGATCATTTGATTTATTTGTCATAACAACTTTATAATTATTATCTTTTTTATAACTAACTTCTATATCATAAGTATATACTTCATCATTATTAACAATCTGTAATTCTCCTTCTAATTTATAAGCATTTAGCTTTTTTATTTTCTTATCTAAATCATTTATTATATCTTTTTCTGAATATTTACCACATCCTGTAAGAAAAATTAAACATATAAATAATCCTATTAATAATTTTTTCATAATTCACCCCATAAATTAATTCTAATTAATTATATGGAACTATTTTATTAATATTACAAAAAAAGATTAGTCAATTGACTAATCTTTAATTATTTTAATTTTAACTTTTTTAGTTTTAGCACGATAATTTAATTTCAAGTCATCACCAGTAACAGAAACTTCAACTTCATGTTCACCTACACCATAGTTTTTCAAATCAACATAAGCCTTTATTGAAGATGGATCTAAATTATTTACTATTTCTTCACTACCCTCTACAACTACTGTAATTTGACTATCATCTGCCGACAATGCTTGAACTTTATAACCATCAGCTAAATTTTCATAACCTACTCTAACATTTTCAAATTCCTTAGTAATAGAATTATCAATATGTACATTTACTTTTAAAGTTTTAACACTTATCTCAGTAATACCAGCAGGTTTCTTTAATGTAACATTAAATTCCTTATCTTGATCTAATCCAGCAACATCTAGATTAACTTCTAATTGATCTAATTTTTTAATAGATTCCTCATCACCATAAACAGTAACATTAGTAATATCAGTTACTATAGATTTAATAGATTTACCAAATGCTAAATTTCCTTTTGGTACTATTTTAATTGGAACTTCCTTATAAGGAGAAATTATTGTAACTTTAGCGTCAACTGTCTTAGGAACTATTTCAACATCCAAAATCTTACCATTAGTATCATAAGCAACTAAAGGAACATCTTTTAATGTTTTTTCTCCAGCTTCTGGATTTGGAATACTTTCAGCATCAACTAATGCTTTAACTGTTGCTACTTTATCTAATTTATATTGAGCACCTTTTACAGTAACATCAGTACGATCAAGTTCAACATTACTAATATTTAATTTACTATCAAGACTATCTTGATGTAATAAATCAACAGTTAATGATTTAGTTGTACTCTTCTTTTCATAAATAGTAACAGTTACTTGTGAAGGATCTAACTTATAATCTAAAGATTTAAGTCTCTGCGTATACTTTAAAGTAACCTTATGATTACCTGGTTTTAAACCTGTTAAATCAACAGATACACCTTTTGAAGGTGACTGTTTAGCTAAAAATATATGTCTTTTTTGACCAACTAAAGTAATATCTACAGTATCTGGTAATCCCTCAACTACATATAATTCTTCATTATAAATAGCAGAAACTGGTTGATTATATAATATTTCAGCATATTGATCAATCATTACATTTGATTCTTGATCAATTATTACAAATACACCAAATGCTAAAAATAAACTGATAATCAATAGTGTTGATTTTTTACTAGCTAAGCGATCAATACTTTTAGAATTATCTTTAAAGAAATCAGTTATTTTTAATACTAAACGTGTAACAGGGGTTATTAAAATTTTATCGAAGAAAGTTCCAATATGATGAAAAATTCTTCCTATCTTCTTAAACATTTTCTTCATATATCTCTTCCTCATCTATTTCTTCTTCATCATAATCTATATCATTTTTTGGTCGTAATTCATCAATTAATAACATTCTAGCATCATCAATTGTTAAATTATATAATAATTCACCTTTTAATGCTATAGAAATTCGTCCTGTTTCTTCTGAAACAACTATACAAATAGCATCTGTTTCTTCAGCCAAACCAAGAGCAGCTCTATGTCTAGTACCCAAGCGTCTATTTATTTTTCCACTATTACTAGTTGGGAAAACAGCACCAGCACAAGTTATTCTATCTCCTTGAATAATAACACCACCATCATGAAGTGGATTACCTTCATAGAAAATAGCTATTAATAAATCACTTGTTAAATCAGCATATAATTTTTTAGCCTTATCAATATAATTACCTAAACTAATATCTCGTTCTAATACAATTAATCCGCCAATTCTTTCTTTTCTTAAATAGTCAACAGCATTAATTACTTCATAAACAACTCGTTCTCTCTCATCTACAGTTAACACCTTATGACGTCCTAATAATTGATTACGCCCTAATTGCTCCAAAACATTTCTAATCTCAGGTTGAAAAATTACAATTAAAGCAATTGGTCCCCATTGAATAAGATATTCCAATAAAACTCCTATAGTTGTAAATCCAAGCCAATCACTTATAAGTTTTAAAGCTATAATAAATACTAAACCTTTAAATAATAATGAAAGTTTTACATTATTTCTTATATTTTTTAATATTAAATAAAACACTAACCATACTAAAGAAATATCTGCAACATTTCTTAGTATAGATATGATATCTGTTAAAGTTATTGTCATTACATCGTCTCCTTTAAAGTCACTATAATAGTATATCTAAAATTTAAAAATTAGTAAAGTTTCTAACTAATAGTTTTATTATCAACAACAGTATCTGATGGTTGCTGATTCAATGTAGTATTATCAGCATCAACATTATTATTAAGAGCATCATCAAATGATTTTTGCTTAGAACCAAGTACATTCAAAGTTTCAGAAACAGCAGCCACTTCCATAGGATTAATCATAACTGTAGCTTTTGGAAGTGTCGTTTTTTGTTTTTCAGGTTCGACAGGTTTAGATATTGGTGTTTTAACAATTTCTGGAGGTACATCCACAAAATTAGCAGGAACAGCAGCTTCCATAATCTGTGTTTCATTAACAGCTTGTAAAGAATCAGAACTAGTAGAAACACCATCTAAAGAAACTGTAACAGAGTCTTTTTTTCCGTCAGAGCCAAGCAAAACAACATGCGATTCATCAAATTTCTTTTTTGCTTCTTTTGCTTTTAAATTTCTCTTTTTGATAAGGGAAATACACACACAAATTAAAACAATAGAAACTATAGAAACAATAATATAAAGAGGTCCAACTAATATATCTCTAAAAAAAGTAATCATCATCTCAATTTGCCACCCCTATCTTACTATATATCATATCATTTTAGAAAAAAATTATCAACCAATAATGAGAGAAAAAAAAAGAGCAAAGCTCTCTATTTAGTTTCAATATGATTAAATAATATACCAATATTGAAAAGTCCACTTATACCAACTAGTGTATAAATAATATTAGAAAATAAACTATCGGCACCAAAAATTGCAGCTACTAAGTTGAAATTTAATAATCCAATCAAACCCCAATTAACAGCACCAATAATTGTAATAACTAATAACACTTTTTGCAATGTTTCCATATATCTTCCTCCTATACATAGGATAAGCAAAAAATAAAATTTTATACAAAAAGTAGAAATAATTTTATTTCTACTTAATTCTTCTTACTCCAATAATTTTATCAGCAGAACCTCTTTCCCAAGCAGCAACATTGCTAAGTAAAACTCCCTGACTTGGATTTGTCGCATGAATCATTAATCCATTTCCAACATATAATGCTGAATGAGTAGCAACTCCAGAACTATGTCCCCAGTTAATAATATCCCCTGGCATTATATCTGAATAATTTACAGCTACACCATCATACATTTGAGTACTACTACTTCTGCTAATAGAAATTCCAACCATTTTGTATACATATTGCACAAAACCACTGCAATCAAAACCACTCGGACTATTACCACCAGAAACATATGGACTACCAATTAAAGAATAAGCAATATTTATAAGCTGATCATTAATTGGTCGCGCATTAACAACTACATCATATGATTTTTCCGTTTTATTTCCATTTTTATCAACAGCAACGACTTTAACAGTATAATCCCCAGGAATCATATTATTAAAATCAGTTTCTATAGAATAATATCCAACAGATTCATCAGTAATATCCGAATAATTAATGTATGGAAGATCACCATCAACTTCATCTAAAATAGAATTGATATTATTTAGATAATCAAAAGAATCACCCTGATCAATAGTAATATTATCGCCCAAATCAATTTCTGGACCAGTAGTATCCTTTACTTCAACAGTAATTGGAACTTCTCTAGTAACTTTACCCTTTGAAACTTTCAAAACTACTTCCTGAAAACCTATTTCATCAGTTTCTATATCATTACTAACAGAAACTATTTTTCCATCAACCTTATTTACTAGTTTATTAATATCATAATTAGGTGTACCATATTCTATTACAACTGAATCTGCAACAGAAACACCTATACTATTATAAATTTTATTATATCTATAAGCATATAATACTAAAACTATAATCAAAATTAAAAATACTATTTTAACTACACGTCTAATCGACGGTAATACATCACTCTTCATGTTATCACTCCCTGAATGCCTAATATAATAACACAATCAAAATTATATGTCAAAAATTATACTATTAATAACATAACCAAAAATAAAAAAAATATGAATTAATTTAATAATTCATTTTCTTTTTATATATTTTTTCTTTTTCTTTATTTGGCAATAATGACTCCAATCTTTCAATATTTTCTTCTACACTATGTCCATCATATTTTAAAGCTCTTTCCAATTCAGGAACATTAAAATAATCCCAATATTTTAGTTTTAAATGAAAAGTAACTGAACCATTAGGAGTATTAATTCCAGCAATAAAATCACCATTAAACATAGGATCATTCTCTTCATCATAATGCTTTTTAGATTTCCAAGCAATATCAGGATTATTATTGCAAACTATCGCAAAAAGAATAGTTCTACATTCATATAACTGAGCAAAACTATGATGAGTATCAGTTATTCCTTTTGTTGACATACCCGCATCAGAAGCAGTTTCAATAGATGTATTTATTACTTTTAATGTTAAATCACTCATAAAACTCACCTCAATATTGCTAAATATAATATCACAATCAAAATTTCATGTCAAAAAATATATATTAAATTTTTTTATTATCAGTTTTAACATATAGAACATTTGAAAAATCAGTATTTTCTAAAGAACTATCATCAGATTCTTCAAAAGGTGTAAAACTATCCAAATTAAATATACTACTATTTTTACCATACATATCTCTAGACAATTTTCCACTCATATGTATTACACCAGGTATCCCCATATAACAAATACTCCTTAAATCACTAGAAAAACTATTAGGTACATCAACAAGATTTTGCCTATCATTTATTAAAGTTCCACTAGTGTTAAAATCATCAAATCTGTCAGCAAATTCAAGTGAAACATCATCTACATTTTGATGAGTTAACTCCTCTCTAATATCATATATTGAATTATATAAATATATACCCGAAGCATGTATTGGATTAAACTCTACTATATCCATTTGCCTATTACTTGATTCATCAAGATAAGAAAATAAATCAACAACATAATATTTAGGAAAATAACTCGGTATACTTTTAACAATTGATTTAATATTTTCAACATCATCTTCTGAAATTTTATGAAGAATATCATATGTAATTCTAGATATATTTGCTACTTGTCCATCTAATACAAAACATCTGTATTCAATTAGTCCTTTTTCATCACAACATATATTTACAAAATCACTTATTATAAAATCATCATCTTGATGCAATAATAACGCTTTAAAAAAATTAGTATTTTCATCTAACAATATTTTACTATCTATAACATCACTAAAATCTTTATTTTTGGTTTTTATAAATATATTATCACCATATTCATTTATTATTCGTAATACATTTTGATTATCTAACAAGTCACTGCCTTTTACAATTTCCATTTTTCTTTTCAATTTTATATATTTTGGCCACTCTAATATCATTTTAATGTCTTCATTACTAACAACAGGTAATCCCCCATGACTTACTATTGATTCATTCATATCAAATACTTGAATGCTACCTGTTCTTGGAAATATAACAGAACTACTAATATCAATTAAATGATTATTTTCATCAAAAAACTCCTTTCTTTCTGAATCATAAAAAAGAAGATTTTCTTTTTGTCGAGCTCGTTTAATTTCATTACTTGTATATTCAAAGTTTATATTTTTATCAAAACAATAATACATATTAATCCCCCAATATGAACAAATATACCATATTTTTAATACTTTATAAAATCATTATACAAAAAACTATAAAAATCGGCTAAAATAGTTAGTTTTCATTTACCTACATAAACAAAATATTAAATAATAATGAAAAAGAGAACTTATTATTAAAATTCTCTATTTTATATAAAGTCAATTTTGACTATTTTACTATTGGTGGAGCTGAGGAGAATCGAACTCCTGTCCGAAAATAAAGCTACACAAACCTCTACAAGCTTAGTTAACTAATTATTCTCATATATCAACCAAGTAATTAACGACCAAGTCAATATACCAGCCTTAAATTCTTTCTATTTTTCAGGCAAAAAATAGCTATATTCCACTAAAAATGAACCTTCAAAAATCTACGTGGATAAAGATAAATGAAAGTGCAGGCCTTATATTATTAGGCAAAAGCAACAGCTTGGCGAGAACCAAACATATTAGCTACTGCGTTTTTAATTTTGTTTGCGTTTATTTTTTTGTGTCCGTGACGTGGACATTCGACTTGCCATCTGTGCTCAAATATTCCCGTCGAAACCATGTCAGCCCCATGTGAAGTAATTATATCATAAAAAGCAAAATAATTCTAGTTGTATAAAAAAAAAGAAATTTTTACAAATTTCTTATTAAAATTAATGTATATAAATAACAATTAATAGAACTTAAAGTTAATAATT
The DNA here is from genome assembly GCA_045627525.1 of Bacilli bacterium. GTDB lineage: Bacteria > Bacillota_I > Bacilli_A > RF39 > UBA660 > CAG-877. The sequence goes on from JAZQNW010000001.1 coordinate 212,890, forward strand.
TTTCAAATTACTTTGAACTTCTCGTTTTAAATCTCGTTCTTTAATAGATTCTCTTTTATCGTAGTCTTTTTTACCTTTACAAACACCTAATGCTACTTTTAATCTATTATTTTTAAAATATAATTTCAAAGGTACTAAAGTTAATCCCTTAACCTCAATAGCATTGGATAATTTTTTTATTTCTTTTTTATGTAATAACAATTTTCTATTACGTGTTTCTTCATGATTAAAAATATTACCTTCCTTATATTGTCCGACATACATATTTAAAAGATATACTTCATTATTTTTTATTATTCCATAGCAATCTTTAATATTACAATTTCCGGCTCTAATTGACTTTATTTCTGTACCAGTAAGTACAATACCAGCCTCATATGTTTCTTCAATGAAATAATCATGATTAGCTTTTCTATTTAAAATTTCCATTTTATCACTCCCAAGTAAGTCCCCATGTCAAATCAGGATAAAATTCATTAACAATTTTTTTATATTTATCATAATAACCCTGATAATTATTAAGAATAGTATTGTCTAATTTTGAATATGGTATAACTTTAAAATTCTTATGATCTTTTGTATATATCAAATCAGCTTTTGGATTTATTACTGAAACTTTAACAGAATCATCAACATCAACAACTTTTTTTATAGTAAGTTCCATCATTAACCCTGTTAAATTATCAATATCTCCTTGATCAGATATAAAATTACCCAATGAATATATAACAAAAGTTTTACCATCATTAATATATTCTAATGATTCAACAACATGTGGATGTGCTCCTATTATAATATCAACACCCAAATTTGACAAGTAATTAGCAATTTCATCTTGTTTACTGCTTACACCAAAAGAATATTCAGTTCCCCAATGCATAGCAACTAAAACTACATCCACTTTATCTCTTACTGCTTCTATATCATTCTTAGCCTTTTCAGGTGAATATACGTTATTTAAATATTCTTTTCCCACAGGAGTTTCTAATCCATTTGTCCATGTAGTATAAGAAAAAAATGCATATTTTATACCATTAACTTCATAAATCTTTTGAACCATATTATTTCTATCTTCAAAAGATGACCATTGTCCTGATGTTACTACATCTTTTTTCGATTTCCAATAATTAACAGAATTTAAAACACCTGTTTCACCTTTATCCATTGTATGATTAGTAGCTAAAGAAACTAGATTAAACCCAGCATCAATAAACGCATCACCAACTTCAGAAGGAGAATTAAAACGCGGATAACTAGAATAACCCAATTCACTACCACCTAAAATTGTTTCTTGATTATAATAAGCTAAATCATATTTAGAAGAAATAGGTTTTATATACTCAAGCATTGGTTTAAAATCATAACTTCCATCACTTTTTAATGCATCATGATAAACACCATAATGAATCAATGCATCGCCTACCATAAACAATGTTGCTGTATACTCTTTAGGCTTTTTTACCTCTACTTTTTCTGGCTTTGGTTTATCAATATTCTTATTTTTTTTTGATAAATTATCATTAAAAAAAGCTATTTTTATAAGCAAAAAAAGAAGAAAAATCAAAAACACCTTAACCCACAATTTAAACTTTCTTTTAATTTTTCTTCTTACTGCCATACTTATACCTTCCTAACTACTTCGAAATCAATAATTTTTTCTTCCTTTGAAGCTCTTACAACTTTTACTATCAATCTTTCACCAACTGAATAGATTACATGACTTTTTTCACCAGTTAATGTCATTCTTTCTTCATTAAAATGGAAAAAGTCAGGCATATCTCTCAAAGGAACTAAACCTTCAATTAAATTATCCAATTGTACAAACATACCAAAATTAGTTATTGTTGAAATCATACCTTCATATTCTTCTCCAATATGATCTTCCATATATTCAGCCATTTTCATTTCTTCTACTTCTCTTTCACAATCGATAGAAGCACGTTCTCTAGATGAGGAATGTTCAGCAATATAAACTAATTTTTCTTCCCACTTTTTCATTGTAGGAGTATCGATATTATTTTCAAATAAATATGTTCTTAATAAACGATGTACTGTTGTATCAGGATAACGCCTTATTGGTGACGTAAAATGTGTATAACATGTACTAGCCAAACCATAATGTCCTAAATTTTCTGGTTTATATACCGCTTTTTGCATACATCTAAGTAGTAAGCTTGATAATATTTTATATTCTGGTTTATCTTCTAAAGCCTTTAAAATATTTTGCATAGTAGTAGGTCTTAAATCTTTTATATCAGCATTTATAGAATACCCCAAATTACTAACAAAACTTAAGAAACTTTTAATTCCATCTTCCTTTGGAGTTTCATGAACACGATAAATAAATGGTAAATTCATAAAATAAATATGAGTAGCAACGCATTCATTTGCCGCAATCATAAAATCTTCTATTAAATTTTCGCCTGTTCCACGATTTCTAAGTGTAACTTCAGTAGGATGACAATTTTCATCTACTAAAATTTTAGCCTCATCTATATCAAAGTTAATATAACCTCTCTTATTTTTCATTTTACGTAATATTTGAGCAAGTTCAGCCATTAATTTTAAATCATTTTCATAAGGTTCATATCCTTCTGGAACTTCATTTTTCTCCAAAATACTATTTACCTTTTTATAAGTCATTTGAATTCTCGATCTAATAACACTAGGGAAAATTTCATAATTTACTTGTTTTCCATTTTGATCAAATTCCATAACACAAGAAATTGCCAAACGATCAACATTAGGATTTAATGAGCAAATACCATTAGACAATTCATGAGGTAACATCGGAATAACACGATCAACTAAATAAACACTTGTACCTCTTTCCTGAGCTTCATTATCAAGAGGTGAACCCTCTTTAACATAATAACTAACATCAGCAATATGTACACCCAATTTATAATTACCATTAGAAAATTTTTCAATTGATATAGCATCATCAATATCTTTTGTATCATCGCCATCTATAGTAAAAATAGTTACATCTCGTAAATCTCTTCTACCTTTCATTTCTTCTGGGGAAACTTCCATAGGAATATTTTTTACTTCCTCTTTTACATCATCAGGAAACTCAGTATTTATATTATATTTATAAATTATTGAAAGAATATCAACACCCGGATCATTTTTATGACCAATTATATCTGTAACTTTACCTTCATAACGCATATTATTATTTAACTTTTTAACCAGTTCAACTACTACCTTATGACCATCAACTGCATTTAAAGTTTTATCTTTAGGAATTTCAATATTAAGTTTTATTTTATTATTATCTAATTTAATATGTCCTTTTCCTTTATTATCAAAGCTAATTTCACCTATATACTTTTCAACTTGACGCTTGATTACTTTCAAAACTCTACCTTCTAAACGGTCTAGAGTCATTTTACTTGTTATTTCAACTAAAACAATATCATCATGTATAGCGCCATTAATATCTGTAGCTGACACATATATATCGTCTGGTAAATCTTCAACTTCTACAAAACCAAAACCCTTTTTATTAACACGCATTATACCTTTTCTTAAATGACTCTTATCAAGCATCATATACTTATCTTTATTAGAATGATATATAATAACTTCATCTTCCAACTTTCTAAGCTCATCACTTAAATGCTTTGTATCATTTACATTATTGATATTTAAAAGATCAGATAACTCATATAAGTCTAATGCCTTATTACTGTTTTTCAAAATATTAATAATGTCTTCTCTCATAGTATTTTGCATAATATCACCCTTTTACCCTATAAATACATTATACTTTATTTTTTGCAATATAACTAGTACTTTTTTACAAAATAAAAAAAGGCAAAAACCTTTTTAAACAAACATTTCTATTAGACAAATTACAAAGAATGAAAGACCTAACAATAAAGTCAATCTACTTATAAATAATTCTGAGCCACGTTCTTTTCTTCTTGCGAATAAGTCAGAAGAACCACCAGAAAGTATTTGAGCAGCATTTTCAGCCTTACTACTTTGTAGAAGTACAATAACAATTAATAAAATTGATATAATTAATAATACGGTTTCCATAGACACCTCCATAAATAACAACAATATAATATCATAAATCTATTATTTTAGCAAGAATTACCTAATATTGAATATCCCAAACAACATGATGCTTTGCTTCTTTTCCACAACATACACATTTTTCATCTATTTTAGGAGCATCTTCTAAAATGCATCTTGATTTGCAACCTCTTATTTCTTTTATTTTTAATTCACAATCTACATCACCACACCACATAGCGTGAATAAATCCTGGTTGAGTATTTAATATTTTTTCCATATCTTCTAGATTATGAGCCTCAAATGTAAATTTATCTCTACGTTCTTTTGCTTTTTTATACATATCATTTTGAATTGTTTCCAACAATTCTTTAACATAAAGAACAACATCAATATCATTACTCTCTACTATCTTTTCACGAGTATCACGTCTAGCAAAAGTGATTTTACCATCATTTAAATCTCTTTCACCTAATTCTATACGAACAGGTATTCCATTAACTTCCGCTTCTGCAAATTTAAATCCTGGGGATTTTTCACTATTATCAATATAAGCAACAATACCATTTGCTAATAATTTTTCTTTATATTGTTTAGCTAATTCAACAACCTTATCATTTTTTCCTATTGGAATAATAACTACTTGCTTTGGTGCAATTCTAGGTGGTAATACTAATCCATAATCATCACTATGAACCATAATTAAACCACCAATCATACGAGTAGTAGTACCCCAAGAAGTTTGATAAACATATTCTTCTTTATTTTCCTTATTTAAAAATTTAACATCATAAGCCTTAGCAAATTTTTGACCAAAATAATGACTAGTACCAGCTTGTAAAGCAACACCATTATACATCATAGCTTCATTTGTCAAAGTATATTCAGCTCCAGAAAATTTTTCTTTTTCAGTTTTTTTACCAACTATAGATGGAATAGCTAATATCTCATTATGAAACCACTTATAAACTTCCATCATTCTATCAGTTTCCTCAATAGCTTCTTTTTCAGTAGCATGTAAAGTATGACCTTCTTGCCATAAAAATTCACGACTTCTTAAAAATGGCCTTGTTTCTTTTTCCCATCTCAAAACATTGCACCATTGATTATAAAGCATTGGCAAATCACGATAAGATTTAACATGTTTTGAATAATAATCACAAAATAGTGTTTCACTAGTTGGTCTAATAGCAAATCTTTCTTCTAAATTTTTTGATCCCCCTTCAGTAACCCAAGCTACTTCAGGTGCAAAGCCTTCTACTAAATCTGATTCTTTTTTTAATAAATTTTCAGGAATTAAAAGTGGCATTTGACAATTAACATGTCCCAACTCCTTAAACTTTTTATCTAAAATTTCCTGCATTTTTTCCCAAATAGCATAACCATTTGGTTCTATTGCTATACATCCCTTAACTGATGTATAATCAGCTAATTTAGCAGCTCTAACAACATCAGTATACCATTTAGCAAAGTCAACATCTCTACTAGTAATTGCTTCATTTTTCATAATTAACCTCCAAACAAAAAGAATGATACCAAAGGAGTGCAAAAGCACGGTACCATCCTTAATTTTACTCTTTTTTTTAACGATGTAACCACCGGAAGATAAACTTCTCTAAGAAAGGTAGGAATTATATTAGATTAAGATTGGTTTTTCACTATCACCAACTCACTAAACATAAGAGCTAATATAATTATGGTCTTTCAATTGATTTAATATGAAAGTATAATATTATAAATTTAGAATTTTGTCAATAAACTAATTCAATTCTTCTTCAATTCTCATCAACTGATTATATTTACAAATTCTATCAGTTCGAGACATAGAACCAGTCTTTATTTGGCCTAAGTCTAACGCAACAGCTAAATCAGCTATTGTAGTATCTTCTGTTTCACCACTACGATGAGAAATTATTGTCTTATAACCATTTGCTTTAGCTAAATTAATAGTTTCAATTGTTTCAGTTATTGAACCAATTTGATTTACTTTAATCAAAATTGCATTACCTGCCCTTAAATCAATACCTTTTTGTAAATATTCTTTATTAGTAACAAATAAATCATCACCAACTAATTGAATTCTATCACCTAATTTTTGAGTAACAGCAACAAATCCATCCCAATCATTTTCATCAACAGGATCTTCAATAGAAATAATAGGATATGTATTAATTAATTCCTCATAAAAATCTATTAATTCAGTAGTTGATAATTCTTTACCATCAACATGATAAACTCCATCATCATAAAATTCAGAAGCAGCTACATCAATAGCCAATTTAACATCTTTACCGGGCTCATAACCAGCTTTTTTAATAGCTTCTACTATTAATTCAAATCCTTCCTTATTTGACCCTAAATTAGGAGCAAAACCGCCTTCATCACCTACACCAGTAAAATATCCTTTGTCATTTAAAACTTTTTTCAAACTATGAAAAACTTCAGAACCAACACGTACTCTTTCATGAATTGTATCTCTTTGTGGAATAATCATAAACTCTTGAAAATCCAAGTTATTATCAGCATGAGCACCACCATTTAAAATATTCATCATAGGAACAGGTAGTGTTTTACCATTACCAATATATTCATACAAATTTTTACCCTCATTAATAGCGCTTGCTCTTAAAGCTGCCATACTAACACCCAATATTGCATTAGCCCCTAAATTAGATTTTGTCTTAGTACCATCTAACTCAATCATGGCGTAATCTAGTTCTCTCTGATTACTAGCATCCATCCCTATTACTTTATCACGAATTACTGTATTAACATTTTTAACAGCATTTAAAACGCCTTTACCATTGTACCTATTACCACCATCACGCATTTCTAAAGCTTCTCTTTCGCCAGTAGAAGCACCACTAGGTACTGCTGCTCTACCTAAAATACCATTTTCTAAAATTACATCCACTTCAACAGTAGGATTACCTCTTGAATCTAAAATTTCTCTAGCTTTAATATCTTTAATTTTCATTATTTAATTCCTCCACTTTATCTTTAAATTCTTTTCCTCTTACTTCACATTCTTTATATTGATCCCAAGATGCACTAGCTGGACTAAGTAAAACTATATCTCCAGGTTCAGAAACCTCAACACACTTATCAAAGCCATCAACTAAATGTTCATAAATATAAGTAGGAATATTTAAACTTTTTCCAAATTCTAATACCCTATTACGACATTGACCAATACCAACAATTGCCTTAACATTTTTCATATAATCATTTAACTCATTAAAATCTTGATTTCTTTCTAAGCCACCTAGAATTAAAACTATTGGCTTTTCAAAAGAAGATAAAGCTATTTGTGTACATTTAATATTTGTTGCTTCTGTATCATTATAGAATTGAACATTATTTACAGTATCTACATATTCTAAACGATGCTCAACTCCCCTAAATTCACTAATTACCTTATTAATAATTTCATCAGAAATATTAAATTCTTTAGCAACCATTATAGCAGCCATACAATTTTCTAAATTATGTTTACCAGCTATAAATATATTATCAGTATCCATTACTTCACTATCATAATAACATATTTTACCATTATCCAAATATGTACCATTTATCTTTTTAACACTTGAGAAATACTTTACAGTTGATTTTATATCTTTAGTTTCATTCATAACGTCTTCATTTTCAATATTCAAAATTGCAACATCAGAAGAAGTTTGATTTTTAAATAATTTGGCCTTTACACGTTTATAATTTTCATAACTCTTTAAAAAATCTATATGTGCAGGACTTAAATTAGTCATTACAGCTATATTAGGTTTAAACGTACTTAAGTTTTCTAATTGCTGACAAGATACTTCCATTACTATTATATCTTCAGTTTTTACTTTATCCAAAATACTGCATAATGGAAATCCAATATTACCCGCTAAAAATACTTTTTCACCAAAAGCCTCATGTAAAATATTATACGTAAGTGTAGTCGTAGTAGTCTTACCATTAGTACCAGTTATTCCAACTAATTTAACACCTTCTGGTAATAACCTATAAGCCATCTCAACTTCATTAATTACTTCAATACCTAATTCTCTGGCTTTCAATACATACTTATGATCTATTGGCACACCAGGATTTTTTATCAAATAGTCAAATGTATCGTCAAGTAAATCATCAGGATGATCACCAAACACAAGTTTAACCCCCAAAGATCTTAATTCTTCTATTTGATCCTTATCCAATTTTTCTTCGTCTTTTCCATCATTAAGAATAACTTCATTTCCCCTCGAAATCAAAGTTTTAGCAGCCTGATAACCACTCCTAGCTAATCCTAAAATAAATACTTTATTATTTTCAAACATATTATCACCAATATAATTATACTACTAAATATGATATTTAACCACAGAAAATATTATAGTAATATTGAAAGAAAATTTAAAAATATGTTATAATAATAAAAAAATATAGAAAGGAGCTAGAAACATGAAAATAGTTACACTAAACGCTAATCAATTTGATAGATATACAAGTAATCATAAATATCGAAATTTTTATCAAACATCTGCATATGCAAATACTATGAAAAAATTTGGTTACAATATACACTATTTAGGATTTGTTGATGAAAGAAACTCACTTATTGGAGCAACACTAATTATGTACAAAACTATTTTTATGAGCTATAAAATAGCATATGCTCCACATGGAATTCTATTTGATTATGATGATAAAATTGAAACAAAAAAAATGGCCGAAAAATTAAAACAACTACTTAATAAGCAAGGATTCATGCTATTAAGAATGGATCCGTATATTCCAATAAGTGTAAGAAATAATGAAGGTGCCATTATTAATTTAAATAGACAAGAAGAAGAAATATTAAAAAATTTAAAAGAAGCATCGTTTAAATACAAAGGAAAAAATTTATATTTTGAAAATGAAAAACCAAGATGGGAAGCATTAGTTCTATTAAATAAGGATCAGCAATCCCTATTTGATAGTTTTGATAAAAGAACTAGAAATAAAATAAGAAAAGCAGCAGCTACAGGAATTGAAATTAGTATTGACCCTAATAACGATGTAACTGATTTATATGAATTTATTAAAAGAAAAGAAAAATATCCAATTAAATATTATGAACAACTATGTCAAAACTATGGTAACAATATAAACATTTATTATGCAAAGATAAATACCGAAACGTTTATCATAAATAGCCGAGAAACCTATGAAAGAGAAATGCAAAATAATGAACAATTATCAGAACAAATACAAAGCAGTAATCAAGATGCTATAGATAATGATTTGATTTTAAATAAAAAAATAGAATCTGACAAATTACTTGAAGTATATAAAAATAACATGTTAACCGCAACTGAATTAATAAAAAGTTATCCAAATGGAATACCAATCGGTGGAGCAATTGTTATTAACTATGATAATGCTGCATTCATCCTTTGTGAAGGTATTGATGAAAAATATTCATCTTTAAATGCAAACTATTTATTAAAATGGCAATTAATTTGCAATTGCTTAAGTAAAGGATATAAATATGTAAATTTAGGTGGTATAGTTGGAGAATTTGAAAAAGAAAATAAATATAGTGGATTAAACGAAATGAAATTAGGATTTAATTCATTAGTAACTGAGTATATAGGTGAATTTGATATTATCTTAAATAATTTTGCTTATAATTTATATAAAAGTTTTAATAAAGGCGAGTAATCGTCTTTTTATATAAAAAAAGAATCAAATTAATGATTCTTTTTTTATTATATTATTCAATAATTTCAGTAACGTTACCAGCACCAACAGTACGTCCACCTTCACGGATAGAGAATTTTGTACCTTGTTCAAGTGCAATTGGATGAATTAATTCAACTTCAATATTAACGTTATCACCTGGCATTACCATTTCAACACCTTCTGGTAAAGTAATAACACCAGTTACATCTGTAGTTCTAAAGTAGAATTGTGGACGATAATTTGCAAAGAATGGTGTATGACGTCCTCCTTCTTCTTTACTTAATACATATACAGAAGCTTTGAATTTATGATGTGGAGTAACTGATCCTGGTTTAGCAAGAACTTGTCCTCTTTCAACTTCTTCACGAGAAATACCACGTAATAATACACCAGCATTATCTCCAGCTTCAGCATAGTCTAATTGTTTACGGAACATTTCAATTCCTGTAACAACTGTCTTTTTAGTTTCTTTAATACCAACGATTTCAACTTCATCGTTAAGTTTTAATTGTCCACGTTCAACACGACCAGTAACAACTGTACCACGTCCTGTGATTGTGAATACATCTTCGATACTCATTAAGAATGGTTTTTCATTATCTCTTTCTGGAGTTGGAATCCATTCATCAACAGCATCCATAAGTTCTTCAATTTTCTTAGTCCATTCTGCATCACCTTCAAGAGCTTTTAAAGCAGAACCTCTAATAATTGGAGTATCGTCACCTTCATAACCATATTCGTTTAATAAGTCACGAATTTCCATTTCAACTAAGTCTAATAATTCTTCATCGTCAACCATATCACATTTGTTTAAGAAAACAACCATTTTTGGTACTCCAACTTGACGAGCAAGTAAGATATGTTCACGAGTTTGAGCCATTGGACCATCAGTTGCAGCAATAACTAAGATTGCACCATCCATTTGAGCTGCACCAGTAATCATATTTTTTACATAGTCAGCATGTCCTGGACAGTCAACGTGTGCATAATGTCTCTTATCAGTACTATATTCAACATGTGCAGTATTAATAGTAATACCACGTTCTCTTTCTTCAGGTGCTTTATCGATATTAGCGAATTCAACAGCTTGGTTACCGTTTTTACCAGCTAATACTTTAGTAATAGCAGCAGTTGTTGTTGTTTTACCATGATCTACGTGTCCAATTGTACCAATGTTAACATGTGGTTTTGAACGATCAAATTTTTCTTTTGCCATTTTATTTTTCCTCCTTTTTCATATACAACATATATTTTATCTAATAATTGAAAGTTTTTCAACTATTTTGATACTAATTTAATTAATTTCCACTTTTCTTAATAATTTCTTCAGAAATATTTTTAGGTACTTCTTCATAATGATCTGGGAACATTACGAATGTTGCTCTACCTTGTGTATTAGAACGTAAGTTAGTAGCATAACCAAACATTTCTGAAAGTGGAACCATAGCACTAAGCTTAATAGCATTACCTTGAGCTTCTTGTCCAAGTGGTTTACCACGACGAGAAGTTAAATCACCCATTACATTACCAAAATATTCTTCTGGTGTTGTAACATCTACTTTCATAATTGGTTCTAGTAATACTGGTTTACATTTATTTTTAGCTTCCTTTAATGCAAAGCTTGCTGCAATCTTGAAAGCCATTTCGTTAGAGTCTACATCATGGTATGAACCATCAAATAATGTACACTTAACATCTATCATAGGATATCCTGCAAGTACACCTGTTTGTAAAGCTTCTTGTAATCCTTTATCAACTACTGGTATATATTCACGAGGAACAACACCACCAACGATTTGATCAACAAATTCATATCCTTTATCAGGATTTGGTTCAAATTTAACCCAAACATGTCCATATTGTCCACGTCCACCTGATTGTTTAATATACTTACCTTCACAATCAGCAGATTGCTTAATTGTTTCACGATAAGCAACTTGTGGAGCACCAACATTTGCTTCAACATGGAATTCACGTTTCATACGATCAACTAATACATCAAGATGTAACTCACCCATACCAGCGATTACAGTTTGACCAGTTTCATGATCAGTATGAACTTTAAATGTTGGATCCTCTTCAGCTAATTTTTGTAAAGCTAATGCCATTTTATCTTGATCATTTTTAGATTTAGGTTCAACAGCTAATTGAATAACTGGTTCTGGAACAACTAAACTTTCAAGAATAATAGCTTTCTTTTCATCACATAGAGTATCACCAGTACTAGTATTCTTAAGACCTACTGCAGCAGCAATATCTCCAGTATATACGTCTGTAATTTCTTTACGATTATTAGCATGCATTTGTAAAATACGTCCAATTCTTTCCTTTGCATCTTTACTTGAGTTAAGTACATAACTACCACTGCTTAAATGTCCAGAATAAACACGGAAGAATGTTAAACGTCCAACAAATGGATCAGTCATAACTTTAAAAGCTAATGCACTAAAAGGTTCATTATCACTTGGTTTACGTGTTACTTCATTACCATCTAAATCAGTTCCTTGAACTGAGTCTATGTCTAAAGGACTTGGTAAATAATCAATAACAGCATCAAGTAATAATTTAACACCCTTATTACCTAAAGCAGTTCCACACATAACAGGGAAAAATTCTGCTTTTAATGTACCTGTTCTAATGGCACGTTTAATCATTTCTTCAGTAACTTCGCCACCATCAAGATAAGTCATCATCATTTCATCATCAAATTCAGCAACTGCATCAATTAATTCATTTCTCTTTTCAGCAGCAACATCTTTTAAATCAGCAGGAATTTCAATTTCTTGAGCATTTTCTGCTTGTTGACCATCATAATGATAAGCTTTCATAGTAACTAAATCAATTACACCATCAAAGTCAGATTCAGCACCAATTGGCCATTCTATAGGTTTAGCATTTACTCCTAAACGATCTTTTATAGTCTTTAAACTATATTCAAAATTTGCTCCCATTTTGTCCATCTTATTAGCAAAAATAATTCTTGGAACTTTAAATTCAGAAGCTTGTCTCCAAACTGTTTCAGTTTGTGGTTCAACTCCTGCTTGAGCATCTATAAGCGCAACTGCACCATCTAATACACGTAGAGATCTAGAAACTTCAATTGTAAAATCTACGTGTCCAGGAGTATCAATTATATTTAAACGATGATCTCTCCAATGAGCTGTTGTAGCTGCAGAAGTAATTGTAATACCACGTTCTTGTTCTTGCTCCATCCAGTCCATTTGAGATTCACCATCATGAGTCTCTCCAATTTTATGAGTAACTCCGGTATGGAATAAAATTCTTTCAGTACAAGTAGTTTTACCTGCATCGATATGAGCCATTATTCCTATATTTCTTGTCTTTTCTAAAGACGTATCTCTTGCCATAATTTACCCCTTTCTACCATCTATAATGTGCAAAAGCTTTATTAGCTTCAGCCATTCTATGAGTATCTTCACGTTTTTTAACTGATGCTCCAGTACCATTTGATGCATCAATTATTTCATTAGCTAAATTATCAGCCATTCCTTTTCCACCACGTTCACGAGAATATTTAGTTAACCATCTAAGTGCTAAAGCTTGACTTCTCGCAGGTGTAACTTCAACTGGTACTTGATAGTTAGAACCACCAACACGACGACTCTTAACTTCAAGTTGTGGTTTAATGTTTTCCATAGCAGCATTAAATGTTTCTAATGGATCTTTACCACTTTTAGTCTTTACTATTTCAAATGCTTCATAAACTATTGATTGAGCTGTTCCTTTTTTACCATCTAACATAATAGTATTGATTAGTTTAGCAACTATTTTTGACTTATATATTGGATCTGGTAAAATGTCTCTCTTCACTGCACGTCTCTTACGCATTTTAATTTCCTCCCTTCATTATTTAACAATTTAATTATTTATTATCTTTTGGTTTTTTAGCACCGTATTTACTACGTCCTTGCTTGCGATCTTTAACACCAGCAGTATCTAAGGTACCACGAATAATATGATAACGAACACCGATTAAGTCTTTAACACGTCCACCACGAATTAAAACAACACTATGTTCTTGTAAATTGTGTCCAATTCCAGGTATGTATGTATCAACTTCCTTACCATTTGATAAACGTACACGAGCATACTTACGTAATGCTGAGTTTGGTTTCTTTGGTGTTTTTGTACCAACACGAGTACAAACTCCACGTTTTTGAGGTGAACTAACACTAGTAGTTTTCTTTTGAATAGTATTAATTCCAACTCCAAGAACTGGTGCTTTACTCTTCTTTACCTTATCTTTACGATTTTTATGAACTAATTGGTTAATAGTAGGCATAAAATATATCTCCTTTCTTTACACATATCCAGGTGTATCATTTTACCCCTTAAATAAAACTTTGCCTAAAAGCAAAGCTATTTAATCAGCAGATATAATATAACACTTTAATAAATTAAAGTCAATATCTTATTAAAGATTATTCAAAAAAAGAAAAAAAGTTACCTTTTTTTCATTTCTTTATTAGCATAATAATCAACAAATGTTAATCCTATAACAAGTATAGAAACAAATATCACTATAACAATTATAAAAGCAGGTGACCAAAGAAGTAATTTTACTAAATCTTGAGGAACATTAATTACAAAAATATAAATAAAAATATAAATAGATGCTAACACACACATCATTGCAAATACATTAGTTAAACACATTTCACCAACAGATACTTTTCTAGAAACATAAAAATCTTCAGTTAATATTCCTTCTTTTACTTTAGCAAAAGCATGCCACTTATAATCAGAACTAATACCTAAAATAGGAATAACAATATATGGAAAAAATGTTAATAAAGCAGTCATCGTTTTTCCACATTTAAATTTTCGACAAATATAATAATTAGCTTTTAATGAAAACATTAAATAATAAATTACAGAAAATAATGAGAAAAAAATACAAATACCCAAAAGTTCTCTAGATTGACTATATTGAAATCCAAATATAATAAAAACAATAAAAGAAACTATTGGAGCCGCAGCCAAGATTGGATTAACTTTACCCTTTTTAAAATATAAACATTCACTATAAATAGGAATTAATCCTTTCCACCCAGCAATATGCATTTTTTCAAACAATAAATACTTACCATATAAAAATACTATAATAAATAGAAAAACAAAAAAAATTAATAAACTATTCACACTACAACAACTCCTATTATTAATATTATAAACCAAATTTAAAAGAAAAAAAAGAGTAAGATTACTCTTACTCCATAAATTGATCTTCTAATTTTTCTAAAGGCTCTTCATCCATAAATTCTGTTTTCAATTCATACTCTACATCACGGTAACTTTTACTACCAGTACCTGCTGGTATTAATTTACCAAGTATAACATTTTCTTTTAAACCAGATAATGGATCAATTTTTCCTTTTATAGCTGCATCAGTTAAGATTCTTGTAGTCTCTTGGAATGATGCTGCTGATAAGAATGAATCTGTTTCAAGAGCAGCTTTAGTAATACCAAGTAATACTGGTTTACCAACAGCTGGTTTCTTTCCTTTAATTATTGCGTCTTTATTACCTTCAGTAAATTCTCTGAAGTTAACAAGACTACCAGGTAAGAAACGAGTATCTCCACTTTCAACAATTCTAATATTAGAAATCATTCTACGTGCAATAATTTCAATATGTTTATCTGAAATATCAACACCTTGAGAACGATAAGTATTTTGAACTTCTTTCAAAATATATTCTTGAGTAGTTATTGGATCGGTAACTGCTAACAATTCTTTAGGGCTAATAGCGCCTTCTGTTAATTTATCACCACAAACAACTTCAGTACCCTTTTCAACACATAACTTAGAACCATAATTTGTAACATGTTCTTTTGTTTCTAGTTTATTAGTAATACTAATCTTAAATTTACCATGATCTTCCTTAATCTTAGTAACAGTACCATCAATTTCTGCAATTGTAGCTTTTGCTTTTGGATTACGTGCTTCAAATAATTCTTGTACACGAGGAAGACCTTGAGTAATATCGGCATCACCACCATGTGCAACACCACCAGAGTGGAACGTACGCATTGTAAGCTGAGTACCAGGTTCACCAATTGATTGAGCAGCCATAACACCTACAGCTTCACCAATTTCAACTAAGTTACCAGTAGCTAAGTTACGACCATAACATTTTTGACATACACCATTTGATGTATTACAAGTTAAGATTGTACGAATTTCTACTTCTTTTATTCCTGCAGCAATTACTTTATCAGCAAGTGATTCAGTAATAAATTGTAGCTTATCAACAATAACTTCTTTTGTTTCTGGATTAATAATTTTCTTGTTAGCAAAACGACCAACAATACGATCACGTAAACTTTCAATTACAGTACCAGTTTTTTCATTAATGAAGTCACATACAACAACACCTTGATCAGTACCACAATCAGCTTCTTTTACTATCATATCTTGAGATACATCTACTAAACGACGTGTTAAATAACCTGAATCAGCTGTCTTCAAAGCTGTATCGGCACTACCTTTACGGGCACCATGTGTAGATAAGAAGAATTCAGCTACTGATAATCCTTCAATGAAGTTTGAAAGGATAGGAATTTCAACAGGTGTACCATCTGGCTTAGCCATGATACCACGCATACCTGCAACTTGAGTAAAGTTTGAAATGTTACCACGAGCTTTAGAGTTCATCATCAAGAATATTGGATTATCAACATCTGTATGTGAAACTTCTTCAAGTTCTGCTTTAACTTCATCTGTTGCTCCATTCCATGTTTCGATAACTTTATTAAATCTTTCTTCTTCAGTTATTAAACCACGTTTATATTGTTTATTTATTTTATCAACAACTTTTTGTGCTTCAGCAACTATTTTAGGTTTATTTTTACTTATTTCAACATCAGCCATACTAACTGTAATACCTGAAATTGTAGAATATTTAAATCCTAAGTCTTTTAAATTATCAAGCATTGTTGAAGTTTCAGTAGTCTTATAACGCTTAAATACTTGTGCAATAATTTTTTCCAATGTACCTTTAGCAAAAGGCTTAACTAGCGGCATTTCTTTTATTGCTTCTGGAATATTTGTTCCTTTTTCCAAGAAATACTTATTAGGTGTTATATTTTGAATATTATCATCAGATGGTTCATTTATATAAGCAAATGAATCTGGTAATATTTCATTAAATTTAATTTTACCAACTGTTGTAACTAAATATTTGCCCTTTTGATTTTCAGTAAATAATTTATGTCTAAATGAATCAACTGGAAGAGCAATACGTGTATGTAAAGTTAATTCTCTTCTTTCATAAGCCATTAAAGCTTCATTAGTATTTTTAAATACACGACCTTCACCATCTTCTCCAGCTTTTTCCATAGTAATATAATAATTACCTAAAACCATATCTTGAGAAGGTGTAACAATTGGATCTCCTGATTTTGGATGAAGAATATTGTTAGAACCTAACATTAACATACGAGCTTCTGCTTGTGCTTCTTCACTTAAAGGTACGTGAACAGCCATTTGATCACCATCAAAGTCAGCATTAAATGCAGGACAAACTAATGGGTGAAGACGAATAGCCTTTCCACCAACAAGAATTGGTTCAAATGCTTGAATACCTAATCTATGTAAAGTTGGAGCACGGTTAAGCATAACTGGATGCTCTTTAATTACTTCTTCTACAATATCCCAAACAACAGGATCTTGATTTTCAATTAATCTCTTAGCAGCTTTTATATTATGTGCTATATCTTTTTCTACTAAACCATGGATAACATGTGGTTTAAATAATTCCAGTGCCATTTCTTTTGGTATACCACATTGATACATCTTTAATGATGGGCCAACAACGATAACAGAACGACCAGAATAATCAACACGTTTTCCTAATAAGTTTTGACGGAAACGACCTTGTTTACCCTTTAACATACTTGATAAAGATTTTAATGGTCTATTTCCAGCACCAGTTACACTTCTACCACGACGTCCATTATCAAATAATGCATCAACAGCTTCTTGTAACATACGTTTTTCATTTTGAATAATTATAGTTGGCGCTCCTAAATCTATTAATTTCTTTAAACGATTATTACGATTAATAACACGACGATATAAATCATTTAAATCACTAGTAGCAAAACGACCACCATCAAGTTGAATCATTGGACGTAGTTCAGGTGGTATTACTGGAATACAATCTAAAATCATCCACTCAGGCTTATTTCCAGAAGAATAGAAAGCATCTAAAACATCAAGTCTCTTTAATAAACGAGTTCTTTTTTGTCCTTGAGCTGTTTCTAATTCCTTAGAAATTTCATCTATATCTTTCTTTAAATCAACTTTCTTTAATAATTCTTTAATTGCTTCAGCACCCATTCCTACTCTGAAACCAGTACCATATTTTTCATAATATGCACGATATTCTTTTTCAGATAATGTTTGCTTATTTTCTAAAGGTGCATTACCTTTATCAATTACAACATAACTAACAAAGTATAATACTTCTTCCAAATCTCTTGGGCTCATATCAAGAACAAGACCCATACGAGAAGGAACACCTTTGAAAAACCAAATATGAGAGACTGGAGTAGCAAGTTCAATATGTCCCATACGTTCACGACGAACTTTAGCACGTGTAACTTCAACTCCACATCTATCACAAACTATATTTTTATAACGAACACGCTTATATTTTCCACAAGCACATTCAAAATCTTTTGTAGGTCCAAAAATCTTTTCACAGAATAAACCATCACGTTCAGGTCTTAAAGTACGATAATTTATAGTTTCTGGTTTTTTAACTTCACCATAAGACCATTCACGAATTTTTTCAGGAGAAGCTATACCTATTTTTAATGCCTCAAACTTATTTACTTCTAACATTAAAACTCAGCTCCTTCCTCAAAATCTGCATCTTCTGCAAATTCTTCTTCTATAAAATCTTCATACTCTTCTTCTTCCTCTTCTTCATCTTCAACAGATTCTTCTTCGGAAGTTGGTACCAATTCTGTAACA
This sequence comes from Bacilli bacterium, assembly GCA_045627525.1. Taxonomy (GTDB): domain Bacteria; phylum Bacillota_I; class Bacilli_A; order RF39; family UBA660; genus CAG-877. Next base: position 231,629 of record JAZQNW010000001.1, read on the forward strand.
CCAATTGACTCTACTTCTTCAATTGATCCACGATTATCTTCTCTATCCTCAGCTTCTTCTATTTCTTTTAACTCCAATGTTTCACCATTATCATCAATTATTGAAATATCTAATCCTAAAGCTTGGAATTCTTTCATCATAACTCTGAATGCCTCTGGCACACCAGCTTGGCTTACTTCTTGACCTTTAATAATTGATTCATATACTTTAACACGACCAATTACATCATCAGATTTATAAGTAATAATTTCTTGTAAAGTATGGGCAGCACCATAAGCATACAATGCCCAAACTTCCATTTCACCAAATCTTTGTCCACCAAATTGAGCTTTACCACCAAGAGGTTGTTGAGTAACTAATGAATAAGGTCCAGTAGAACGTGCATGTAATTTATCATCAACCATGTGATGTAATTTAATCATATACATAACACCTACTGAAATTCTATGATCAAATGGTTCACCAGTACGACCATCGTATAATACTGTTTTACCATCTTCATCCATTCCAGCTTCCTTCATCATTGCTTGAATATCATCAATATGTGCTCCATCAAATACTGGAGTAGCAATATGAACACCCAATTTTTTACAAGCCATACCCATATGAATTTCAAGAATTTGTCCAAAGTTCATACGAGAAGGAACACCTTGTGGATTTAACATAATATCAACCGGAGTACCATCTGGTAAATATGGCATATCTTCTTGTGGAAGAATTAATGAAATAACACCTTTGTTACCATGACGTCCAGACATTTTATCTCCAACTTGAATCTTACGTTTTTGAATTATATATACACGAATTACTTTACTTACACCAGCAGGTAATTCATCGTTATCTTTACGAGAATAAATTTTAATATCATGAACGATACCATCACCACCATGTGGTACACGTAATGATGTATCTCTAACTTCACGAGTTTTTTCTCCAAATATTGCATGTAATAATTTTTCTTCTGAAGTAAGTTCAGCCATACCTTTAGGAGTAACTTTACCAACTAAGATATCTCCTTCTTTTACTTCAGTACCTATTGTGATAATACCATTTTCATCTAGATTGCGACGAGCTTCTTCTGAAACATTTGGAATATCACGAGTTATTTCTTCAGGTCCTAATTTAGTTTCACGACATTGCATTTCATAATCTTCGAGATGTAAAGATGTATATTTATCATCTTTTACTAAATTTTCATTCAAAATAACAGCATCTTCATAGTTATAACCATTAAATGTCATGAAAGCAACAGTCATATTCTTACCTAATGCAAGTTCACCTTTATCTGTTGAATTACCATCAGCAAGAACAGTTACATTTGCTTTTACCTTATCACCAACATGAACAATTGGTCTTTGATGAGAACAAATACTAGAGTTTGCTAATTCAAAGTTAGCTAAACGATATGTATCTTTTCCATCTTTTGTCTTAACTACTATTTGTTTCGCATCAACATAATCAACAATACCATCTTTTTTACAAATAATTTCAACACCAGAATCCTTAGCTGCTATAAATTCAACACCAGTTCCTACAAAAGGAGCTTCTGTTTTAATTAATGGCATAGCCTGACGTTGCATGTTAGCCCCCATCAAAGCACGAGTAGCATCATCATGTTCCAAGAATGGTATACAACTTGTTGTAACAGATACAACTTGTTGAGGAGAAACATCTATATAATCAACTTGTTCAGGTTTTGCTAAAATATTTTCACCATGGAAACGAGCATTTACTAAATCGTCTATTATTTTATTAGTTTCATCAGTACCCACAGTTGATTGAGAAATAATATAATCTAGTTCTTCATCAGCAGTCAAATAGCAAACTTCATCTGTTATTTGGCAATCAACAACTTTACGATATGGAGTCATAATAAATCCATATTCATCAATCTTTGCATAACTTGCTAAAGAAGTAATAAGTCCGATATTTGGTCCTTCAGGAGATTCAATTGGACAAATACGTCCATAATGAGAAGTGTTAACGTCACGTACTTCAACACCAGCACGATCACGAGATAATCCACCAGGTCCTAAAGCTGATAAACGACGTTTATTAGTAAGTTCAGCAATTGGATTAGTTTGATCCATGAATTGTGAAAGTTGGGAACTACCAAAGAATTCTTTCATAGCAGCAGTTACTGGACGAATATTAATCAATGTCTTTGGAGTAACTTCTTCCATTTCTTGAGTAGTCATTCTTTCACGAATAACTCTCTCCATACGTGAAACACCAATTCTAAATTGGTTTTGTAATAATTCACCAACTTGACGAATACGGCGATTTCCTAAATGATCGATTTCATCAAAGTTACCAACACCACGTAATAAATTCAAATAATAAGAAACTGAAGCATAAACATCAGAAATAGTCAAACGTTTAACATCAATAGTTTGATCATTACCAATAACTAATAATTTCTTTTTCTTATCAGATGGATCATAAATTTTTACTACTTGAACCTTATTATAAGTATCTAATTCTTCATTTACTTTTACTTCACAAACACCAAAACCACTAGCTAAAGCTTCCTTCAAAGTTTCTAAATTAGCTTTTGTAATTTTAGTACCCTTTTCAATTACAACTTCTTCACCATTTTTAATATCTTCAGCAACAGTTTGATCAAGTAATCTATCAGCAGCACTTAACTTTCTATTAAATTTATAACGACCAACTTTAGCTAAATCATATCTAAATTCATCGAAGAAACGAGTAATAATTTGGTTTTTTGATGAATCAAGTGTAGCTGGTTCACCTGGTCTTAATTTTTCATAAATTTCAATTAATGCTTCATCTGTATTTTTTGTTGAATCTTTAGCTATTGTATTCTTTAAATAGTCATCTTCACCAAACATATTTAAAATATCTTCATCGCTTGATAAACCAAAAGCACGTAGTAAAGTTGTTAAAGTAACTTTTCTAGTACGATCTATACGAACATACATAACATCACGAGCATCTGTTTCAAATTCTAACCAAGTACCACGAGTTGGAATAATTTGAGAAGTGATTAATTCACGACCATTTTTATCTATTTCACTATTGAAATAAACACTTGGTGAACGAACCAACTGAGAAACAATTACACGTTCAGCACCATTAATAACAAAAGTTCCACTATCTGTCATTATTGGCATATCACCCATGAAAATTTCTTGTTCTTTTACTTCACCAGTTTCACGATTAAATAAACGAACTTCAACTCTCAAAGGAGCAGAATAAGTAGTTTCACGGTCCTTACTTTCTTTGATTGAATAACGAGGTTCATCAAAATGATAATCACCAAATTCAAGTGATAAAGTTCCAGAGAAATTTTCTACTGGAAACAAATCCTCAAATACTTCCTTAATACCAGTTTCGATAAACCAGTCATAAGATTTTTTTTGAATTTCCAACAAATCTTTCAATTCATAGGTATTTCTGATTTTAGAGAAATTTCTTCTCTTTCGATAGTCACCACATTTTACAATTTTATATGACACGATTTTTCACCCCACATACATATTTTATAGATTCTCATATAATGAGCAGACAAGTTATATTATTAACATAAACCAAAAATGATGTCAATTACAAACTGCATCTTATTATATAAAAACCCTTACTCTTTTTCAATACTTCTACAGTATATACTTTTTGCAAGTCGATAATTAGCGATTTTGCCCCTTGTTCTTTGCGAATCACAAGAAAAAGCTTACCATTATCTAAAAGATAATTCTTAGCATTCATCACTATATCATAGACTACTTTTTTACCAGCCCTTATCGGAGGATTAGTAATAATGGAAGAGTATTTTGAAGAAATATTTTCATATACATTACTTTGAAAAACATTAACATTAAAAACGCCATTTTCTTTAGCATTTCTCTCAGCTAAATGTAATGCTCTCAAATTGACATCTACCATATCAACGTGAGAAGAAGTAACTTTAGAAATAACAATACCAAATACTCCATAACCGCAACCCATATCAAGAATTTTGCCTCCAACCTCTTCAAGCGGGATTGATTCAAGAAGAAGTCTACTGCCAAAATCCAAACCGTCTTTTGAAAAAACACCATTATCGGTTAAAAATGTAAATTTATTACCAAGTACAAAACATTCAGTTTTTTTTACCTTACTTGGTAATTCCTCGTTAGTAAAATATTGCCCCATTTTTAACTCCTTTTCGACAAAAAAAGAAGAAGAAAACCATTTAAAAATAATATAGTTTTCTTCCTTTCGAAACATATAATACAACAAATATTAATATATGTCAAATATTTTTTTAATTATTTTGCTAAAATCTATTATTTAAGCTGTTATTATTATCTAAATATTTCTAATAATTTAAAATACATATAATAAATAAAACAAAAAAAGAATCACAAATGTGATTCCAAAATACTCATAATGTTATTATTTAACTTCAACTGTTGCTCCAGCTTCTTCTAATTTAGCTTTAATTTCTTCAGCTTCAGCTACAGCAATATTTTCTTTAACAACACCATTAGCATCAACGATATCTTTAGATTCTTTTAATCCTAAACCAGTAATTTCTTTAACAACTTTAATTACAGCTACCTTAGCAGCTCCAGCATCAGCGATTGATACAGTAACTGTGCTTGGTCCTTCTTCAGCAGCAGCTCCAGCAGCAGGTGCAGCAACAGCTACAGCTGATGGATCAACTCCAAATTCTTCCTTCATTGCATCTACTAATTCTTTAATTTCTAATAAAGTCATTTCTTTTAAACTACTGATAAATTCATCTCTTGTTAATTTTGCCATTTTATTTTTCCTCCTATATATTTTTATTTATTAATTTTCTTTTTGTTGACTATATAAGTCTAAACAGATTGATAAGTCTCTTGCAATACCAATCATACCACCAGCAAGCATTGTAAGTAGTCCTTCTCTTGATGGTATTGTAGCATATTCAGCCAATTTAGCTTGATCTGCCTTTTCTCCATCTACAATCCCTACTTTTAAAACTAATGCTGGATGACTTTTAGCGAATTCAGACAATGTCTTGATAGGTGCGATTTGATCTTCACCATAAGCAAAAGCACTTGGCCCAGTTAATGATTCATTTAAATCAATACCTAAATCATTAAAAGCACGAGCCATTAAAGTATTTTTATATACTTTATAATCAGAATTTGATTCTCTTAATTTACAACGTAATTCTTTTGCTTCGCTATCAGTGATACCACGATAATCGAATAAAACGATAGTCTTAGCAGATTGTACGCGATCTTTAATTTCATCAATTACTAATTGCTTTTGTTTCAAGATTGCTTCACTTGCCATAAAACACCTCCTTAATCTATTTAGGGATGCCATAAAAAAGTTCTTTAACCAGACAGCCAAAGAACTTTTGAATACTTATTAAAGTCCTCGGTAGGATTTATTTTTTTACCTACTGTCTATGGCACCAACAAATTGTCTTTATTATATACTATAAAATCCTATTTGTCAAAATTATTTTCAACTTTAATTCCAGGACCCATAGTAGAAGCTATAGAAATATTCTTAACATATTCACCTTTTGCTGTTGCAGGCTTAATTTTAATAATATGTGAAACGAATGCTTCTAAGTTTGCTAATAAATCTTCTTCTGAGAATGAAACTTTTCCAATAACTGCATGAATATTACCATAACTGTCTGTTCTATATTCAACACGTCCAGCTTTAACTTCTGAAATTGCTTTAACAACATCCATAGTTACAGTACCAGTTTTAGGATTTGGCATTAAACCTTTTGGTCCTAAAACCTTACCTAATTTACCAAGAAGTGGCATCATATCAGGTGTTGCAATCATAGTATCAAAATCGAACCAATTTTCTTTTTCAATTTTTTCTAACATATCTACATCACCAACAAAATCAGCTCCAGCTTCTTTTGCTTGGTTAGCTTTTTCTCCCTTAGCTATTACTAATACTTTTTTTGTTTTACCAGTTCCTTTTGGAAGTACAATAGCACCTCTTAATTGTTGATCTGCTTTTTTAGTATCTAGATTTAATCTCATAGCAACTTCAACAGAACCATCAAAAGAACTAGTAGAAGTTAATTTTACTAACTTAACAGCTTCTTCTTTTGAATATACTTTGTTCTTTTCAATTTTTGATAGAGCTTCAGTATATTTCTTACTTCTCTTTTTCATTTTCTTTCCTCCTTATGTGGTAAAAGCGGATTATTTAATTCCTTCCACATAGGTTAAACCTATATGATAAATTACTTATTAAAATTGCTATTAATCTTCTACAGCAATTCCCATATTTTTAGCAGTACCTTCTACAATTTTCATTGCTTCATCTACTGAATATGCATTTAAATCTGGTAATTTAATTTCTGCTATTTCTTTTAATTGAGCTTTAGTAATTTTACCAGCAACTTCTTTAGATCCTTTAACTGAACCTTTTTGAACTTTTGCATATTTCTTAAGTAAAGCACTTGTAGGTGGAGTTTTAATAATAAAATCAAAACTTCTATCATCATAAATAGATATTTCTACTGGTACAATGTCACCCATCTTATCTCTAGTAGCATCATTATACTTAGTACAAAAATCTTGTAGATTGATTCCTGCAGGTCCTAATACAGTACCAACTGGTGGTGCTGGTGTTGCTTTTCCTGCTGGAATTTGAATTTTAATTTTCTTTATTGCTTCCTTTGCCACGAAAAACACCTCCTATATTTTTAGTTTTCGCGTGTGGTCCAAATAGCTTGATTCCCGCTTTAATAAATGCAAACCATGCTTCCCACAAAATCTATATTAATTAAATATAGCCCCTAAATAATAACATAAAGCATTTGATATTTCAAGTGTTTTTATGCTTTTTCTATTTGACTTAGTTCAACTTCAACTGATGTCTCTTGACCAAATAAATCAACAAGTAACATAACTTTTTGATTAGGTATATCAACTGAATCAACAGTACCAAACATTCCTTGGAATGGTCCAGCACTAATTTTAACTTTAGCACCTACTGTTAATTCTTTATCAACATCAATTCTGCTAATACCCATATTACCAAGAATTTTATCAACTTCTTGAGGTTGTAATGGTGTAGGTTTAGCACCCTTTCCACTTGAACCAATAAATCCAGTAACACCTGGTGTATTACGAACTACATACCATGCTTCATCAGTCATTACCATTTCTACTAATATATAACCAGGAAACATCTTTTTAATCTTTTCCTTAGTTACACCATCTTTTACTTCAACAATTTTTTCTTCTGGAATAACAACTCTATAGATAAAATCTTGCATATCCATAGATTCTGCTCTCATTTCCAATTTTTCCTTAACTTTATTTTCATGTCCTGAATAAGTATTAACTACATACCATTGTTTATCCATAAATAGCCTCCTAATTAAATAATGCTTGAACAAATGCAAAAATAATATCTATTAAATAAAAGAATAAAGCCAAAAATATTATAAATATAATTGTTGCAATAGAATAACGAACTAATTCTTTTTTGCTTGGCCAATGAACTTTAGAAATTTCACTTTTAACTCCATGACAGAATATTCTAAATCTTACCCATAAACTCTTCTTTTCTGATTTCTTTGAAGTCATCTTCTTATTCTCTTTTTCTTTTTCATTTTCTGCTTTAACTTTTTTTGTTTCAGCCATATTTATCAATCTCCTATTTTTTTTCAAAATAAAAACACTTCCATGTGTTCACCATTAAAATAACACAAACAAATGGAAATGTCAAATATTAATTAATTTAAAGTAAGCATTAAGAAAATAATTGATCCTATAACAGTCAATATAATTGGAATAATTAATAATGTAGTAAATGCAGCATCACTTAAACCCCCTGATAATGATTTATATATATTGTCATTAACTCCAGTGTTCATAGTATCATAATCAGCAAATATACCATTACTTTTTACTAACTTTTTACCTCTTTCATTAGTATTATTAGAGCTATCTAATTCTTTTTCTAAGTTATCATAATCACGTTTTTTCTTTTCCAATAAATAATCAATTAAATAAACACTAGCTCCTCTTTCAACAACACCACGATAATATGGTATATTATCTTCTGGTAAAAATTGAGAAAATTCAGAAAAATTATTTTTTAAAAAGTCAGGTTTTAAATAATTTAAGCAATTACTATAAATGCCAATTTGTAACATTACTGATCGACTAATATCTTTTTTTATTATTTCCTTTTTTTCCATAGAATCGTTTGGCAACCTATCTAAGTAATCAAATCGCACTAGATTCACATCACCATTTACCAATTCAATATGCTCAGGGTTAAATGAACAAATATGATAGCCTTTATTATGTAAATATTTCATAGCAGCATCTGCATTAACACAAAAATCATCAAACTCTTTCTCATTATAAGAAGAAGCTAGATAATCATTTAATGAAATACTACTGGAATTATCAGTATCATAATCATGTATATCAATAACATTAGCCATATCTTCTCACCCTAACTTAATTTTAAAACAAAAAATCAAAAAAAACAAATATTAATCACCCATTTTAAGTATTTTATGTAAATCTTTTCGAATCCTATAAATTCTACCATCAATTGTAGAAATAGGTAAATCTAATAACTCACTTATTTCTTTATAACTAAATCCATTGTAACGAAGCTCAAATACACTACTATATTCAATATCTAAACTATTTAAAAATTTATTGACTTCTTTTTCCAAATTATAACGTTCAAATTCTAAAGACGGTTCATAATTATTATCTTTAATACTATAAATAATATCATCACTTTCACTATTGTTTAAAGGATAATTTTTATAATTAGCATTTCTCCTACAATAAGTAATTATATGCCGTTCTATACATATATAAGCATAAGTAAAAAATAAAACGTTGCCAGAATAATCAAAGTTCTGTAAAGCTTTGTCTAAAGCTATCCAACCTTCCTGAATCAAATCGTCATATTCAATCCCAACTTGCTTAGCTTTATCTAAATACTTATATGCTATTTTACCGATTAAAGGTAAATACTTTTTAAAAAGTATTTCTCTGCTATCATCATCGCTTTCTCTAATCATATAAACTACTTCATAATCATTTACGGTTTTATAATCCATAATACCTCTACTTTCTATTACGGATTACCTCATATATCATTATTCCAGAAGCTACAGAAGCATTTAAACTATTTGTTTTTCCATACATAGGAATCTTTGCAATAAAATCACATGATTCTCTTACTAATCTAGAAATTCCTGATCCTTCATTTCCTATTACTAAAGCTATTTTACCAGAATAATCGATTTCCCTATAATCAACACTATTTTCCAATGCTGTACCAACTATCCAAAAACCATTGTCCTTAAGCTTTTGGATAGTCTTTACTAAATTAACTACAGATACGATATTCATACTATCTAAAGTTCCAACACTAGTTTTCATCACTGTTGCATTAATTTGAACTTGTCTATCTTTTGGCATAATAATGGCATCTACACCAGCAGCTTCACAAGTTCTTATAATAGCACCTAGATTATGAGGATCTTCGAGATGATCAAGAATTACAATAAATGATGAATCATCGCTCAACACATCGTTTAAATCTTTATATTGGTAATCCGGTATGGAAAGTATTATACCCTGATGAACACCATTAACCAAATGATCAATTTCTTTTTTTGACTTATATTCAACTCTACATTTTACTTTTTCTATTAACGAATTTATTTCTTTATCATCAAAACCTTCTTGTAAAGTTATTTTTAATACTTTTTCATTTTTTTGAAGCAATTCCCTCGCAACATTTCTTCCATAAACTATCATACTAATCACCTAATATAAATTTCATAATTTCTTCTATTCTTCCTTTTTTATTTTCTAATTCTAAATAACCAATAAGAGCCTCCAACCCAGTAGCATACTTATATGTTATTATATCACAACTCTTTGGATGAGAAGTGGTCTTATAGTTTCTAGCTCTCTTAACTATACCTTTTTCATCATCTGTTATAAAATTGCTATCAATCATTTTTGTCAAATACATAGCTTGATTATTAGCACTAACATATTTGATTGCTTCTTTCTGCAAATCATTAACATTAGCAATTCCCTTATCTATTAAAAATCTTCTAACATAATTTTCATAAATAGTATCACCTAAATAAGCAAGTACTAAAACATTTATTTCTTTTATATTCATAAAATCACCAACAACATTATAACACAAAAAAAGAAAAGGCCTAACCTTTTCCTATACTAATTCATATGAAGTACCTTCTCTAGTATCGATTAGCTTTATTCCTTGTTTTAATAATTCATCACGAATACTGTCTGCTTCAGCAAAATTCTTATTCTTTTTTGCCTCATTTCTAAGTAATATTTTTTCTTCTATCATCTTTTTCATATCATTAGAAATTTCTTTACCATCATTTTTTGTTAAATCCAAGGATAAAACAGTATCAAATTTTTCAATTATAGCTAACTTAGTACCATCTGATAAATTTTCATCTTTCAATACATCATAAACCAATGTAACCATATTAGAAGTATTTAAGTCATCTTCTATAGCAGAAGAGAATTTAGAATTATAAAAATTATATTGTTCCTCATCTACTTCACCTGGAACTAACTTAGAAACTTTATTTTTTAACTTAAAATATGCATTTTGAGCCCCATCAAGTATGCTATAGCTAAAGGTTAATTGATTATGATAATAAGAATTTAAGCACAAGTAACGATAACTAAGCGGATTATAGCCTTTTTCTTCTAATAAAGAAACAGTTAAAAATTCACCCTTAGATTTACTCATTTTCCCTGTTTCATCATTTAAAAATCCCATATGAACCCAGTAGTTACACCACTTATGCCCCAAATAGGCTTCACTTTGAGCAATCTCATTAGTATGATGTGGGAAGACCGCATCTTCAGCTCCACAATGAATATCAAGATATTCTCCTAAATTCTTTATTGAAATACCTGAACATTCAATATGCCATCCAGGATAACCTCTACCCCATGGAGAATCCCATTGCAATTCCTGATTATCAAACTTAGAATTAGTAAACCATAATCCAAAATCAAATGGATTTCTTTTTGAATCATCTTTCTCAACATCAGATCTAACAGCAACCATTAAATCTTCACTATTTCTACCAGATAATTCATAATAGTTTTTGAACTTAGTAGTATCATAATAAACATTACCATTAGCTATATATGCATATCCATCATCTAATAACTTAGATATCATTTTTATATACATTTCAATATTATCAGTCGCATTAGATACTATATCTGGTTTTTTTACATTTAACTTACAACAGTCATCAAAAAAACAATCTGTATAAAATTTAGCAATTTCTTTAGAAGATTTGTGTTCCCTCTTACTAGCAACAGACATCTTATCTTCACCAGAATCACCATCACCTACTAAATGACCTACATCTGTTATATTCATGACTCTTTCAACATTATAACCTAAGAATTTAAGACCTTTTTCCAAAATATCTTCTGAAATATAAGTACGTAAATTCCCTATATGAGCGTAATGATATACAGTAGGACCACAAGTATACATCTTAACTTTTCCTTCTTCAATTGGAACAAATTCTTGAACTTGTCTTGCCAATGTATTATACAATTTCACTTTCATCACCTCGTGCTTGTAGTATAACATAATAATAAATAAAAATAAACTACTCACTTATATTTATATAATTAGGTAAAATACAATTTACAGCTTTATCAACATGCCTAAGACCAAATTGATTATAATTTGACTCTTTTTTTATTTTTTCCACTAAATCTGTGGATATTTTTATTTTTAGTTTTTCATTTTTCACAAATTCTGTTAATTTTTTTCTTATAACTTTATTAACAACATCTTCCGTAATATTATTAAAAATAATTAATGCATCAATCCTATTTACAAATTCTATTCCTAAAAAATCAATAATTTTATTTTTTACAATTGATTTACTATTTTTAAAACCTATACTATTCCCAACCATTCCTACATTAGAAGTCATAAAAATTATAGTATTACCAAAATAAATTTTTTCTCCAGTAGAACTAGTCATATAACCATCATCTAAAACTTGTAAAAAAAGTCTAAGAACTCTTTGCGATCCTTTTTCTATCTCATCAAGTAATATCACAGAATAAGGATTATCCTTAACTCTATCAAGTACTATAGAATTTTCCTTATAACCAACATAGCCAGGAGGGGAACCAATTATCTTACTTATAGAATGATCCTCACTATATTCACTCATATCTATTTTAATAAATGCTGAATTTTGATATAAAAGTTTAGCATACTCTTGTACCAAAAATGTTTTTCCTACCCCACTTTTTCCAACTAAAAGAAGGCATTTAGGGGAATTTTTTCTAATAATCTTATCATTATATATTGTAGATAAAATCTCATTAATTGGCTGGTTTTGGCCATATACTTTACTATTTAGATAACGTTCAATACTATTCTTATTTAATTTCATAATTTCCTTTATAGGAATTTTGGTTTTTGCAGAAACGACATCATATAAAATATTTTCTGTTACTTTTTTCACTTTTGGCTTACTAATTTTTTTTAATTCTAGATTATTTAACTCACTTTCTAATAAGTTTTGTTTATTTTTCAGTTGTAAAGCCAAATCATAATCATGATTTATAATAGCATTATTCTTCTCCTTTTTTATATTATTTAATCTCATCAATTTATCATTACATTCTATTTCTCCCTTTCCGACAGAAATTACCGTTTTAGTACAAGCCTCATCCAATATATCTATTGCTTTATCAGGAAACTTACCACCACTTACATATTTATTGGATAATTCAATTATTAAATCAATTATTTTATCAGAAATAATTACCCCATGATAATTCTCATAAATTTCTTTTAGATTTAATAATATTTTTTTTGACTCATCTAAACTAGCCTCATTAACATAAACCTTTTGAAATCTTCTATCCAACGCCTTGTCAGATTCTAAATATTTCTTATATTCATCATTAGTAGTAGCACCAATTATTTTAATTTTTCCCCTAGCCAATGATGGTTTTAAAATATTAGAAGCATCTATAGCACCTTCTGCACCACCTGCTCCAGCCAAAGTATGTATTTCATCAATAAATAGGATAATATCAGGATTATTTTCAACTTCAGAAATTATCTTATTAATCCTTTCTTCAAAATCACCACGATATTTTGTTCCAGAAACTAATGCAGACATAGAAATACTATAAACCTTTTTTCCTAATAATTGCTTTGGTACATTTCCATTAACAATTTTCCTAACTAATTCTTCTACTATGGCTGTCTTTCCTACACCAGCATCACCTATTAATAAAGGATTATTTTTAGTGCGTCTCAATAATATTTCAATTAATCTATTAACAATATCATCCCTACCTATAACAGGATCAAATCCACTATCCATATACTTACTATTCATGTTAATGGAGAATTCATTTAATAATAACTTTTCATTTGAATTTTTCATATGAACAACAAATTTATCACTAAGCTTATCACATAAGAGTGATATGTCAACATTCATTCCTAATAATATTCTATTAGCAACACCTTCACCTTCTCCCAATAATGATATCACTAAACCCTCTACAGTTACTTCTGTATCATTATCCTTAGCATCATATATAGCATTCTCTAATACCCTCTTTAATAATGGAGTGTATAAAAACCAATCATTCGTACTTTTTCCTATACCAATAACTCTAATAATTTCATTTCTATATAAATCATATGTAATATTATACTCATTTAATAATTTAGTAACTTCTAAATTAGAATTATGTAAAATAGCCAATAACAAATGTTCACTGCCAACATATGGATGTTTCAAATCTAACATTTCCTTTTTAGCCATTAATAAAACTTTTTGCGAATTTTCATCAAATTTTGAAAACAATTAATCATCTCCTTAACATAATTTTATTTCCTTAATATAACTAAAATCAAGAAATTACGTTATACAAATTGAGACAATTACTGCAACAAAAAAAGGAGCAAAGCTCCTTTAATATTAGATTAATACTAACACAAGAAATACTATTAGTATAAGCGCTAAGAATTCTAATAAGAATTTCCAAATTGCACTAAACCATTTCTTATATGGAATCTCTAAATATGCTAATACAAGCATTAAAATTAAACTTGTAGGAGCAAACATCATAGCAAATCCATATGAAACTTGATATGCTAAAGCAAAAATATTGAAATTAACATCAAGTATACCAGTTAAATATGGTAAAATGCTTTGATATGCATAAGCAGCATCAACATTGAACAATCCAGCAAAAATACCACTAATTGTAACAAGTATAGTACTACCAAAGTTAACTTTCTTTATTCCTGCTAATAATGCTTTATAAATAGATAATTGGAATGGATGATATGTAACTATAACCAAACAAGTATATAGTAAAATAACTATAACACCTAATGGTAATGCTTTTTTCATACCACTAAAGAATCCATCAATAACATCATCAAACTTAACACCATAAATTATTGTTAATAATAATATAACAACAAACATTGGTGCTAAATAATCAACTACTGTCCATGCACCAAAAGCATTAACATTACCTAATAATTTTCCAAAGATTTCAAAACCAAATAATTTAGTTTCTGATACTGCTTTAGTAGCATTTGTAAATGCATCTAAACCAAATCCATCAGACCATGATGTAAATGCTAATACAAGTAAAGCAAATAATACAGAAAACATAACAATAAATGGCCAAACTTTATAACGAGCGTTGTTAACACTTGCTGGAATTAATGAACCATTATCTTCCTTAACTCTCTCTAAAACAACAATAACTTCTTCATCCTTTACAGCTGCTCTTGTATTTTTCTTTGAAGTAGTTTTAGTTGTAGTTTTCTTAACTGTAGTTTTCTTTGTTGTTGTCTTTTTAACTGGTGCCTTCTTTGCAGGTGCTTTTGATTTTACTGTTTTTTCTTCTTTAACAGTTTCATTTTTAACAGCTTTGACTGGTTTTACAACAGTCTTCTTTACTGTCTTAACACCACTTGATTTCTTGATATATAAAATTACATTTAGAATTATTAAAGCAACTCCTAAAACTAAGATAATTAATTTTGGAAGCATTTCTGATGTAATTTTTATATTAGTTAAAGACAATAACATATAATTATTTTGATAACCATATGTAGTTCCAGCAATACCAACCATAGTTGGTATAACTAATACTAATGCCGCTACTGTTTTATCATATCCCATTAATAAAATCCAAGATATTAACATAGGGAATAAGAATAATAGTGCTAATTGTAATGAACTAATTGAAGTAAGTACGGCAATTAATAACATTAATACAACTAAAGCAAATTTTTCTGTTCCCTTGCATACGTCTGCCATTCTATCTAAAAAAGAACGATAAGCAGGAATCTTATTAAGAACACCATAGAATCCGCCAATAGCTAAAATATAAACTGCAATATAACCAAAATAAGATAATGCAGTAACAGGATAATTGAATAAATCAAATAATCCCATTTGAACGCGTCCTTGATCTACATATTGACCTGAATAGTAAGCAGCTGATAATATCCAAGAAAATAACATAAATGCTAACATTGTGATAAGAACAACTTTAATTGTATTATTCTTTTCTTTAAATCCAAATATAAGTAAGAACAATACAGTTAATGTTAATCCAAGTCTCAATAAATAAGACCAACCAGCATCTGGTAAGAACCAACTGATTAACATTAAACCTATCGCAACCCAAAGAACGACTTTAAATGTTTTTCCTTTTTTCATAATTAACCTCCCAATATAATTATACTACAAGTCGTTGATTTTACAAGTTTTTAAGCCTTTTTTATTAAAAATTATTATTAAAAAATAAAAAAAACTGGAAAAACCAGTTTTTTTATTAATATAATTTAGCTCCTGCTGGAATATGATCATCAACCATTAATAAATTAAGTTTTTCTTCGCCTTCTTCTTGATGAGTTGCACTAAGAAGCATTCCACAAGAATCAATTCCCATCATATTTCGTGGAGGAAGATTTGTAATAGCTATAAGTGTCTTACCAATAAGTTCTTCAGGTTCATAATATGAATGAATACCACTTAAAATAATTCTTTTTTCCTCTGTTCCATCATCTAAAGTAAATTTCAATAATTTCTTTGATTTTTCAACAGCTTCACAACTAAGAACTTTTACAGCTCTAAAATCACTTTTTGAGAATGTATCAAAATCTACAAATTCTTCAAAAAGTGGTTCTATTTCTACTTTTGAAAAATCTATTTTTTCTACTGTAGTAGATGTATTAGAAACTATTCTTTTTATTGTTTTTTGAGATCCCTCAGGTTTCATTGTAGGGAATAATAATACATCCCTAATTGAATCCTTTTCTAAAAATAACATCATTAATCGATCTATTCCATAACCAATTCCACCAGCTGGTGGCATACCATACTCTAAAGCTTCTATAAAATCCATATCAATATCATTAGCTTCATCATTACCAAGATCTCGTTCTTTTAATTGTTCTTCAAATCTTTCTAATTGATCAATAGGATCATTTAATTCAGTATATGCATTAGCAAATTCTTTTCCAGAAATAAATAATTCAAATCTATCTACAAAACGAGGATCATCTGGATTCTTTTTTGTCAATGGCGAAATTTCTACTGGATGGCCATATAAGAATGTTGGCTGAATTAATGTTTCTTCAACATATTTTTCAAAGAATAAATTAATAATATGACCAACAGTATGTTCGTGTTCTTGAACGTCTATCTTATGTTCTTCTGCTAATTTTAAAGCTTCTTCTACAGTCATTTCTTTTTTAAAATCTATTCCTGTTTTTTCTTTAATAGCATCAACCATGCTTATTCTCTTCCATGGACCTTCTAAATTAACTTCATATCCACCAAATTTATAAGTCATTTTTCCAAATACATTTTTAGCTATTGTTTGGAACATATTTTCAGTTAATTCCATCATACCTTCCAAATTACTATAAGCAAGATATGCTTCCATTAAAGTAAATTCCGGATTATGTCTAGTATCCATTCCTTCATTTCTAAATGTACGACCAATTTCATAAACAGCTTCCATACCACCAACTAATAATCTTTTAAGTGGTAATTCTAAAGCTATACGTAAGTACATATCTAAATCTTGTGCATTATGATGCGTAATAAATGGTTTAGCTGAAGCCCCTGTTAATAAAGTAGATAATATTGGCGTTTCAACTTCAGTAAAGCCCCTACCATCCATAAAGTTTTGAATACATCTAATAATTTTAGGTCTCATAAAAGCTATATTCTTTGATTCTTCATTCATTATCAAGTCAACATATCTTCTACGATATCTTTCTTCTATATCAGTTAAACCATGGAATTTCTCTGGTAATGGTCGTAATGCTTTTACTAAATGTGTATATTTAGTAGCACGTACACTTAATTCACCTGTATCTGTTTTAAATATAGTACCATCAATACCAACTATATCACCTATATCTGACTTTTTAAACAATTCATATACATCTTCACCAACTGCATCTTCTCTAATATAAATTTGTAGTTGACCAAATTTATCTTGAATGTGAAAAAAACCAGCTTTACCTTTACGACGCTTAGTCATAATTCTACCAGCAATAACTACTGATATTGGTTTTTCTTCTAATTCTTCTTTTGAAAAA
Source organism: Bacilli bacterium (assembly GCA_045627525.1). GTDB lineage: Bacteria > Bacillota_I > Bacilli_A > RF39 > UBA660 > CAG-877. The sequence goes on from JAZQNW010000001.1 coordinate 249,296, forward strand.
TTTAGATATTTTTCTTTTATTTCCTTAGAATTAGTATTAATATCAAATCTACTACCAAAAGGATCAATACCTTTAGCACGTATTTCCATAGCTTTTTCACGTCTTACTAATTCTTGTTCACTAAATTCTCTCATCCTATTACCACCTTTACTTTTCTTTTACAACGATAGTATGAGCCAACATATCATGAAGTCCTCTACCATCATTACGGAACATAACCATCAAAGCACAAACTGCTAATAATATGTACTTTATACTTTCAATTACCATGTCTCCTGCAAAATAAATATTAGAAGAACTAAAAATTACAAATATAAATATTAACATATCAAATATAATTGAGTCAATGATAAAAGCTCGAAAAATATAATCATTAATTGTTAAATCTTTATCATATTTATCAACTTTTATTTTTAATAATTTTTTACCAACTGTTTGACCTTTCTTTTTAAATTGATAAACAACAAAATAAAGAATAGATATAAATAACATTGATAAAGTCAAAGCACCTTCCTGCTTTGCCATTTCATAAGTAATATTTTTAGTCTCTGTAAAATAAGTATCTATCTTAATTTCATTATTAGTATACTTTTCTATTATTTCTTTTGATTGATCATCCAATTTTTTTACTGAATCATAATCTATAAAAGGAAAAGAAATAATAGTTGCAAAAAAAGAAACAATAACTATATCAATTAAAAATGCTGCTAAACGTTGAATAAATAACGCCTTATTTTCAATTTTCTTTTTCACTAAGTAATCCCTCCCTAAATATTTTTAACATATTGATTATATCATAAATATTAGTAGTTTTATATACATTATTTTTTAAGTCATTAGCACCATTAATTCCTTTTAAATACCAACTTAAATGATTTCTTATTTCTAAACAAGCAAGCTTTTCATTTTTTATTTCTTTTAAATATTCCAAATGTTTCAAACACATATCTATTTTATCTATATCTGAAATTTTGATAAAAGGTTCATTGTTCAAATAATTAATAGTATTTTTTATTAACCATGGATTTCCCAAAACCCCTCGTCCAATCATAACAGCATCACAACCAGTTTCAATAAGCATCTTCTTAGCATCTTCTGGAGTTTTAATATCACCATTGCCAATAACAGGAATTGATACAGCCTCTTTAACCGCTTTAATTATAGACCAATCAGCTCTTCCAGAATATCCCTGACTTCTAGTTCTAGGATGAATACAAATAGCACTTGCACCAGCTTTTTCAACAACCTTTGCAACTTCTACTGCATTAATATGATTATTATCCCAACCACTTCTAATTTTCACTGTAACAGGAATTGGAACACACTCAACAATAGCACTTACAATATCATATATCTTTTCTGGATTTTTTAACAATGCTGAGCCAGCCTGAGCTCTAACTGCAACTTTAGGAACTGGACAGCCCATATTAATATCAATTATATCTGGTTTCATTGTTTCATAAATATATTTTGCGGCCACTACAAAAGACTCTTTATCACTTCCAAATATTTGCTGTGATAAAGGTCTCTCATAATCTGTCATATATAACATATCTAATGTTTTTTTATTACTATATTCTATAGCTTTATCGCTAACCATTTCAGCATATACTAAACCACAGCCCATTTCCTTGCATAATCTTCGAAATGCTGAATTACAAATACCAGCCATTGGAGCTAAAACTACTTGATTTTTTATTTTTACATTGCCTATATTCCACTCCATTAAAAACCCTCAATTCAATTTATTTATTTTTCTTTTTTAATAAATCTCTAATTTCTTCTAATAAAATTACTTCATCCGCTTTTACAGGTGCTGCTTCTTTTACTTCTTCTTTCTTCTTAAACTTTTCAAATAATTTAACCATTAAGAATATACAAAATGCTACTATTAAAAAATCTACAACTGTTTGAACAAAATTACCATATTTAATAACTGCATTTCCTATTTTAATACTTAAATCAGAAAAATCTAAACCACCAACAATAGCACCGATAGCTGGCATTAAAATATCATCTACTAAACTTGACACTATCTTACCAAAAGCACCACCAATAATAACACCAACTGCCATATCAACAACATTTCCTCTTGAAATAAATGTCTTAAAATCATTTGCTCCTTTACTTAATTTTTTTAATTCACCTTTTGTTGCACCTGCAACATTAATTTTTTTTGCCATAAAAATCTCCTCTCCAAATAAACATCTATGATGTTATTATAATAATTATTTCAATATTTGCAAGAAAAAAAAGAGTTAAATTAAACATCTAACTCTTTTAATAATTCAGCTTTACTCATTTTTGAATAATTCTTTACACCTTTTTCTTTAGCTAATTCTTTTAATTTTGTAACAGACATAGACTCCAAATTTTCATTATCATTTTCATCTGGCATTTTTCCATGCTCTACTAAATAATCAATTTGTTCTTTTGTTAATGTTTCATATTCTAATAATGCTTCAGCTATTAATTCCAATAATTTCTTATTTTCTTTTATTAGCTTAGTAGCTTTTTCGTGACAACCATCAATTATTTTACGCATTTCCATGTCAATTTCATTAGCAACTTCATTAGAAAAATGCTGACTTTTATTATAATCTCTTCCTAAAAATACACTACCATCTTGTTGTTCAAATTGAAGAGGTCCAAGATCACTCATACCATATTCAGTAACCATAGATCTAGCTATCTTAGTAGCTTTTTGGAAATCATTATGTGCACCTGTTGTTATTTCACCAAAGATAACTTCTTCAGCTGTACGTCCACCAAGTAAACCTGTTATTTCCTCTAATAAATCCGTTTTTGTAGAACACATTTTTTCCTCGCTTGGAACCATCATATTATATCCACCTGCAGAACCACGAGGAATAATAGTTACCTTTTGAACATCATTAGCATGATCAAGTTTTAAACCAATAACAGCATGACCAGCTTCATGATAAGCAACTAACTTACGATCATTTTCGCTATACTTATGAGACGTTTTAGCAGGTCCCATCAAAACTCTATCTGTAGCTTCATTTATTTCACTCATTGTAATTTTATTTTTATTTCTTCTTACAGCTAATAAAGCTGCTTCATTAAGTAAATTTTCAAGATCAGCGCCACTGAATCCAGGTGTTCTCTTAGATAACCCTTCAAGTGTAATACCCTCAGCTAATATCTTATTTTTAGCGTGAACAGCTAAAATTTCTTGTCTTTCTCTAACATCTGGCAAATTAACTGTAATTTGTCTATCAAAACGACCAGGTCTAAGTAATGCAGGATCTAAAACATCTGGACGGTTAGTTGCTGCTATAATTATAATTCCTTCATTAGCACCAAAACCATCCATTTCAGTTAATAACTGATTAAGTGTTTGTTCACGTTCATCATGGCCTCCACCTAAACCAGTTCCTCTTTGACGACCAACTGCATCAATTTCATCAATAAATATTAGACATGGAGCATTTCTTTTTGCTTGTAAGAACATATCTCTTACACGGCTAGCACCTACACCAACAAATAATTCAACGAAATCAGAACCACTTATAAAATAAAATGGTACATTTGCTTCACCTGCAACAGCTTTAGCAAGCAAAGTTTTTCCTGTTCCTGGAGGGCCAAATAGTAAAACACCTTTTGGTATTCTTGCACCTAAATTTTGAAATTTTTTAGGATTTTTTAGAAAATCGATTAATTCTTTAACTTCTTCTTTTTCCTCTTTTAATCCAGCAACATCTTTAAATGTAACTTTATTATTATCACTATTTAATTTAGCTCTACTTTTTCCAAAATCCAAAGAACTCTTATTACCAGCCAATTGTTTACTTAAAAACCAAAATGCTAAAAGAACCAATAACACAAATGGAACAACATTAACTAGTATATATAGTAATGATGATGAATCAGGATCTGGTGTAGTAGTAAAATCAAATTCTTGTTCTTCACTTGCCACTACAATCTTTTTCATTACTTCTTCACTTAAAGGTAATCTAGCAAAAAATGTTTCTTTTTCACCATATTCTTTCAATTTACCCTTAGCTTCGTATGTATAAGCATTTCCTCTAGTTACAAGTTCTAATTCCGTAACTTGTTCATCACTTAATGCTTTCATAAATTCATTATATGTTAATACATTTACTGTCTTGTTTGCTACATTAGCATAATAAAATATTCCTAAAACTATTAAAGCTAAAAATAAATATGGTAGCAATCCTCTTTTTACTGTTTTCTTATCAACTTTCACTTTTTTCTCCTCCTTAATTATATTTCAATGTTATATCATAATCATCATTTAATTTTTTATCGTATTTAGATTTCTTAATACCCGGAATCCAAACAACTTTACCCTTAGAATCAACAACAATTGGCCATACATCTCTATCTTCCAAGCGAATCTTCTTATCAATAAAAATATCTTTGACTTTTTTAGAGCCATCTAATCCCTTTATCGCAATTCTATCACCAATTTTTCTTGTTCTAACAATAAGCGGTAATGTTATATCAGAACTATTTAATCTGCAAACATTATTACTATTATCACTAACTTTACCAATTAATTCAATAAAATGATTATTAGGAAGTGTAACATAACCATTAAATTCTATTTCATAATTAGTTATCTCTTCCACATCTCTTTTCAATTCTAACATATTATAACATTTATTAGCAACTACATCATTTGGTAAATTTATAAAACTGTTAGCTCTATTACTATAAATCAAACTCATCAATAAATCAATATGTTTATCATTTACCAAAATTAAATCATCTTGATAAAATTCACTCAATAAATAATACAATATTTCCTTTTGTATATAATTATCTTCCTCTTTAAATTTATCAATAATTATTGAATCTGCTAAAATTACTCTTTTAATAGCCTTATCTCTTTCTTTATTAATAAATCTAGCTGCTTGAAATAAAGTATCACTAAACTTTTCAAATTTTACATGAACATTAGCATCTTCATCTTTTAAAAAAGGTAGTACAAACTTTCTATATCTATTTCTTGTATATTTAACATTACTATTAGAACTATCAATAAAATATTTTACATTATTTTCTTCATTATATTGTTCCAATTCTAATTTTGTATAGTTAACTAGCGGTCTAACTATTTTATAACCATCCATATCAACTATTTTTTTAAAGCCTCCATAGCCATTTAAATTAGATCCTCTAACAATTCTCATTAGTACAGTTTCTATTAAATCATCACCATGATGGGCAGTCATTAAATAATTAGCGTTATATTTTTGAACTAAGCTCTCAAAAAAATTATATCTAATATTTCTAGCCTCATTTTCAAAATTATCATCACCATATTTTTCAATAGTCATAGTCTCAAAAATTAAATTATTATCTTCACAATATTTTTTTACATATAAAGCTTCTTCTATACTTTCTTTTCTAACATTATGATTAACATGAGCAATAACTAATGCTAAATTATATTTATTGCGTATTTTTAATAGCATATCAACCAAAGCCATAGAATCAGGTCCAGCAGAACAGCCAACTACAATAATATCATTCATATTAAATTTAAAATTATCTTCCAACTTAATCATAAATCCTCCATTTATAAAAAATTAAACATTTAATTAAACATTCTCATATATATTTAATATTATAACACAAATAAATAAAAAAAAAGAGTTTACTCTTCCGGTATTTTTATAATGAATTCTCCCTCTTTAGAATATAAATATTTTTCTCTAGCATATCGTGCTATATAATCAGGATTTTGCAACTTATTAGCATCAGCTCTAAGTTCTGCTTCTTTTTCTTTTAAATTATTTAATTTTTCTTTTAATTCTTTCTTTTCTTGATATTTATCATATATCTCAACCCAATATTTACCGATAGTTAAAGTAGTAACAACAATAATAGCCAATGAGCCCAAGCCAAAAATAAGTAAACGTCTTTTAGTTTTAATTTTTGTCTCTTTTTTCTTTGTCATTTACTTCACCTACCTTTTCACCTTATATTATAATTCCTAAATTAATGAATATTCAATAAAAATCAATCTTATTAAATAAACTTTACACAATTTATTTACGAATTTTAGAATTAATAGGATATGAAACAAAAAAACCTAAAATAAACAAAATTAAAAAATAAGGATGTAATATTCCATTATTAATTTTATATATACATAAAAAATATATTAAAGACATATCAATTACAAAGAAAAATGTTCCCAAATATTTAATAATCTTATTTTTATTAAATAAAAGTTTATAATTAATATTAACAAGTAAACTAAAAAAGTAGCCAAACACGAATGAAAAGATAAGTGATAATACCTGTAATTTTAAATTCATTATTTAAACAACCTATTAAATATACTATCTTCTTTAGTATTTCTTTTTTCTTCTACATAACCAATATTATTTATTGTTCCCTTAATTGTTACATTTCCTTGTAATGTATCAAGCTTTACCAGTTCTAAATCAACACCTTTTATAATCATAAAGCCCATTATAGTCTCCAATAAAAATTGTTCACTATCAAAATTTTCTATTTTTTTTACACCAGTTATTACCAAATTTTTTCTTTCAAACAAACTAACACCATGATTATAATTATTAATACTATTATCTGTTTTATCCATATTCTCCTCCTAAAAAAATATATGTAAAAAAACAAAAAAATAGTACAAAAAAAGATGCATAAGCATCTTTATTCTTCTTCAGCTTCATCTTCAGCATTATTATATGCTTCTAAGATTACTTCTTCAAACATCGCACGAACTTCTGCGTTAATTGGATGTGCTATATCACGATAGCCACCAGTTGGCTTTGCTTTACTTGGCATTGCAATAAATAAACCGTCGTCTCCTTCAATAATACGAATATCATGTACTACAAAACTATCATCTAAAACAACAGAAGCTATAGCTTTCATTCTAGATCCTTCTTTTTCTTTTTTGCGTACATTTACAGATGTAATTTTCATATGTTTTTCCTCCCTCTTAAAGCAATTCACTTTATACTTACATTTTATAATAATATTATATAAATTGCAATAGTTTTTAAAGTAATAAACCAATCACGATACTATTTCCAAATTACCTATTAATAAATCACTATAAGTAAAAGATTTTTTCAAAGATGTTGGTAATGTAATAATAAAAATAGCGGAATATATTTCAGTAATCCTTCCTTCAAATTCATCAATCTGATTTCTAGATCCTTTAAATAAGAATTTATGATAAACCCCTTTATTTTCTTTAACATATCTTTTTGTAGCATCCAAAATCATCTAGGATACCCCACATACATTGTACCATTAGTAATTATACCGCCTATACCATCAGAACCATATTTTGTTTTTTCTATTAAATGTATCAAATCAATGCTTTGATTTCTATCAGACAAAGCTAAAGATGAAGCAATAATTGCTGGATCCAGTGCATGTATATTTATACGCTTAGGACTAGATGCAAAATTAGAACCAGCCTTTATCAACTCTTCGTAATTAGACTGACAAGCACCGGCAATTATTATAAGTTTATCCTGACTTTTTTCATATTTTCTTGCTTTTTTAACTGAATCAATAAAATTGATAGTATTTTGATAATTACTATTATCTTTACTATCATTTTTTTTAGAATAATAAGCATCATGACCAGTTATAACAACAATATCAGGGCGAAATTCTTCTAATAATCCTCCTATTTTATTAGGCATATCTATTTCTGGCAAAGATATACCATTAGCTTTTACTCCAAGGTCTTCATAAAACCTCATACATCTATCTAAATACTCTTTGTCACCATCAATATGCAATATTTTCCCAGGTAAATAAAAATATTGATCCCGATCCAACTTAACATCTCTTAAATTTTGTTCTATTATTTCCTCATCTGAAGACATATTTGGTACATCAGAAGTTACTAAATCAGCTAACTTGCTATCAGCAATAAGTCTTACATCAACACCTTTTAAAAAAGCTGTATCACCTTCTATATCAATTATTTTAAATAAGATATCATGCTTATATGATATTCGAGTAACATAATCTCCAATTCTAAAATTCAAATAATCATCTCCACAAAATATTATGCTTGAAAAAATGAAAAAATGAAAAAAGAGACTAATTAGTCTCCCACAAATTGTTAGCTATATCTACAAAAATATTAATATCAAGGACTTCAGCTCTGACATTTAAATCATAACCATATTTAGATAATACATTTTCTATTACATCTAAATTATATTTTTTTAAATTGTTTCTAATTGTTTTACGTCTAAATTGAAAACTATCTCTTACCAAATTTTCAAAAAATTCAAAATTTTTCAAAGCTAATTTTTCTTTTTTTTCTGTAAAAGATATAATAACACTATCAACGTTTGGTACAGGAACAAATTCTTTTCTTGAAACAAAAAATTCCTTCTTAACATCATAAAAATATTGTAAAAATATCGAAATAGATCCATATTCCTTAGATCCAGGCTGAGCTGAAAACCTATCACCAACTTCTTTTTGAACCATCATAACAATCTTACTAAATGGCAACTTACTGTCTATTATTTTCATAATAATTGGTGTCGTAATATAATAAGGAACATTACTAACAAAATACAATTTTTCATAACTATATTTTGAAACATCATCACATAAATTAGAATTTAAAAAATCTTGAAACAATATTTTTACATTTGAAACGCCCTCTAACTTACTATTCAATTCACTTTCTAAGTCCGAATCTATCTCATATGCTAAAACATTTTTTGAAGCCTGAGATAATTCTCTTGTTAATATTGCCCCTCCAGGTCCAACTTCAATTACAAGTGAATCATCATTAATACCCGCAACAGAAACTATCCTCTTTACTATATTTTTATCTTTTAAGAAATTCTGACCAAATTTCTTTTTAAATTTTACATCATACTTTTCCACCTAAACACCCACTTAACTTATCTTCTTTTAAAAATAAATAAAATATTACCCAATGCTAAACCATATAACATAATTTTCATAAATATAAGAAAATCACTAAAATACATAAAATTTATACCAAATTTCAATTCATCATTTAATAATAAATTTTTATCAAACATAGTTCTTAAAGATACTATTATAATAACAATTGAAACTAAAATACAAGTAATATTATAAAATATATTTTTATTAACACAATCTTGTTTTTTTACTACATTAACAATAAATAAAGTTATTAAAATAATATAAGGTAAAATATATAAAATAGAATCCAATAAATTTCTATCAAAACTACTATACATTTTTAAAACTATATAGCCGGATAATATAAAAGATATTAAAAGTAGAATCAATTTAAATATTAACAAAAAAGAATTAATAATTTTTTCCATATTATCCTCCTACATGATTGATAAACCAATCAAATGAATCTTCCACAAGATTGATAGATTTACGATAAGAATTAACTATAAAAAAATAGCTTTCCTTATTTAAATCAAAAATATTGATTTTAGTATTATCACTACTAAAATGATAACTACTATTGTTTAATAAACTGTCTTTCAAATAAGAAGAGTTTGTCAAAGTAATATCAATATTATTTTTTATAAATGGACCAATATCTGAAAATATACCATTATTAGAACTTCCTGATATATTATATAATGACTTTGTTAAACAATCATTTATAACATCAGTCTGATAAATATTATTCAATTTGTAAACATCTCTAATAGAAATCTTATCCTGTTTCATAATATCAAAAATCTTTTTATTATCTAATTGTCTTACACAAACATTAATTCTATCATATGCATCTTTTATTTCATCATAATTTTGATTATTAGTATAATTTTCTAAACTTATCTTATTAAATCTATCCCTAAGAGACTCTATATCATTATTAATTTTTTCTACACTAGCCAAATCTTCATCAGATTGATAATAAAAACTTCTAATATCCCTCATATGATAAAAATTTAAAAAAAGTATAAAAAAAGACAGACCAAAAATAAAACCTGTTACTGTATATGCAAAAATATTAATATAATTTGAATCTGTTTTTTTCATATTTCCCACCTATATCACTTCAACTTCTTCTTTTTTCTTTTTTAACTTTATAGTATCAATTACTATAATAATCAAAATTGGTACAATAATTGTAATTATAAATCCCCAAGTAGTAGTTATAAAACTACGAATAAATCCCAATTTTGGTATTTTTAAAATAACCTTACCAAAAACTTTATCTGATAAAACAAGTGATGGATCAGCAATAGAATTATTATCTCCTTTTGTTCTAAATATATATTCACCAGCACTTGAAGTTTGACGTCCTATAATTCTATGAGTAATAATTAAACCTGGATATGAAGGATCAATTGAACTAAATGTAATAATATCACCAATTTTTAAATTTTCAGCTTCTTCACGCTTAATAATAATGGCATCATTTACTTTTATAGTTGGTACCATACTAGGAGAAACTATAATGTAAGCATCAAACAATGGTAATTTATTGTTACCCTTACTAAGATTATAAGCTAAATCTGCAAAGTATAAAGCAATCAATAATCCACTAACTACAAAAATAGTTAAAATAGCATACAAAAAAGATTTGGCAAAAAATTTCCCAAGGAATTTTACCTTATCATTATGACTCATGTGTTCAATTTGATTAATGCTGTTATCATATTTTGCTTTAAACCTCACTGTACACCCTCCCGATCCTAAAATTATTATAATATTCCATTAAAAAAAAAGCTATATTTTTGCCAATAAAAAAGAACGCTTTACACGTTCATACATCTATATAGTATAAATATTTAACTTCACTTTATAAGAATTTTTTATATCATCGATAATAGCATTATCAGATAACCATAATCTACATCTGAAATTTTCTTCTATTTTTTTAGATTTTTCATTATCATTTTTCAATATACCTCTATATAAAATCATTGACTCATTGGAAGAATCATGTATATCAGATGTTTTGTTATTAACAAAAGGAACTGGATTTTTAGTATAAAAAACAGCTTCATAATCTGAAAAATTTAACTTTTCTAAATAAAGTCTTACTTCTCTATCATTATAAGTAAATTCATCATCATATACTTTTTCTGCAACAATTTCATATTTTAGCTTACTATTTGCAGGTACAACAGAACTTATATTAAAATCCAAAACATTACTTCCACCAACTAATTGCTTTCCTTCTACATCAGGTAATGGATAAATATTAGTAATAGATAAAGCATTTTCTTTACCAATAAAAGACATTGATACATTTCCATAATCTAATTTAGTAACATCAGTTCCCGAAGACGTAGTTAAAACAACGGCATACGAAACTCCTACTACAGCTATTATTAAAAATGCTACACCGATTATTGATAAAAGAATATTTTTAGATAAATTATTTTCCATATTACCACCTACATAAAGAATAACATAAATTAATATTTTTTTAAAAAAAAGGCTAATTATTTAGCCTTACCATTAACTTCTACCTTTACAGAAAAATTATAAATACCAGCTGGATCGACAGGAGTATTTTCATCCATCCATAATCTTAATCGATAATTTTTCTTCTCATCTTTAGAAACAGATGTTTGAACTAATATCATAGAATTATTATCAGCTCCATATAATGGTTTTAAATTAGTATCACCATATATTTTTGGTTCAAATGCACTAATATAAGCACCATTTTTTTGCTCTTCCAAATAAACTTTAATATTTTTAGAAGACGCTGTTGAATTTTTTTCATCAACTTTTATTGATATTTCGTAATCTATTTCATTAGAATCCTCCATAGATGTATCAACTGTAAAATCAAAATATGACTCTAATGCATTATTTTTTTTACCATTTATATCAGTTGTAGGAACTAAATTTGTAACTTCAAACATATTATCATTTTCTGCGTAAGACATAACTATAGAACCTGAATTAAGCTCTTGGTTCTTTTTATCATTTTGTGCTCTAAAAAACAAGCAAAAAGCAATTACCACTACCAAAACCATTAAAAAACTTCCAAATATAATCCAAAATATAAAATTCTTACTAACCTTTTCATTCTTCATAAATATCACCCTACTACTCTAAATTCTATCTTTCCTTTAAAACTAGTTTCGTTTTCCAATGGAAAATACACATCAGCCAGCCAAAGTCTTAATTTAAAATCTTGCTTTTTTCCACAAGCTATTGTTCCAGAATATAAAACCTTTTTATCAATATTATAATTTGACACAGGAAGTTCTCTAAAAACAGGAACCGCATGATTGGAATAAAATTCAAATGGCTTATCCGAAGAATCTGTTAAATAAACTTTAACATAATCATAACGTAGCTCCTCAGAAACAGATTGTGGAATCAAATAAACCTCATACTTTACAAACTGATCAATATTTCCAATACCTTCAACACTAAAATCAACCTCAGGTAGCACATTTTCTGAAACAGATTTCTTTAAGCTACGCCCACTATCATCAGATAATGGTAAAATTGATTTAAGTTCCACTATATCATTATTAATAGTAAAAATTGCATTATTATTATGTTCTTTTTTTTCAACATTTAAGAATTTATAAATAAAAAAGATTATTAATAATGAAAATACTATCATAAGTAATATTCCTAGTTTTTTTTTCATAATTTCAACCCCTAATAGACATCTCTATTATTAACATAAGGTTAACATAAATAAAACTACAAGTCAAACATATTACTGGCATTTAAAGAAGTAATTTTAGCTACCTCATCTGGAGGAACATTACAAATATCAGCAATTTTCTGAGCAATTATTGGAATATACTTAGAACTATTCTTTTGCCCCCTAAATGGAGCAGGAGCCAAATACGGACTATCTGTTTCCAAAACTATATTTTCAAGGCCTATTTTTTCTACTACTTTATATAAATTACTATTTTTAAATGTAACAACACCACCTATACCTATTAAAAATCCTAATTTTACGTATATCTCAGCAACCTCTAAACTACCACTAAAACAGTGTATTACACCACGAACTTTATATTTTTTTATTGTATCAATAGTATCCTGAACAGCATCACGACTATGAATTACAACAGGTAAGTTTAACTTCTCAGCTAATTGTAATTGCGCTTCAAATAACTTAATCTGATCATCTCTATTTTGATTACCATAATGATAATCTAGACCAATTTCTCCTAGTGCTACAGCATGTCCATCAATCATCAATCGTTCTAAATCAATAATATCAGCATCACTAATAGTTGAAGCACAATCTGGATGATATCCCATAGAAAGACTAATAAAATTATATTTATTAGACAATTCAATAGCTTCTTCAAAATTTTTCTTTTCACAGGCAGATATTATAATTTTATTAACTCCTGCAGCCATATTATCAGAAATAACTTTATCTATATCATCATAATCCTCAATTGATAAATGACAATGAGTATCAATATACATAATCATACCTCCAAAATAAAAAACTACTACATCAATGATTTTTTTTCCAATGTAGTAATTTTAATTTTACATAATAATTAAAAATCAGCAAGCAAAAAACACAATCAAGAAAATTTCTTGTATTCATTGCATTAACAAATAAAATTAAAGTTAAATAACTTAGTATTGCATCAATAGTAATAAGTCTATTAAAAAATTTAAGCATTTTTTCTCCTTTATAAACAACTATGCAAACTACAATTAAACTATAACACAAAAAGAAAAAGAAGAAACTAAAAATTCTTCTTTATTTTATTAACTAGACAAATTTTTACAATTATTTTAATATTTCATCTCTATCTATTCTTTTGAATAAAACAACTGGTTTTTCCAATGAATAAGTATTATTATCAACAAATTTAAATTCTTCTACAGACGTATTTAATTGTCGTAATATTTCAACACCAGTATCTGGCATAAATGGTTTTAATAACACTGCACATACTCTAATAGACTCTAATAAATTATAAATAACTGTTTCTAATCTATTTTTTAGACTTTCATCCTTAGCTAAAATCCAAGGTGTTGTATCATCAATATACTTATTACTAGCCCTTAAAACATTAAATATTTCTGTAATTGCATCACTAATCTGATAATTATCCATTTTTGATTCAACTTTATCATTTAAATTATTTATTAAATCAATAAATTCATTATCAACAGTTTCTATAATATTTTTATTTATTACTTTACCATCAAAATATTTATTTCCCATAGAAATAGTACGTTGCACTAAATTTCCAAGAACATTAGCTAATTCTCCATTTATACGATCTATAACTAAATCATAAGTAATATTACCGTCATTAGCATAAGGTATTTCATGTAATACATAAAATCTTACTGCATCTACACCAAATTTTTCTACTAATTCATCAGCATAAATAACATTACCTTTTGATTTGCTCATCTTATCATTATTCATCAATAACCAAGGGTGTCCGAATATTTTTTTAGGTAATTCCAAACCTAAAGACCATAGAAAACAAGGCCAATAAATTGAATGAAACCTTATTATATCCTTTCCAATAACATGCAAATCTGCAGGCCATAATTTACTAAATGTTTCAGATTGTTTACCTTCTGTATCATAACCAATATTAGTAATATAATTTGTTAATGCATCCAACCATACATAAACCACATGACCTTCATCAAATGTTACCGGAATACCCCATTTAACAGATGTCCTAGAAACGCATAAATCTTGTAATCCCGGCTTCAAAAAATTATTAATCATTTCATTTTTTCGAGAAACTGGCTGTATAAAATCAGGATGATCTTCAATGTATTTTACTAATTTATCTTGATATTTTGTTAATTTAAAAAAATATGCTTCTTCAGTGGCCTCTTTTACTTCTCTACCACAGTCTGGACACTTTCCATCAACAAGTTGTGACTCAGTCCAAAAAGATTCACAAGGAGTACAATATAATCCTTTATACTCATCTTTATAAATATCCCCGTTTTTATACATAGTTTCAAAAATATGTTGAACGACTTCTTTGTGTTTTGAATCAGTTGTTCTAACAAACTTATCATAACTAGTATTCATTAAATCCCAAATATTCTTTATTTGTGAAGCTACACCATCAACATACTCTTTTGGTGTTATTCCAGCATCTCTTGCTTTTTCTTCAATTTTAATACCATGCTCATCTGTGCCTGTTTGAAAATAAACATCATAACCTCTTTGTCTTTTAAATCTTGCAATTGAATCTGCTAAAATAATTTCATAAGTATTACCTATATGAGGCTTACCAGAAGTATAAGCTATAGCAGTAAAAATAGAAAATTTTTTATTTTTTTCCATAATAATTCCTCCTCTATTATCAAATATGCATAAATATAAGTGTAAACAACAAAAGCATAAAAAAACTCATAAATTTAAGGACGAATATTCGCGGTACCACCTTAATTCATGAGTTATCATGCACTTGAATAGTTAACGCCTATTTACGATTACTCCTACATATCGAAGCAATAGTTCAAGAGCCATATCTTATAAAAAATTTACTACCTTTTTCACCAAACAAGGTCTCTCTACACCAACTTTTTTATAAGACTCTCCATCACAACATTTGAGTTATGTTCAAATTATAACACACTAAATTTTATTCTTCAATATGTTTTTCCAAAAACTGAGCAGCTATATTAATTAATTTTTCTTCTAAACTACTTATATCATTATTATCAGAAATACACATTACCAAACCAATTGCATCACCATTAACAATAATTGGTATAATAACATATGATAAATTACTTTTATCCTCATCTAGTAATTCTATATAATGATTTGAGTGTTCTACTACTATCTTTCTACTATTCATCACAGATTCTAAATACTTTGATATATTTTTATTTAAATATTGCTTTTTAAATTTACCCGCAGCAGCAATAAATTTATCCCTATCTGTTACTAAAACTGTTTTATCTATATTTGAATTTATGATATCTACTAACTGCTTAGAAATATCTTCCATATCTGTCATTTTCGAAAACTTTTTTAATGCTATCATTTCACGATCAACAAATATTTCTAGTGATTCACCATCTCGAATCCTAAGAGTACGTCGAATTTCTTTCGGAATAACAATTCTTCCTAAATCATCTACTCTTCTAACAACACCAGTTGACTTCATACAATTATTCCTCTCTTTCTTCATACTTATATTTTTCCTAGAATTTATTAAAATTATACAAATATTTATTTCTCAATAATATTATAATCAATATTTCCATTATTTCCCTTGGTAAATATTTCCATATAAAAAAGATGAATAATTTTATTCATCTTTTAAATAAAACATATGTGAATTTTCTAAAGTAAATTGATACCTTTCTCCCTGCTCCTTAATAGCATTAATTAAAATAGTATCCTTAACCAAAACTTTAAAATCAATATTTTCCAATAATTGTTTAATATAAGCACCATTCAAATATTTTTTTATTTCACTTTCCATTTTTTCAAGAGAAACTTCATCTACATTAGCAGGAAAAATATTAATAAATTTCGAAACTACATTCTTATTCAAAATATTTTTTAATTCCTCTTTTAAAAATGATTTTATTTCTTTATTCGTAGAGTTAAAGTCTTTTTTATTTAATTTAAATATTTCAGTATTCTCTGTATATTCATACTTTGATAATATACTATTCAAATTACTTATCCTTATTTTCTTTAACTTATTTAATATTTTTACAATCTCATGACGATATTTTTCTAAAGAATCATTTAATGTTTCAGTATTTAATACTACCTTATTCTTTTTGGCAATCATTAAAAATTTATTTTTTATTAAATCCATAGAATCAAGTGGAGGCTTTTTTAATAATGATTTTATATCTTCATCAAATAAAACATTAGTATTATTTATAATAACATCTTCAATTCCTTTTTTATAATTATTAAAATGACTTAACTTAATTTTTGCTATTTCTTCATCCATTTTTACACTCCCAGTATTATAAATTTAACTAATTTTTTTTATTTAGTCAACTAAATTTTTATATCTATTAAATATTTTGTTAAGTAATTCAACCAAATAAAATATAGGATGTCTTTCAATTTTAATAATATCTAAAACTATAACTAAATTTGTACCTTTACTAATGAATCTAAACATGTTTGATATATGATATGCATCCATAAATATTTCTTCAACATCAAGTTTATTAACAACATCCGGTGGAAAAACCATTTCAATGGAATTTCGATTTTGATTAACATGTGAAACATTCAATTTTGAAGCTAATTTTTCAAACCATTCCTCATACATATAAATAATCATATCATCATTAATACGACCGAATCTATCTTCTAATTCGCTTTTTACTTCATCAAATTTTTCCTTTGAATCAATCTCATTTATCATTCGATGAATTTCAATTTTTAAATCATCATCTGATACATAATCATCAGTAATGTGAGTAGCAACATTTATTAAAGGTT
This sequence comes from Bacilli bacterium, assembly GCA_045627525.1. Lineage (GTDB taxonomy): Bacteria > Bacillota_I > Bacilli_A > RF39 > UBA660 > CAG-877. Next base: position 266,694 of record JAZQNW010000001.1, read on the forward strand.
TTGATTCTTCGACTTCTTCTTCAGTAACTTTTAAATTTTTTCTTTTATTTACCTCATCATTTAGCATTTTTAAATATAAATCAATACCCACAGCATCTATAAAGCCAGCTTGTTCACTCCCAAGAATATCTCCGGCACCTCTTATAGATAAATCCCTAGTAGCAATAGAAAATCCACTTCCTAACTCTGTAAATTCCCTAATTACATTAAGTCTTTTTACTGCAGACTCTGTCAAAACCTTTCTAGGATCATACATCAAATAAGCATACGCAAATTTATTACTTCTACCAACTCTACCTCTAATCTGATATAACTGACTAAGACCAAATCTATCAGCATCCATTATTATCAAAGTATTTACATTTGGAATATCAATTCCTGTTTCAATAATTGTTGTACATAGTAATACATCATATTCATGATTGATAAAATCAAATATTCTACTTTCCAAATCATTTTTAGACATTTGACCATGGGCAATTGTTATTCTAGCATCCGGTACTAAATTTTTTATTTTAGAATATTCAGAATCCATAGATTTAACTTTATTATATAAAATAAACACTTGACCATCACGACTTAATTCTTTATAAATAGCATCTTTTAATATTTGCATATTCTCTTCTATAACATAAGTTTGAACAGGATATCTATCTACAGGTGGTGTTTCTATTAAAGACAAGCTTCTAATACCAACTAAAGACATCTGCAATGTTCTAGGTATAGGTGTTGCTGTCAACGTTAAGACGTCTACGTTCGCTTTCATTTGTTTTATCTTTTCTTTATGAGTAACACCAAATCTTTGCTCTTCATCAATTATTAATAATCCCAAATCTTTAAACAAAATATCATCACTTAATAGCCGATGAGTACCAAAAACTATATCTATAGTACCATTTTCAAGACCTTCTAATATCTTTCTCACCTCTTTTAAAGGTGTAAATCTATTTAACAATGCCATAGAAACAGGAAAATTTTTAAATCGCTCTTTTGCATTTTCATAATGTTGATTAGAAAGTATAGTTGTTGGACAAAGAAATAAAACTTGTTTTGAGTCAAGTGCCGCCTTGAAAGCAGCAACAAAAGCAACTTCAGTCTTACCAAAACCAACATCACCACATAACAATCTATCCATAGGTGTAGCTTTTTCCATATCACTCTTAATTTGACTAATAGCCATTATCTGATCTTTAGTTAAATCATAGGGAAAATCTCTTTCAAAATCCACTGACATATCACAATCTGGGGAAAATGCATAACCCTTACGCGATTCTCTCTCAGCATACAAATTAAGTAATTTTTCTGCCATATCATTTACTCTGTTTTTAACTCTGGCTTTAGTTTTAATCCAATCACTACCACCCAATTTATTAATTTTAGGCTGCATACCTTCCTTAGCAGAATACTTACTTAATATTGATATTTTTTCAACTGGAATATACATTTTATCAGTGCCTTGATATAAAACCTCTAAATAATCTTTCTTTACACCAAAAGATTCTAATGTTTTTATACCATTATAAATACCTATACCATGAACATTATGGACAACATAGTCACCAATATTTAATTTATTTATATCTGATATAGAAACTGAATATTTAAACTTCGTATTATATTTTTTTGCTTTTTCTTTAAATACAAATAACTCACTAGAAGATAAAACCACTAAATTATTATATATAAAACCTTTATTTATATCTTTTTCTACTAAATTAACTTTATTAATATAAATATTATCTAAAGTTGTTTCAACTACTTTCATATTTAATTTTTTTAATATACTTTTTAATTGATACTTTTTCAAGCATATAACAACAGTTTTATCATCATCTAATGATTTTCTTATAAATTTATTTATTAAATCTTCATTTTCTGAAAAATTATTTATAGTTCTAACATTAAAATTAATAAAATCCGTAAATTTATCTTTAGCAACATTATTTATATTCATATAATAAACAGGATAATCAACAGAAATATCTTCCAAATCAAACATATATTTTCCATTAAATTTACTATCACGCTCATTATTATAAGTAAACATCTCTTGTCTTATTTGTTCAAAACTTATTTCAATTTGATCATAGTTTTTATAAAAAGTAATAGAATCTTTTAAATATTCTACAATAGAACAAACATTTCCAAAATTAGGCAAATATTTCTGTTTTCCTACATTTTCTGGTTCTTTTAAATTTTCTATTAAAAATTCAGAATATGGATTTATTTCTACAGAATTTATATTCTTTAATGATTTTTGAGTATCCGGGTCAAAATACCTAATTGAATCTATTTCGTCGCCAAAAAATTCTATACGAACTGGATAATCAAAAGATACAGGAAAAACATCAACAACATAGCCTCTAACGCCAACCTCCCCAGTTTTTGTTACAATAGTATCACGTTCATAACCAGATAAAATCAATTTTTCCACAACTTCTTTTGGACTAATTTCCATACCAACAGTCAAATTTTGAATAGACTTTTCATAAACTTTACGCTCAGGCATAAATCGTAAATATCCCATTAAATTTGTAATTAAAATAATTGGCTTATCCTTAATAATTTCATTTATTGTTTCTAATCTTGTTATCATTAAATCTGGACTAGTAGCCAAAGCCTCACTAGTTAAAAAGTCATCCATAGGAAATAATCTAACTGAGTTAGTATAATTTACTAAAGAAGAATATAAATTATTAGCTTCATATAAGGAGTTAACCACTACAACAAGACTCTTATTATATTTTTCTAAAACTGATTTTAAATAAACACAAAAAAACTCATCGGTAAGACCTGCTATACCCATGTTCTTTTTTAAATTTATATCAATTAAATTTTCAAAAATATTCATATATTTCACCTGTTTTTTCGATTATATTTATTCATCAAGTCAGTAAAAGATAAAACAAAATAATCATCTAATAGTAATGATAATTTCTTAAATAAATCTAAATATAATTTCTTATCATCATTTGATATTTTTCCTAGTACATAATCTATAGTATCAATATTTTCAGATTTAGATATACCTATTTTTAATCTTTTATAATCATTTGTACCCAAACATTCAGAAATATTTTTAAGGCCATTATGTCCACCACTAGAACCACCACTTTTTAATTTGAAATTACCAGTTATCAAATCCATATCATCTGAAATAACTAATATATCTGAAATATCTATTTTATAAAAATTTACAATACTCTTAACTGCTGTACCAGACAAATTCATAAATGTTTGCGGTTTCATAAAAATAACTTTATCATTCCCAATAATTGTTTCGCAAAACAAACAGTTAAACTTATTTTTCCAGTTTAAATTTATATTTTTATTTGAAAGATATTCATCAATAAACCAAAATCCCATATTATGACGTGTCATTTCATATGACTTACCAGGATTTCCTAAACCTACAACTAATTTCATCTTATCACTTCCCTGTATGATATTCTTTATAAACAATTGACTTAGCAACATTTCTTTCTTTAGCAACTAATTTTATAGCATCTTTTTCTTGCATACCATCTTCTAAATATAACTTAACATGTTGAATAATAGATAAATCACTATAATCAATCATTTCTTTTGACCCTTCTACTACTACTACAAATTCTCCTCGCATTGAATCAACAATATTTATTAAATTACTAATTTTATCACGACATATCTCTTCATGAATTTTAGAAATTTCTCTACATATAGAAATGTATCTATCTCCAAAAATTTCCAACATATTTTTTAATGTATTTTTTATTCTATGAGGAGATTCATAAAAAATCATTGTATATTTAAAATTTTTCAATGATTCTAGTTCTTTTTTTTGCTTTGAATTCTTTGCATTTAAAAAACCATAAAATAAAAATTGAGATGGATTAATTCCACTTGAAGTTAAAGCAGGAACAAAAGCTGTTGCTCCAGGAAGACTAATAATATTATACCCATATTTTATCACTTCACGAGTAACAATAAAACCTGGATCACTAATAATAGGTGTTCCCTGATCAGTAACTAGTCCAACATTTAATCCTTTTGCTAACTGATCAATAACATATGATTTTATTTTTTCCTCATTATATTCATGACAACTAACTAATTTTTTATTTATATTATAGTACTTCAATAATTTTAAAGTTTCCCTAGTATCCTCACATAAAATAAAATCAACCATTTCAAGTGTTTTTAAAGATCTCATAGTAATATCATCCAAATTACCAATAGGAGTTGGAATTAAATATAAAGAAGCCTTACCATCATAACTATTTTGATTCATTCTATCACCTCAGTAAATAATTTATTATATTCAAAAGACTTTGTACCATCTTCATTATATAGATAAAATGGTTTTTCTATTTTTAGACCCGGCTTACCATTTTTCTGACCCTCAACTAAAATTAAAATTGAATCTCTAGATAATTTATCATAAACAAATTGAATTCTTTTAGGTTCAATACCATTTTGCCTATAAAGATCAAAGATTTCCAATAAACGATCAGCCCTATGTACCAATGCGAAATTACCATTGTTTTTCAATATTTTTTTTGCAACGCCAAAAACCTCGCTTAAAGTAATTTCTACCTCATGACGAGCAATTATTTTTTGTGGACTATCATTTAAACAACTTTTATCATTTAACTTAAAATAAGGGGGATTGCACACAACTAAATCATATTTTTCTATATTATTAATAGCAAAATCTTTCATATTTTGGTTTACAATACTAATCTGATTTTCCAATTTATTATATTTAACACTATCATTTGCCAACTCGCATAATTGTTTTTGTAATTCAACCCCAATAATATTTTTACTTGTACGAAGTGACAATATTAAAGGGATAACTCCATTACCACAACCTAAATCCACTATTTCTTTATCCCTTAATCTTATTGAAGCAAAATTAGCAATCATTACACTATCAATTGAAAAAGAAAAATATTCATCATCTTGATAAATTTTTCTATTTTTATATCCCAATATATCATTAATTTTTTTCATTTTTTAATTCCTGCTCTATTACAACTATTCCTTTTTCCTTTAAATCAACATTATATGTCCTTTTAAAAACATCTATTGCCACAACTTTTCCAATACCTTCTGGAGTTTCAACAATAGAACCCATTTTTGGAAAATCTTTTTTTAATTCAGTATAAACATCATTCTCATATCCTAAACAACATAAAAGTCTACCACAAGATCCATTTATTTTAGAGGGATTCAAAGCTAAAAATTGATTTTTCGCCATATTTATAGAAACACTATTAAAATCATTTAAAAATGAATTACAACATAAAAACAAACCGCAAGGACCTAAACCACCTATCTTTTTTGATTTATCCCTAACACCAATTTGTCTTAGCTCAATTCTAGTTTTATATTTTTGAGCCAATTTTTTAGCTAATTCTCTAAAATCAACACGATCATCAGCTAGAAACGAAAATAACAATTGTGACTTATCCAAATTATAAAATGCTTCAACAAAATTCATATTTAATTCTAGTTCTTTACTATACTTTTTAGCGTCAATTAAAGCTTTTTCTGCACTAGCAGCATTTGAATTAAATTTCTTTATATCATCACTTGTAGCAATACGAACCACTTTCTTAAGTGGTAAGACAATATTATCTTTTTTTTCTTTATGATTAGTCTTTATAACTCTAGCAATTTGTAATCCATTATCAGTATCAATAACTACCATATCATCTTTCTTTAAATTTAGATTATTATAATCATAAAAATCAATATATTTAGTATTGCTAAAACTAACAACTACAACATCAATCATCACTTTCACCACCAATAATTTTTGCAAATAAAGAATCTAACCACAACTTATAGTTAACATTATAATCCAAATCTGCTAATTTATTTTCAATAATTGAAATATAATTTAATATTTCTTCTGATTTTACATTCATAAAATTAGAATTATAATCACCAATATCTTTTTGTTCTAAATAAGATAACATTATTTTATTAACAACTTCCAAATATCCTTTTGCTGTAACTTTATCAGGAATAATATTATTAATTAAATTATTATATTCTTTAAATAATCCATTTTTAGATATAATACATTTTATTAAATAATCTATACTATGATCAAATATGAATTCAGAATTGTTACTTTCTAAAGACAAAACCTGACATCTAGACAAAATAGTTTCCAATATATTATACCTATTTTTTGTAATTAACAATGCAACCACATTATCATAAGGTTCTTCTAAAAATTTTAAAATTGTATTTGCCGCTGAAACATTTAATTTTTCTGCTTCTTCTATAACATATATTCTAATTCCATTTATCAAAGATTTATTACTATAATCTTTTTGTAAATTAGCTAATTGATATTTTTTTATTTCTTTACCATCAGGCCTAATATAAGTTATATCCGGATAATTATTATCATCTATTAAATTACAAATATTACATTTCCCACAATCAATAGACTCAAATTTTTTATTTTTTTCATTACATAAAATTAATTTAATAAATTTATTAATATATTCCTTATCAATTTCATAATCATCTGTTTCAATAATATAAGCGTGAGAAATCTTATTAAAAGAAACTAAATTATTAACAATTGAAATAAATTGCAAATTTCTATTCATACCTTATCCCTCACAAAACTAAAATTTTAAATAATACTAACGATAATAGAGCTGGACCTCCTAAAAAAGATACAAAAAGCAGTGTAAATATATTAATAGGTATAACCATATTAAAATTAACAGCTATTAAATTATAACCATACAATATAAATGCTCCTAAAATAATATTTTTGCATAGACGAAATAATAATTTCAATATATCACCTCAATAGATGTTATGAAAAAATTAAATTATTATTCTATCTCTTTACGATCTTTTAAAGCTCGTTCTAACGTTAAACTATCAACATACTCCATATCAGCTCCAATTGGAACACCACTAGCAAGGCGTGTAATAACAACATTCATACCTGATAATATTCTTTTGATGTATAAAGCAGTAGTTTCACCCTCAATACTAGGTTTCAATGCAAAAATTATTTCATGATATTTATCATTTTCAACACGATTCAATAACTGATCTATTCCAACATCTTCAGGATTAATACCATCCAATGGGGAAATAAGACCATTTAAAACATGATAATAACCATTGAAAATTCCTAAACGTTCAAATAAGAAAACACTCTTAGAATCTTCAACAACACATAAACTATTTTTATTTCTAGTTTTATCATCACATATAGGGCAAACATCATTATCAGTCAAAACATTGCATACAGGACAATGATGAATTTTTCTTTTAACTTCATTTAAACTATCGGAAAAAAGCTTAACTTGTTCATCTTCCAACTCTAAAACAGCAAACGCCATACGTTCAGCTGTTTTTTCACCTATTCCTGGCAGAAATTTAAAAGATTCTATTAAATTTTTTATACTTTCAGGATACATACTTAAAACAATCCTGGAATACTAGAAAATTTTTCCATTTTCTTTTCTGTTTCTTCATCAATTTTTTTCATTGCATTATTAATAGCAACTAACATCATATCTTCTAACATATCCAAATCAGCTAAATCAAAATTTTCTTTATCTAAAATTTCAATACTTTTAACTTCCTTAGAACCATAAATACTAACTTTAACTAAAGAACTTTCTCCTTCAAATACTTTTGTATCAATTTCATTTTTAACTTTAAGCATATCTTTTTGCAAAGCTTGTGCTTGCTTCATCATAGCTTGAATATTCATAATAAATCCTCCTTAATCAATTTCAACAATATCACCAAAAAGTTCTATTGCACTATTAGATATTATATCATCATTTTTTTTAACTTCCAATAATTCTTCCAAAGGCTCATCCTTAACTGAAAAATTACCACCATTTTTTATACATAAAATATAATCATTCTTGATTTTATTCCATTCATTATCAGTAATAAAAACTAAATTTTTATTTGAATTAGTAAGCTTGTTATAAATATAAGTAATAAATTTAATATTTAACAAACTCTGCTTAACGGTAGAATCATACTCATAACTTAAGATAACATTGTCTGGGCTAACAGCTCTAATACTAGCATCTAGCAATCCACAAGCAATATACCCTATTTCAGAATCAAAAGTATAATCATTAAAAATTTCAAACATTTTTTGTTCATATTTTAATAAATTTTTATCCGCAGACGCTAAAGTATTATTAATTCTAACTTTCATTATTTCATCTATATTAACTACAGTTGGATAATCAGAATTATAGCTTTCAAAATCATTTTTTTGAGTAATATCAATGTCTGCAGCAGGTTCAACTGACACATTGTCAGTTGGTATATTTTCAGGCTGATCAACAATTAATTTTGACTTTTCTTGAGTATTTATTTCCCGGGAAATATTTTGACTATCACTTATATTAGCATTAATAAATTTCAAAAAGAGCATTTCGATATAGATTTTAGCATCACTACTCTTTTTAATTTCAAATAACTTATCATTTAACAAATTAATAAATTTTTGAACAACATTAATATCATATGTATATTTAATATTATTAATATAGTAATCAACAACTATATCACGTAGATAATACATTAATTGTGAAGTTACTTGAATAATATTTTTTCCACAGTTATTTAATTGATCAATAGTAGATAACAAATTTGATATATTTCCCTCAAAAATATCTAAACATAATTTTTGAAGCATTGATGAATCAACCATTCCATTAAGATCATAAAAATCACTTAATTTAATATTTTCATTTTTATATGAATGAAGTTTATCCAATAATCCTAAAGCATCGCGCAATCCACCAGCAGACGCTTTAGCAATTTCAACTAAAACTTCATCATCTATAGTTATTTTTTCCTGATTACATACATACTTTAAACGTTCGACTATTGAATTATCAGAAATGCGTTTAAAAGAGAAAGATTGACATCTAGATATAATTGTCTCAGGAACTTTTTGTGGATCAGTAGTTGCTAAAATAAAAATTGCATGTTCAGGTGGTTCTTCTAAAGTTTTTAATAAAGCATTAAAAGCACCAATAGACAACATATGAACTTCATCAATTATATATACTTTATATTTTAGTTCAGCTGGAACTAGTGATATTTTATTTCTTAATTCACGAATTTCATCTACACCATTATTAGACGCTGCATCAATTTCAATTATATCAACACACTCTTTTTCAATTGAAACTAAGCAATTAGCACATTTTCCGCAACATGAACCATCGACAGGATTCAAGCAATTAACTGACCTAGCAAAAATTTTTGAAACTGTTGTTTTTCCTGTACCACGTGATCCAAAAAACATATAAGCATGTGAAAAAGAATGATTAAGTATAGAATTTTTTAATGTCATTATAATATTATCTTGTCCAACTACACTTTCAAAATCAACAGGACGATATTTTCTATATAAAGCACAATACATAAAGTCACCTCTAATTAAATTATAACATATTATATATTCTTTTTTCTTTTTTCAGCAAAAAATTTTTTCAACACTTTTTCACTTTCTTCTGGCATTAAATCACAATAATAATTCACAGAACTATTAATATCATTATCAACAAAAATTTGTCTAACTATATTTGTATTATTTTCATCAGCATTTTTCAAAGCACAATATACATTTTTTATACGTGATTGTTTTATTGCACTGGCACACATGGGACAAGGTTCTAAAGAAATATAAATATCACAATCATCTAATCTCCAATTTTCAAGTTTTTTCGTAGCCTCTCTAATAGCAATCATTTCAGCATGTTCTAAACTACATTTATTTTTTTCTTTTTGATTATGTGCTAGCGATATTATTTCATCATTTTTAACGATTACTGCTCCGATAGGGACTTCATTTTCATCGTATGCCTTTTTTCCTTCTTCTATTGCCAATTTTAAATATTTAATATTCATATTTCACCTCAAAAAAAAGTGCACATGGATGTTGGTGATTAAGGCTGCTATCTCCCGATCCTGACCTGTTTCTCACACATCCATTGCACAAACATATTCTATTATAATATTATTTTTTTGTAAATATTTTTTTATGTTTCACGTGAAACATATTGATTTTTTTATTTCAATGTTTCACGTGAAACATTTTTTTATATATTGCATTTACTTTTTCTGTTGCTATTTATACATAAAAAATTATTTCCCAAATTATTTCCCGGGAAATAATCAATAAAAAAGTAGATATTTATATATCCACTTTCATTATTCTTCTACTTTTTCTTCAGAATCATCTATTTTATCAACAATAGCAACTGTTGAGACTTTTTGATTATCTTTTAAATTAATTAGTCTAACACCTTGTGTAGCTCTTCTTAATGTAGAAATTTGTTCCAATGGTAATTTTATAATAATACCACTATCAGTAATAATCATAACATCATAATTATCACCATTTACACACTTTAATGAAACCATATTTCCATTTTTTTCTGTTAAATTTAATGCTCTAACACCTTTGCTTCCACGATGTGTTAAACGATACTCTTCTATAGAAGTCTTTTTACCATAACCATTATCAGTAACAATTAGAACATTTTGATCACCTTCAACAATAGAAGCGCCAACAACTATAGCATCATCTAATTCAATTCCTTTAACTCCAGAACTACTACGTCCCATAGATCTAACTTCATTTTCATTAAATCTAGCCATACGGCCATTACTTGCTCCGATAACGATTTCATTATTTCCACATGTCTTTCCAACACTTATCAATTCATCATTTTCTTTTAGAACTATTGCTATTTTTCCACTTTTTCTTATATTATCAAATTCTGATAATTCTGTTCTTTTAATAAGTCCGTTTTTCGTTACAAAAGCTAAATATTTTACTTTTTCTTTTTCTTCAGCAGAAATTTCCACAATCGAACTAATGTTCTCATTTTTTTCTAATTGTAATAAATTAATTATTGGTAAACCTTTAGATTGCCTTGAATATTCAGGAATTTCATAACCTTTCATTCTATATACCCTACCAAAATTAGTAAAGAATAAAATATAATCATGGCTCTTCATAGAAACCAAATGTTCAACAAAATCTTCCTCATTAGTTGACATTCCTTTAACACCAACACCACCACGATTTTGTGTTCTATATGTATCAGCTTTTAATCTCTTTATATAACCACTATTAGTTAATGTAACTATTACATCATCATTTGGTATTAGTGATTCATCTTCAATATATTCTATTGCTGTCATATCTATATTTGTACGACGTTCATCACCATATTTATCCTTTATTTCTAATAATTCATTTTTGATAACCTCTAACACCTTCTGATCACTAGCTAAAATTGCTCGTAATTCCTCAATTGTTTTTAATAGATCATTTAATTCATTTTCTATTTTATCTCGCTCTAAGCCCGTTAAACGACGTAATTTCATTTCTAAAATTGCATTTGCTTGAATTTCAGTTAATTTGAAATTATTCATTAAACCTGTTCTAGCTTCTTCATCAGATTTTGCTGCTCGTATTAGTTTAATAACAGCTTCTATATTATCTAAAGCTATTTTTAATCCCTCTAATACATGAACTCTCTTCTCAGCAACATCTAAATCATATTTAGTTCTACGTATAATAATTTCCTTTTGAAAATCAATATATTTTACTATAATATCACGTAATCCCAAAGTTTTAGGAACACCTTGATCAAGCATTAAGAAAATTATTCCATAAGTAGTTTGAAAAGCAGTATGCTTATATAGTTTATTTAAAACAACTTGAGCATTTGCATCTTTCTTCAAGGTAATAGTAATTTTAATACCCTCTTTTAAATCTGAGTGATAATCTGCAATTCCCTCAATAGTTTTATTATGAACAAGCTCTGCCACCTTATTTTTTAATTCTAAAGTATTAATTCCATAAGGTACTTCATCAATAATTATATATTGTTTTCCATTTTTTTCCTCTATTGTTGCTTTACTTCTAACAGTAATTATTCCTCTACCTGTTTCATACGCTTTTCTAATACCAGCATTACCCAAAATAGTAGCACCTGTAGGAAAATCTGGACCTTTAATATATTGCATCAATCCATCTAAATCTATATCAGGATTATCAATATAAGCAACACAGCCATCAATAACTTCTTTTAAATTATGTGGTGGAATATTTGTAGCCATACCAACAGCAATACCAGTTGTACCGTTTACTAAAATATTAGGAAAACGAGATGGTAAAATTTCTGGTTCTCTTTCACTCTCATCAAAGTTAGGAGTAAAATCAACAGTATTTTTATTTATATTTCTAAGTAATTCTAATGAAATTTTTGAAAGCCTTGATTCAGTATAACGCATTGCTGCTGCTCCATAACCTTCAATATTACCAAAATTACCATGACCATCGACTAACATATATCTATATGAAAAGTCTTGAGCCATTCTTACCATTGCCTCATATATAGAGCTATCACCATGTGGATGATATTTACCCATAACATCCCCTACTATTCTTGCACTCTTTTTATGAGGTTTATCAGGTGTATATCCTGATTCATACATCGAATATAAAATTCTACGATGAACAGGTTTTAATCCGTCCCTTAAATCAGGAAGAGCACGAGCAACAATAACACTCATTGAATACTCTAAAAATGAATCTTCTACTTCTTTTACTATATTATTTTTTTCTAATCTATCCATTTTCCACACCCCCTAAACATCTAAATTAGAAACATATGTAGCATTCTGTTCTATAAATTCACGACGAGGACCTACTTCCTCACCCATTAATTTTGAAAAAACTTCATCTGCTGCAATTGTATCTTCTACAGTTATTTGTCTTAATATACGTTTATTTATATCCATTGTTGTTTCATTTAATTCTTCTGCATCCATCTCGCCTAATCCTTTCATACGCATAATATCATATTTAGTATTTGGAGATAATGTTGCTAAATACTCATCACGTTCTTGTTCATTTAAAACATATTTTATTGTTTTTCCATGTTTTATAACAAATAATGGAGGTTGTGCAGCATAAACATGTCCAGCTTCAACAATAGGTCTAAAAAATCTATAAAATAGTGTTAAAAGCAATACTCTGATATGACTACCATCAACATCAGCATCAGTCATTATAATAATTTTATGATAACGTAGTTTTGATAAATCAAATTCATCACCAATTCCAGTACCAAACGCTGTAATTATTGTTCTAATTTCTTCATTTGATAAAGCTCTATCCAATCTAGCTTTTTCCACATTCAAAATTTTACCTCTTAAAGGCAAAATAGCTTGAGTCATACTATCTCTACCTTTAATAGCAGATCCACCAGCAGAATCACCTTCGACTAAGAATATTTCACTAACACTTGCATCCTTACTCTTACAATCAGAAAGTTTTCCATAAAAATTAGTTATATCTAGATCACCTTTTCTTCTTGTTAATTCACGTGCTTTTTTAGCAGCAACTCTCGCCCTACTAGCGGTAAGTGATTTATCAAGAATTATTTTAGCTTGATCAGGATTTTCCATTAAAAATCTTTCTAATGCTTCAGCAAAAATTCGATCTGCTATCTTACTAACTTCACTATTACCAAGCTTAGTTTTTGTTTGACCTTCAAATTGAGGATTTGGATGTTTAATAGATACTATCATTGTAATACCTTCACGAACATCGTCACCTGTCAATGGATCATCATTTTGCTTTAATATACCGTTATTTGTTGCATATTTATTTAAAACTCTTGTTAATGCACGTCTTACACCATCTTCATGTGTTCCACCTTCTGGTGTAGTTATATTATTAACAAATGAATAAATACTTGAATTATATGTTTCATTATATTGAAATGCAACTTCTACTTTAATATCATTATCTTCACCAGAAACATTTACAATAGTCTCATGAATTGGATTCTTATTTTTATTAATCATAGCAACATATTCAATAATACCACCTTCATAATAAAATGAATCCTTTTTATCAGCTTCACGATCATCATATAATGATATTCTTAAACCTTTATTTAAAAAAGCTAATTCTCTAAGTCTTTTCATTAAAATATCATAATCATATATAGTTGTTTCTGTAAATATTTCATCATCTGGTAAAAAATGAACTGTTGTACCAGTACGATCTTCATCACACTTATCTATTATTTTTAAAGTATCATCTGGATGACCGCCATGACTATATCTCTGATAATAAACATTTCCATTTTTATATACTTTAACTTCTAACCAATCACTTAAAGCATTTACAACAGAAGCACCAACTCCATGAAGTCCGCCAGATACTTTATATCCTCCGCCTCCAAATTTACCACCTGCATGTAATACAGTATATACAGTTTCCACAGTACTTTTACCTGTTTTAGGATGAACATCAACAGGAATTCCACGACCATCATCTTTTACAGTAATACTATTGTCTTTGCCAATAATTACTTCAATATGTGTACAATATCCAGCAAGAGCCTCATCTATAGCATTATCTACTATTTCCCAAACTAAATGATGTAATCCTCTAGAACTTGTACTACCAATATACATACCAGGTCTTTTTCTAACAGCCTCTAATCCTTCTAATACTTGTATTGACGAAGAATCATATGTATTTTCTACTTTTGTATCATTCATTTTCTTCCCTACTTTCTTTCTACTTCACCATTTTTCACTTCATAAATATAAGAATTATTGTAATACTTTTTATTTATATTTTTTAAATCTGTAGTAGTTATTATACTTTGAATATCTAAACTATTAATTAAATTTAATAATTTATTTCTCTTTTTTATATCAATTTCACTAAATATATCATCTAATAATAATAATGGCATAGTACCAGACCAATTATAAAATATTTCAATTTCTGATAATTTAAAAGCTAATACTGCTAACTTTTGTTGACCTTGAGATCCAAAATATTTTAAATCATTATCATTTAATTTAAAATAAAAATCATCCCGATGTGGTCCGTATAAAGTCATACCATAATTTAATTCCTTCATATAATTTTTATAAAATAAATGTCGTAACTTTTTTGTTATTACCTCTTCATCAAATAAATCTATATCTATATTAGGAACATAAACTACTTTTAAACCAGATATTCCTGTTATTTCTTTAAAATAGTAATCAATCTTTTCATTAATTAAATTCAAATATTCATTACGTTTCAAATATATTTTTACTGCTTTTTCCACAAGCTTATCAGTAATAATATCCAAATATTTTTTATCAGCTATACTATTATTAAATAATATTTTTAAATATTCATTACGTGTTTTTAGAACTTTGTTATATTCATTATAGGTAATTAAATAATCTTTAGATATTTGAGATAACTGAATATTTAACAAATTTCTCCTAACATTAGGAGAATTTTTAATTATTTCTAAATCGTCAGGTGTAAAAATAATAACATTTAAATTAGAAATATAATCAACTACTCTTCTTATTTCATTCTGATTAACTTTTAAATTTTTATTATGATCATCTATATTTACTTCTAATTTAGTTACTATCTTATTTTTTTTTACTACTCCTTTTATAATACATTTTTTCTTATTAAATTGAATAATATTAGGATTAACACCTACTCTATGTGATTTAGTTAAAGCTAAAATCACAATAGCCTCTAAAATATTAGTTTTACCTTGAGCATTATTTCCCACAAAAATATTCATTTTATCATAAAGTAATATATTAATATTAGAATAATTTCTAAAATTCGATAAATTAATTTTAGTTAGTTTCATTTAAACCCCATAAAAAAGCTCATATAATCACCTATCCCCTATTTCAGTATTCCTATACACACGTATTTATTATACCACAAGAAGGCAACTAAAGCACTAAAAAATAGTTTTTTCAAACTATTTTTTTCATATTTTATTTTATTTTTCTATTTCTCATAATCAAATCTAATCTAGATGCTCGTGATATTTGATTTTCTATTGTTCTATAAGAACAAGGAACTATTAATTCTTTATTATTATCAAAGATAATTTTAGTATTATAAGAATCTATTTTTAAAAACTTTTTTACTCTTTTTAAAGAAATCCAAACACAATCATCAGCTTGTGGTGATGTTGTAGGAAATGCTATTAAATTATCAGTATCTTCAATTATTATAGGAACTTTATATTCTGCTCCTAATATATCTTTAGCACTATCCTTTCTACCATTATATGTACTCCCAAAATATTTACAACTTTCTTCCATTATTTTAAATGGTATTTCGTTAATAATATAACGATCTTCATCTTCATAAATTAAACTACTTTCTTTTTCATTAGGAACAATTGCTAATGTTCCCTTATTAAATTCATATTTCATAATATTCCCCCTATAAAAACTTTTTTTCGTTTTCAACCAAAATATAACAAATAATTTTATCGAAATTTGTCATTTTTTAGGGAAAAAACAAAAAAATAGAAGATTTTTATCTTCTATTTATATTATTATCAATTAATTATCTTGTTCCATTAATAAGTTCTAATAGGTAAAACCAATTGAGTTAATGTCTCATCTTCTTTTGATTTTATTAAAATAGGTTTAATTTCTCCTACAAAATAAATATCAACATTTTCTGTGGAAAAACTTTTTAAAGCTTCCATCATATATTTAGCACTGAAAGATATTTTAATATTTTCATTATTATTTTTAGAAATTAGCATTTTTTCTTCTACTCTACCTATTTCTGCTGAACTACTTCTTAAAATAAGAGTATCATCCATTGTTTCTAATGTAACTATATTTTTTTCCTTATCACTTGTTAAAATACTAACACGATCTATAACATTATAAAAATCATTTAAATTAGTACTAATAACTAATAATGAATCATCAGGTAATAAATTAGATGTATTAGGATATGTTCCATTAATTAATCTTGATTCAAATTTTAAATTACCAGTTTTAAATAAAATTTTATTATTAAAAATATGTAATTCAACTTCATTTTCATCATCACCTAATATTTTAGTAAATTCAATAATATTATGACTAGGAATAATTATATTGTAATTTTCTTCACTCTCTTTTTCTAAAGTAATAACTTTTCTAGCTAAACGATAAGAATCTGTTGAATTACATTCTAATATATTTCCTACAACATTGAAATTTATACCAGTAAGTACAGGCTTACTTTCTTCTGATGAAGATGCAAAAGCAGTTTGGCTAACAATATTTTTGAAAGTTCCAGCTTTAACACATAATTTTTTCTTACTTTCTTCTAAATTAATATTAGGATACTCACTTTCACTAATACCATTTAAATTAAATTCACTATTTTCTGTGTAAATAAGTATTTTTAATTCATCTACTACTTCTATATTAATATATTTATCAGGTAATTTTCTTACTATATCTAAAATATATTTTCCTTGAATAATAATACTACCTTCTCTATCTATTATAAAATCATCATTTTCTGATTCAATACTAGTTTGAATAGTAATATCATTATCACTAGCAGTTAAAATAAGTTTTTTCTTTTTTAATTCAAATTTTATACCAGCTAATACTGGAATTAAGTTTTTTGTTGAGATTGCCTTAGAAACTTTATTTAAAGCATCTAATAATAATTCTTTTTTTATTGTAAATTTCATATATATATTCCTTCTTTCTTTTATACTATTAATATTATTACTGTGGAAAAAGTGTAAAACCGTATTTTTCCTTTATTTAATAAGGATTTTATTCACAAAATATAGTGGAAAAAGTTATTAATAATCTTTATTTTTACACAACTCCAATATCCTTTTTTAATTTTTCAATTATATTTGCTAAATCCTTATTAATTTTTATTTCGTTTTCTATCTTACTAACTGAATGCATAACAGTTGTATGATCTTTTCCACCAAATTCAGTTCCTATCTTAGGTAAAGATTCACTAGTCATTGTTCTACAGAGATACATAGCAATTTGTCTAGGAAAAGAAATGTTAGAACTTCTTTTCTTACTCCTAATATCTTCAATAGAAATTTGAAAATACTCAGATACAATTCTTTGTATACGATGAATATCGTCTTTTTCACATATCCCTTTACTAATAATATCTTTTAAAGCTTCAATAGCCAAATCCAAAGTTATTTCAGATCCACCCATAATAGCTGAATAAGCAATCAACCTAGTAATAGATCCTTCTAATTGTCTTACATCAGTACCAACATTAGAAGCAATATACTCTATAACATCTTCTGGTATTTCTTTTTCAAAATTATTCGCAATAATCTTTTTTCTTAATATTTCCATTCTTAAAGTAAAATCTGGAGGAAATATATTAACGGTTAATCCCCAAGCAAATCTAGTTTTTAAACGATCGGCCAATAATTTTAAATCATTTGGTGATCTATCCGATGAAATAATTATTTGCTTACTATCATTAAATAACGAATTAAATGTATTAAAAAATTCCTGTTGTGATTTTTCAGCATTACCTAGATATTGAATATCATCTATTATTAAAACATCTACATTACGATATTTTTGTTGAAAAAACTCCATATAATTAAAATTAGTACCATCTTCCCCTTTTTTTATAGCATTAATATAATCCGTTTTAAACTGTTCACAAGGAGCGTATAAAACTTTTTTACCACTATTTTCAATTATATAATTTCCAATGGCATGCATTAAATGAGTCTTCCCTAATCCACTATTTCCATAAATAAATAAAGGATTATACATTTTACCTGGATTTTCAGCTACAGATAAAGCCGCAGCATGAGCAAATTTATTACTATTACCAACAATAAATGAATCAAAAGTATAATTTTTTATTAAATTAGAATTGACATTATCATTTTTTATAACATCACTACTAACAACCACTTCTTTTATAGGTTCAAAATCATCTATTTCTTCACTAAGAATCATTTTTAATTCATATTCAGCACCTGTAACATTTTTTAAGCAATTACTAATTAAATTACCATAATTATCAATTAAATGTTTTTTATGAATTGGCATAGGAACAACAATATATGCCTTACCGTCATTTAATTTATGTAATTTGGTATCTGCAAACCAAGTTCCATAAGCAAGAGATGATAGTTCAGGTTTTATTTTTTCTAAAAAATTAGTCCATATAATATCGACATTCATTCCACCATCTCCCCACAAGATAAATAAACTACCAATAATTTAACCTAAATTGTGTAAAAAATAAACCCTTTTTTAAAAAAAAAATAAATTCACAGCTTTTCCACAATATTATCCACAAATAAAAACTTTGAAAATATTATAAAAACTAAGGTTTTCCACATTTTCCACAATTTTTTATTAACATATACATATAATTTAATTCACAATATTGTGGATTTTGTTAAAAAGGAAAAAATAAAAGATTTTAATTGACAAAACACATATTCTATTATTATAATAATGTAGATTTATGTCTGGAGGTGGAACAAATGAAAAGAACTTATCAACCTAATAATCGTAAGAAATCTAAAAAATTGGGATTTTTTGCACGTAAAAAAACAAATATATTAAATCGTCGTCGCCGTAAAGGTCGTAAAGTACTTTGCAAATAAACCGCTGTTAAATTCAGTGGTTTTTTACTATAATGACTTAAAAGGAGATAAATATGAGAAAATTATATGTTGTAAAACATTCTCAAGATTTTGAAAAAATTATAAAAACAGGAAAATTCATTAAAAATAAAAGTTTTGTAATTTATTATAAAGAAAATAATCTTCCTTATAATAGGTATGGTATTTCAGTGAGTAAGAAATTAGGGAATGCAGTATATCGCAATAAATATAAAAGAAAAATAAGGGCCATAATTGATAATTATAAAAAAGACTATATAAATTCTAAAGATTATATTATAATATTAAGAAGAAGTGGAAAAGACAAGTCATACCTAGAACTTGAAAAAGATTTCACTACATTAATAAATAATATAGGAAAGGGTATATATAATGAAAAAAAACAGTAAAAAAATAATTTTAATAATATTATTGCTATTATTAACAACAGGATGCGCAAAGAATTTAACAGATAGCAAAAATAGACCAGTAAAAAATGAAATAACAGGTCAAAACTTAACAAAAAATATTATTTGTCAACCAACTAATAAAGTAACAATAAAGGCATATGAAAAAAATGGAGTAGAAATAAAAAAATTACCAACTTGTGATAAGTTTAAAGTTACTTCTGGTAAATATGAAGGTCTTTGGACTAGTATATTTGTAAAACCATTATCATTTTTATTACTATTAGTTGGTAGAAAATTAGGAAATTATGCTATATCACTAATAATTTTAAGTTTATTAATTAGATTAATAGCTTTTCCAGTTACAAAGAAAACAGCAATGCAATCAGAATTAATGAAAAAAGCTCAACCAGAATTAGATAAATTGCAAAAAAAATATAAAGGTAAAACCGACCAAGAATCAATAATGAAACAAAATCAAGAAATGATGATGATATACAAAAAATACGATATCAATCCTCTATCTGGTTGTTTATTTGCATTTTTACAATTACCATTATTTTTAGCATTTTTTGAAGCAATTCAAAGAACACCAGCAATATTTGAAGATAAATTTTTAGCATTACAACTTGGTACAACACCATCTATTGGAATAGGTACAAATGGTTGGTATGCTTATGCAATATTAATTTTACTAATCGCAGCTTCAACATATTTCTCATTTAAAATGAATTCATCTGCAAATATGTCTGATCCAAATATGAAAATGATGCCAACTATGATGACAATAATGATAATTATTACAGGTATCTTTATGCCATCGGGTTTAGGAATATATTGGGTAACATCAAATTTATTCACTATAGTTCAAAATTTTATAGTTAAAAGGAGTAAAAAAGTAAATGGAAAAGCATAAATATATTGGAAAAACAAAAGAAGAAGCAATCACAAATGCTAAAATTGCATTAGAGGAAACTGAAGAAAATTTAATAATAAAAGAATTAGAAGAAGTAAAAGGTGGTTTATTTAAAAGTAAAAAAGTAGAAATCGAAGTAATAGAACGTAGAGAAGTAGTTAAATATATTAAAGAGTATTTAAATAAACTAATTAAAATGATGGGATTATCAGCAAACATTGAAATCAAAAATAAAAATGAAGTTCCAACATATACAATATATTCAGAAAATGATGGATTATTAATAGGTAAAAATGGAAAAAATTTAAAAGCTTTATCCATTATAACTAGTCAACATTTACTAAATGAATTAGGTGTAACATTTAAATTTGTAATAGACATTAATTCATATAAAGAAAAACATGAGAAGTCATTAGAATACTTAGCAAAAAAAATAGCAAGAGAAGTAGCAGCATCTAAAATTGAAGTAAAATTAGATTCAATGAATTCATATGAACGTAGAATAATTCATAATGCCTTAACTAATAATAAAAAAGTATATACCGAAAGTGAAGGCGAAGAACCTAATCGTTACGTAGTTGTAAAACCAAAAGAAGATTAAGTCTTCTTTTTCTTTTCAAATACATTTAAATTATGCTATAATATGTGAAGAAAAAAGGGAGTGATATCATGAATGATACAATTGTTGCTATTTCAACAGCATTAGGAGTAGGTGCAATATCAATAGTAAGACTTAGTGGAAAAGATGCAATATCAATAGCTAATACATGTTTTAAAGGTAAAAATCTAACAAAAGTAAATAGCCATACAATAAACTATGGTTATATAGAAGATAACAATGAAATAATAGATGAAGTTCTAGTATCAGTTATGAAAGCTCCAAAAACATTTACCACAGAAGATATAGTTGAAATAAATTGCCATGGTGGAATAATACCAACAAAAAAAGTATTAGAGGTAATATTAAATAAAGGAGCTAGATTAGCAGAACCTGGAGAATTTACAAAAAGGGCATTTTTAAATGGTCGTATTGATTTAATTGAAAGCGAAGCAGTAATGGATATGATTGATAGTAAAAGTGAAGAAGCTAGAAAATTAGCTCTTTCCCAAATAAAAGGATCAACATCTATATTAATAGAAGATTTTAGAGAGGATTTACTTCAATTATTATCTTCAATAGAAGTAAATATAGATTATCCTGAATATCATGATATAGAAGTAGTTACCATAGAAAAAATTAAAGAAAAATTAACAGAAATGAAACAATCATTACAAAAGTTAGTTCAAGATTCAAAAAATAATGCAATAATAAAAAATGGTATAAAAACTGTAATCGTTGGTAAACCAAATGTTGGAAAGAGCAGCATTCTAAATAAATTATTGAATCAAGAAAAAGCTATTGTAACAGATATAGCTGGAACAACAAGAGATATTATAGAGGGCGATATAACAATAGATGGTATAGCATTAAATATTATAGATACAGCTGGAATAAGACAAACAGAAGATATAGTAGAAAAAATAGGAGTAGAAAAAAGCTTATCAATGATAAATGAAGCTGATTTAATTATTGTCGTTTTAAATAATAATGAAGAATTAACAGATGAAGATAATGAAATATTAGAAAAAACAAAAAACAAACAAAGAATAATAGTAGTAAATAAAACAGATTTAGATAAAAAACTTGTTTTACCAAATGATATAGAAATAATAGAAACAAGTGCCAATACATTTAAAGGAATAGAACCTTTAAAAAATAAAATAAGAGAATTATTTGAATTAGAAAAATTAGCAACTAAAGATTATACTTACTTAAGTAATAGTAGACAAATATCTTTAGCAGAAAGAGCTTATCAAAATATAATAGAAGCAGAAAACAGTTTAAATAATAAGTTGCCTATAGATATGATAGAAATAGATTTAAAAGAATGTTTTGATACACTAGGTGAAATAATAGGTATTACATATGATGAAGAAATAATTGATAATTTATTCAAAAATTTCTGTGTAGGAAAATAGGAAGTGAATATTATGAAATATGAAATAATAGTTGTTGGTGGAGGACATGCTGGATGTGAAGCAGCTCTAGCTGCAAGTAGGATGGGTCATAAAACATTATTAATAACAGGAAATATAAAAAATATAGCAGATATGCCATGTAATCCATCAATAGGTGGCCCAGCAAAAGGAATAGTAGTACGAGAAATTGATGCCTTAGGTGGAGAAATGGGAAGAAATGCTGATAAAGGTGCCTTACAAATGAAAATGTTAAACACAAAAAAAGGCCCAGCAGTTCAAGCATTAAGGGCACAAGCAGATAAAATAACATATCCAAAAGAAATGTTAAAAACATTAGAAAGTGAAAAGAATTTATCCATCAAAGAAGGAATGGTAGAAGATTTAATTGTTAAAAATAATAAAATAGAAGGTATTAAATTAAATGATAATACAACAATATTAAGTGAAGCTGTTATATTAACAACAGGTACTTATTTAAAAGCCATGATTTTAACTGGATCAGAAAAAAATCCAGGTGGACCTCACGGTGAAAAAGATTCTAAATTTTTAAGTAATAATTTAAAAAAATTAGGCTTTACAATATTACGCTTAAAAACAGGAACACCACCTCGTATAGCAAAAGATTCAATTGATTATACAAAAACATCAATAGAACCAGGTGATGATACTCCATTAACATTTTCATATGATAATATTGAATATTATGACTATAAGAATCAAGAAAACTGTAATTTAATTTATACAAATCAAAAAACACATGATATTATTAGAAAACATCTAGATGAATCTAGTATGTATGGTGGATACGTTGAAGGGATAGGACCTAGATATTGTCCTTCAATAGAAGATAAAGTAGTTAGATTTAGTGAAAAAGAACGTCATCAATTATTCTTAGAACCAGAAAGTATATATTATGATGATATCTATTTACAAGGTTTTTCTACTAGCATGCCCCATTATGTTCAAGAAGAAATGGTTCACAGTTTACCAGGATTAGAAAATGCAAAGATTTTAAAATATGCATACGCAATAGAATATGATGCTATAGATTCAAAGCAATTAAAAAGATCATTAGAGACCAAACTAGTAGAAGGATTATTTACAGCCGGTCAGATAAACGGAACAAGTGGTTATGAAGAAGCAGCTGGTCAAGGATTAATAGCAGGTATTAACGCAGCTTTAAAACTAGAAAATAAAGATCCATTAATTTTAAAGAGAAATGAATCATATATTGGTGTTTTAATAGATGATTTAGTAACTAAAGGAATTACAGATCCATATCGTATGCTTACATCTAGGGCAGAATTTAGATTAATATTAAGACATGACAATGCAGATTTAAGACTTACTAAAAAAGCTTATGAAGTAGGTAGTGTATCTGAAGAAAAATATAATCGTTTGCTAAAAAAAGAAGAGGATATAGAAAAATTAAAAGAATATCTAAAAAATAATCGTTTAATTATTAATAATGAAGTAAAAGAATTTTTTATAGAAAATAATTTAACTTTACCAAAGGGAAATTATAATTTCTTAACACTTTTAAAAAGACCAGAAATAACTATGAATATAATATCTAATTTTTTAGATTTAAAAGATTATTCTGAAGATATTAAAGAGCAAGTTGAAATTGAATATAAATATGAAGGATATATCAAAAATGAATATATATTAAA
>JAZQNW010000002.1:0-174064 GCA_045627525.1 Bacilli bacterium
CTTGCATGTCTTAGGCATGCCGCCAGCGTTCATCCTGAGCCAGGATCAAACTCTCAATAAAATTTATTTTTATTTTTGTTTGTTCGTTTTTCCTAGCTACTCAAAATTGACGTTTTGCTTAGTTTTCAAAGATCATTTGCATCTCTTTTCTCGAGTTGCATTGTTAATATATCAAATATAATATGCAAAGTCAACAAAAAAAACGATTTTTTTTAATTTTTTTTCATTTTTTGCAAAAAAAAGGAAAATCATTTGATTTTTCCTTTCAATTCAACATATTTTTCATAATAATGTTCTATGTTACCTGGTTCAAAAGATAGTTTTTTTTCTCTAACTAAATTTATTAATTTGGTTAATTCCTCTTTTAAGATTGTATCAATATCTTTTGGATAATTCATTATATTCTTGTGATACTTATATTCTCCTCTGTCTAAAACTTTAAAACTTCCATCTGGAAATACTCTTAAATCTAAATCATAGTCTATATATTTTATTGTATCTTCTTCTATAATAAATGGAGATGCCATATTACAGTAATAATATACACCATCCTTCTTATATTGTCCTATTATATTGTACCAATCTTTATAAAAAAAATATAATACAGCTGGTTCCTTTGTTCGCCACGTTCTTCCATCAGATTCGGTCACTTTCGTTTTTTCATTACCAAATATTAAATATTCATCATGTATTTCTAATAAAACAGCTTCATCCCAAGAACGGTGAATTTTACTATCATGTTTATATCCATGAATTTGATATTTCTTTCCTATTATTAATTGATCTTTTTCCATTTTATACCTCGTTCATATGTATTATAGCTTTTTTTATAAGTTTTTTCAAATAAAAAAGCCAATTTATGGCTTTTATTTTTTTTTATTAAAGAAACTTATTAATGAAAAACCTAATATACCTAATGCAATCAGAAATATAGTTCCAAATAAAGCATTGTCCATATTAAATGTCATTTTATTTATTTTTTGTGTCCATAATTCCAATTTTTTTGTTGCTTCACTTATAAAATCTAAATAATAAATTGTTTTCATTATTTTTTACCTTTCTTATTTTTAGGCTTACTTTCTTTTTTTGTTTCTCTATCATTAGGTTCTTCTTCAACTACTTCTGCTTCTACTATTTTTGCTTCTATTTTATCTATATCTGTTCTATTGTTTTTAACTTCATTTTTTAGTGATATTGAGGATACTATATCTATAGCTCCATAAGCTATAATTATTCCACCAATAATTTGCATTAATATAACTGCACCTTTAAAAGGATTAAACAATAATATTACTCCAAAAATTGTGCTTATTATTGATAACACCATTGGAGTTTTCCATTTTGTACTGCCATTGGCTTTTAGTTCTAGGGAATATTGTAATTTATTTGAACTACTTATAATTATTCCTATCCCTATTATAATTGGAATAATACTGGCAATGGCTTTTGGATTGCAAATTATTATTATTCCTAATATTGATGTCATTATTCCATATACTATATCTAATTCACTTTTAAGAATATTATTCGTATTTTTAAAATATTTAATTATTGCTAATACTCCTAATGCTACGAGAATTGCTCCTATTACATAAGATATAGTTATTATTGTAGCCTCTGATTGAAATACAAGGAGAAATCCTAATACTATCAGTAGCACAGATATAATAATTGATGATTTAATAAATTTTTTTCTTATACTTTTCATATGTCCTCCTTTTTTATTACTTATATCCATTATATCATTATTTTTATTGTTTCAGTTAATTACTTATTCTATTGTAACACTTTTTTCTAATGGTACGATTTGAATAAATGTATTACCATCATTTAATATAATTTCAGTTCCGTCACTATATGTATATTTAGTTTTTTCATTTCTAGATAGTTTTTCCCAATTTATTTTTTTTGCATATCCATTAGTTATATAATATCCTGTACCACTTCCAACCGTATTTAGATCTTGTCTGTCCTTTTTATCCATTGAATAATTTTTTACGTACTCTATGATTATATTTTTATAATTATATTGTTCTCTCGTTTTTGCATCTATATGTGGTTTTTCGTTCATAAACCTAAGATATGTTTTCTTTTCATTATTATAAGTATAACTTCTTATTTGTGATGAATAAGGAATAATCACTTTGTTAGCTATTATAACATCAGAATCTTCTTCTTTATTTAAATAAACTTCATCTACTGAATAGTTGAATAATTGCCAATTTTGGCTTTCATTATTATAATTTTTTGTTTTTGCGTATTCATATATTTTTGGAATTGATGTAAAAACATTATGTGGTGCTGCTATTGTATTGACACGCCAAAATGGTGCCGAATCATATAGACCATTTATATTATTAACACCTAATTTTTCCATTTGTGCTTTTGCGTATTTACTCCATCCAAAATGTGTATATATACAATCGCTTTCTAATGCATAGTCTAAAAAATAATGTCTTGAACTTCTAACCGGTCCAATTGATTCTATATTTTTATCTTTAAATATTGCCATTATTCTTGTTAAACCACCTTCAACAATTATTTCGTAATTTAAATATGATTCTTGTAATCCTTCGTGCAATTCGTTTCCTACATTGTTATCTATCATAATGGCAATTGGTCTACTATTGCTTTCTTCATCAAAAATAGTTAATCTTTTTTGAATTTTTATTTCTGGTTTTTTTTCTTTTGATTTTTCTTTTTTATAATTCATAAAAAAATATATAAAGATACCAGTAAAAATAAAGCCAACTATAACTATAATTAAAATTATTTTATTTTTTGATAGGCTATTTCTTTTTACATTGTTCATATTTTTTTTCATATTATCACCTGTTTATATTTTAACATCTTTTTTTTTATTTTTGTAGATGTTAAGTTTTGTTAATAATCCCCTTTTTTTTTGACATTGTTTTTTTTTTAATTTATACTGATTATAGAGGTGATAGTTTGGTTAATAATATTATTGTAAATGCTAAATATTTTGTGGGCAATGCTGCGGCAATACTTAAAGCTAATAAAGCTAAAGCTGCTTTGTTGATAGCACCCAAATTAATAACTATTCCTTTATTAGCATTTGGTTCTGATTTATCACTTAATGATAGAGTAGATGAAATATTTACTGATATTTCTACTACTATAAATGATAAAATTGAAAACTTAAAAAATGATATGGAGGTTGAAGCGGCTGATATGATTTTTGATTTTGAAGAAGCTGTTAATGTTTCTATTGGAGATATTAACAAATTGGGTATTATTATAAATGATGGTGACTGTAGTGATAATTATATTGAAAGTGTTTGTCAATGTTTAGATGATGCTGGCATTGTATATACATTTTCTAGAAATGGAGATAATGTTAATCATGATAATTCCGTAGTTATTACATTAGATCAGCAATATTCTGCTGGTAATAATGCTGTATTTATTGCACCATTTAATAACGACGGGTTCGAAAATTCCGATGCGTTAGCTGTTTCTATGAAAAACAGTTTTGATAATAGTGGAATTTATAATAATGGAATTTATTGTGGAAAACGTGGTTATTCAGAAAGTGATGGCATTGTTAATACTAGAGTTCCTACAGAAACAGAAAAGGCTATTGATAGTAATATAAATACATCTTTTGTTAATATATGTTTAGGTACAGATACGCCTGATGCTAAGGATGTGTCTAAGTGCATAATAAATGGATTAGCAAAATTCTACGCTTATACAAATAATAAATCTAATATGTTTCCTCTTATCTATCGTACTGAACAAGGTGATTCATATTCTAGCGTAGCAGAAAAATTAGGTGTTAGTCCATATGATCTTCCAGAGTATAATGGTAATGATAGTGATATTACTCTTGATACATCAATTGTTAATCCAAATATTCCTACAGTCTTAAAAACAAGTAATGTTAATGTTGTAGGATTAGAAATAGCTCATGAAAAGCTGGCATAAGTCAGTTTTTTTATTGCTTTATATTGAAAATATTGATTTCATGTGATATAATTCAATTGTTATCAAATTTTAGGGGATTAGTTAAATGGTATAATAATGGTCTCCAAAACCACTGTTGGGAGTTCGATTCTCTCATCCCCTGCCATTAAGATTTAGTCGAACCAATGAGTTCGTTAAACATAAATTGGTACGATTGTATCAATTTTTTTATTAAAGAGGATATCTATATGTATCACAGTTTTAGATTAACAAATGGAAATGATTTAAAGAAAGAAATTGAAAGTTATGTAATAAATAACAAAGTTTCTGGTGCAATTTTATCAGGAGTTGGATGTCTCAACAAATTAACAATAAGGCTTGCTGATGGTAAAAGCATATTAGAAAAAGATGGGATGTTTGAAATTGTAAGTATAACTGGTACTTTATCTCCTGATGGAGTGCATATCCATATTTCTGTATCAGATGAATATGGTAATACAATTGGTGGACATTTAAAAGATGGATGTATTATTAATACTACAGCTGAAGTTATATTAACTATATTTGATAATATAACTTTTAAAAGAGAATATGATAAAGAAACTGGTTATAATGAATTAGTGATATTAAAAAAATAGCAATGTATAAAAATAAAATTTATCAATTTCTTTTAAAGTCCTGTCATTTTGAAATTTTATTTAAGTTCATTATAAAAAAAGAAAGCAAATATACTTTCTTTTTTGGTTGTATTAATTTTGTTGATACTCTTATTCGTAAAACTCTCTTATATAATCATAATCTTCTGTATCTGTATAATGCCACCATTCTGTTTCAAATGGTTCAAATCCACAAGCAATCATTGTTGTTTCTAATAATTTTATATTATTATATGTTTCTTTATCCAAAAATTCATAATAACTCCTGAAACTTTCTTTACCAAAATGATCAAATTCAGTAGGCATTTTTAAATAATTCCCTTCACTATCGCATAATGTTAAATCTATCGCACTTCCTTTACAATGAATTGAATTACCCTTTGCTGGATTAGAAACGAACCTTTCATCATGAATTAAGTCCCACATTTTTTGTTGACATGGTAATGGTCTTAAGCAGTCCCATATAACAATACTATAGTTATACTTGTCAAATATTTCTTTTGCCTTTAATAATTTTTCAAAAGTTTCTTTTCTTAAATAGCAAAATGGTTCATCATATAATACTTCGTTAGTAAAATTGTTTACTGTTGAGTATCTTATATCCTTTTTTATATCAGGATAATCGTTTAAGTCAACTAAATTATATTTTTTTAAAAATTCTTCTTTTGTCATATATATCACCTTTTTAATTATATCACTTTTTTATGATTTTTTTATTGTATATGTACTTTTTATGTTATAATGTATTAGAATAAGGTTATTATATTAAGATAAAGGTGTGATTTTTATGGATAATGAAGAAATTAAATTTGAAACTGTTGATAAACTTATTTTATTTGCTATTATTTTAACTATTATTTTAACAATTATAGGAACTGTTGTAGTAGTAAAATATAGATATAATAAAAATCCTAATTTAGAAATAAACGGTCATTCATTGATTGAGAATAATAGTGTTTATCAATATGAAATTAATACTAATAAAGTTGATTTTTATCATGGCAATGGTTTAGTGGCAAACTATGTATGCAAAACTAATTGCTCTATTCCATATTATCATGATGATCAATTTATAATAAAAAATGATTCATTGATTCCTATTGTTGATAATAATTCTTTTCTAATTTTTGATATAAATTCTAAAGATGTTTTTCTAACATTAGATAATTATCCAAAAAAATCATATATTAATGATTTAGGCATTATTTCTGTTGATGGATTATTTGCTATTATCAATTCAAAGGGAAAAATGTTAAGTGAATTTTATGATAATATTGATATTACCAATAATTACATTTTAACTTTGAAGAACAAAAAATTAAATATTTATGATAAGAAGATGAACAATTTAACTGCTAATAGTGAAATTGATGATGTAATTGCATTTGTAGTAAAAGAGGAAAATAATAATATTTATGTTTACACTACTAATTCATTAGGTGTTAGTTCTTCTCATCAATTTGACATATTAAATAAAGTTTACATAAACTAAAAAGCAATTCGTTATGAATTGCTTTTTTTATTTCTATATATTATATTTTTCTATATATTTTTTAATTATATCTAAAGCTTCATTAAATTTAGTATTTAAAGTTTCAAAATTTTCATTTACAAAGTTAATATCTTTTTCTTTACTTTTTAACTCATGTTGATAACTTATATCAGCTAGATCCATAAATCCTAAATATTTGCAATCACTTTTTAGTGAGTGTACTTCTATAGCGTAATTTTCCATATCTGAAGATTCCTTATATTGATTTATTCTTTCCCACTTTCCATACACTTCTTCCATGAAATCTTTTATAGTCATATTATACATTTCCATATCACCTAAAAGTTCTAAAGCTTTATCTAAGTCCACTTTATTGTTTCTTAGATATTCTTCCATTGTTTCATTACTATTTTCCATTATATCTTCTTCTTTCTTTTCATCATTTTGCTGTTCTACTGTTTCTTCTTTTGGTTCTTCATGTTGTTCTGGAGTTTCTTCTTTTGACTCTTCATGCTCTTCTGAAGCTTCTTCTTTTGATGTTTCATGATCTTCTACAGTTTCTTCTTTTGATGTTTCATGATCTTCTGAAGTTTCTTCTTTTGGTTCTTCATGTTGTTCTGTAGCTTCTTCTTTTGACTCTTCATGTTGTTCTGTAGCTTTTTCTTTTGGCTCTTCATGTTGTTCTGACTCTTCATGATCTTCTACAGTTTCTTCTTCAGAAGTTTTTTCATAATATTCTACATAGTCCTTCTTTTCGTCTATAAATTCTCTTTCTGAATTTTCTTTATCAAAACATTTATGAATTATTTTATCTAATTCATTTATATTAATTGGTTTTGCTAAATAATAATCAAAACCTTCTCTTAAGTACATTTCTTTCATACCAGTCATAGCATTGGCAGTCAATGCTATTATTGGTGGTATATCAAAATCATCTAATTTTTTTATTATATGCAATGTTTCTATTCCATCCATTTCTGGCATCATATGATCTAAAAATACTATATCGTAATGATTGCCAGATTTAAATTTGTAAACGCAATCTTTTCCATTATCAGTTGATTCTATTTTGAAATTGTACTTTTTTAAGATTCTTTCAGCAACTTTTATATTTAGCTTATTATCATCAACTACTAATGCTGTATAATTGGAACAATCCATAAACTCTTTAGCTACTGTTTCTACTTTTTCATTTTCTTTTTTGCCTATAGGTGTTGAATCGATAACTTTCAATGGAACATCTACATAAAATGTTGTTCCAACTTCAAATTCACTGGTAAACCATATTTTACCGCCCATTAAATCGACAAACTTTTTGGTTATAACTAAACCTAATCCAGTACCTTCAATCTCATTTGAAATAGCACTATCTAGTCTTTCAAATTTTGAAAATAATTTATCAAAATCCTCTTTTTTTATTCCATATCCTGTATCAGCAATTTTGAAATGAACTAATACAGTATCTCTATCTTTGAATTCTGGTACTGCTGTTAATTTGATTTTTCCTACTTCAGTATATTTTACTGAATTGTTAGCTATATTTAATAGAACTTGATATAGTTTTGTGGCATCACCATATACTACAGATGGTAAGTTTTCATTTAGGTCAACTATAAATTTTATTGGACTATTTCCAAGTCTTGCTTCTATTATACTTCCTAATTCAGAAATCATTTTGTTTAATTTATATTCTTTTTCTTCTAATACTTCTTTTCCTGACTCTATTTTTGAAATATCTAGTATATTATTTATAATATCTAATAAATTGTTACTTGCAGTTGCTATACTTTGTATATCATTTCTGGCAACATTCTCATCATAGGTTGGATTATTTAATAATGAATCACTGAATCCAATAATTGCATTCATTGGTGTTCTTATTTCATGTGACATATTAGATAAAAAGTCCGTTTTTGTTTTGTTTGATCTATCAATGTCTTTTTTTAATTCTTCCATTTCTTTAGCTAATCTTATTTCTGGGTTTTCAATAGTAAAATATAAGAAGAAAATTTGTAATGAACAACCTATTATATAGATATTTACATCATGTAAGAATAATTGACATACTTCTACAATAGTTATAATAAGCATTACTAGTAATATTGAAACTTTTCTCCTTAGTGGTGCATCTTTGTGTTTTAATAAAGTTTCATATATTATGCCCAGACCAATTATTAATAGTCCGCTTAACACGAGATGATCAGCTATTATATTTGTAGCATTTGCAACTGAAAATGGCAATATCGTGTAGCAGCTTAATATTATTAGAATAAATATTAACATTACCTGTATTTTTTTGTTACTTTTTACTAAGTTTATGATACTTTTACCATCAATATCCTCTAAGTATACTAGACAATATATGTAATATATACCAAGCCATACAATAAAGCCCCACCAATGTGATATAAAAATAATTTTAGAAAAAATATTTTCAATACCAAATCCCATACATATTGTTTTAATTAATTCTGATATTAATGTAAATAATACTGTTATTAACATTATTTTATATAATTTATTTCTTACTTCTTTTTCTTTGCCTTTACAAAAATACATTACTGAAAGCAATATTGTGTAAAGGAGACATATTAAAGTAATTACTAAACTGGCCATTATATTATTGTTAAAATTAAGTAGTGTTCTCATGTTATGTGCTCCTTTCTATTCTTTCATATATTTCTCTAATATTTTGTTTAAATCTTTATATTTGAATGGTTTTCCTAAATAATCATCAAAACCTTCACTTACATACTTGTCTTTTGAACCTGTATAAGAATTAGCAGTTAATGCTATTATCCTTGTTTTGCATCCATTATCTCTTAAAATATGTAATGTAGCTATTCCATCAAGTTCAGGCATCATGTGATCTAAAAATATCATGTCATATTCATTATTTTTTACTAAATCTATACATTCTTTTCCATTATTAGCTGTATCAATATTCAAATTAAATTGTTCTAGTAATCTTACAGCTAATTTAATGTTAACTCTGTTGTCATCGACTACTAGTACACGTTTTCCATTTAAGTCAAGTTTTGTTTCTGGATCACTTGTTGAAGTGATTATTTCAATATTACCAATTTTCATGTCATCAATTACTGTTTGATCTATACTGATAATATATCTAGTTCCTTTACCTTTTTCATTTTTAAAATCTATAGTTCCAGACATCATTTTTATTAATTTTTTTGCAACTATTAATCCAAGCTTTACGCTATCTGTTGCATTATTTGTTGAAGCTTCCTCTGCAAAATCTTCAAAACTTTTTAGAAAGGCTGCTTCTGTCATTTCGTGTCCCGTATTTGAAATAACAAAGTTTAATTTAAATTTATCGCCTGTATATGCCCCACCTACGTCTAATGAAACGCTGCCAAATTTAGTATGTACTATTGCATTTTCTAAAATATTAACGATTATCTTATATAATTTATTGGAATCACCACGATATTTTATTGGAATGTTACTGTCAACATTTATACTAAAATCTAATATATCTTTGCTTATTTTTGATGATATTACACTATTTATTTCATATAATAAATCTTCAATTTTATATTCTTTTTCATCTATTTCTTCTTTTCCTGATTCAATTCTTGATACATCTAATATATTGTTAATTAATTCTAACAAATTTGAACTTGCTGTTTTTATACTAGCAGCATCTCTTTTTACTACTTCTTCTGTAAGATTTTCTTCACTTAGTAAAGCTTGACTAAATCCTAAAATAGTATTCATAGGTGTTCTTATTTCATGGGAAATGTTTGATAAAAATTCTGTCTTTGCTTTATTGGCAAGTTCTGCTTCTTCTCTGCTTTCCTCAACTTTTTTTAATAATTTTGTATCTTGGCTTTCTACTGTAAAATACATTCCTGTAAGCATGAAGCAATATAAAAGATAAATATAATTTATTCTGAAATCAAACCAAATAAATTCAGCTGCTACTATTCCTACGAACATGACAACGTAAACAATAATTGGCAATTGCAAGTCTTTTGACATTGTGCTTTTATAGTTCCACATCATATATCCTATTGCTAAGGATAGTATTCCTCCTAAAAAGTATACTGGGTATAAAGCTTTTCCACCAATTACAAGCAAGTTAGGATTTACTGCAGCGTGATATGTTGCTGGGAATAGGCAAGTTGTTGCATAGCATATTAGTGTTGAAATTATTAGTATAATGGCAGTTTTTCGTTTGCCTTTTCTATAGCTTATTAATTTCATTTTTGAATTTGTTGTTGCATAAACGTATACTATTGCTACTAATAGCCAAATTATATCAGCTAGAATATGAAGTCGACAAAATATCTCATTGAGTACTGGCTTTGTCGTTTCCAAATAATATATGGACATTATACAGCCTATTTCAATCAACCCTAATGCCAATAATGAAATTAATTGTATTTCAAATAACAATGTGGATAATTTTTTTTCTTCTTTTTTTCTTTTCCAAAAATATAAACATGTAATTACTATTGAATAGCTTAGTCCAACTATACCTACAGCCATACTAAAAATCATAGGAGTCTCCCCTTTCTACTTTTTATTAATATATTATCCTATTTTATCATATTAATTGTACAATATTTTAAAGAAAAAAACAACAATATATATACCTTTTATTATAAAATAAAAAAGATATATATTTACAGTATATATCTTTAATTTTTATGAAAAAATCATTGCTATAATGGCTAATAACGATAATATTATTACGATTAGTAATTGAGGTGAATTTGCAAATCCACCACTAGTTGTTTTAGGAGTTGAATTAGTTGGTGGTGTTTTTTTATAAACTTTTGCTTCTGATTTTTTATATTGATTTTCTACTGTTAATGGTGGTCTATCATTCATCATATCAGTTAATTCATTACTTATATTTTCACCTTTTGCTTCTATGATTCCATCATTTTCTGAAATTTTAAAACTGCTGTCTTCTCTTATAATTGGACTAACATGGCCAAAACTTTGAATTTCTTCTTTATCATCTTGCTTTGTTGCTTTTTCAAATGAGTTATCAAATGTTCCACCATATACTGTTTCTAATTTAGATAATCCATTTCTTACTCTTTTTGCATTAATTTTTGTTTTTTTTCTATCCATAATGTCTGTAGCATTAGAATATGTAATATTGTTAAATTCTATATTACATTCTGATGACAATTTAGCAATTTCTTCTAGTTGTTCTTTTTTTGAATCTCTGGCATATTTTCTTATTTCAGATTCTTTATATCCCTCTTTTTTCATTTCAACTATTGCCTGAGGTGGCATAAAACTATCAAATTTTGTTATAGATATTTTCATGCCAGTCTTATCACTAAATTCTTTTAAGTCATTAAATATTTCCCTTATTACTTGTGGAGTTACTTCTGGTGTTATGCTTATACCTATTCCACAGCAATCTATTAACCCTGGACACATCTGATTTATTTTAACAATTGTTTCTAATTTTATTTTTCTTTGTTTTGAGTCTTCTATATTTTCTTCATTATATACAAAGTCAATTCCTGATTTTTTATTGTTTCTGGCATATCTACATAAATCAGCTAATTCCTCCATTGTTATACCTTTAATTGTTGAGGGATCATATCCGTTAATTATATATATGGATTTTATTACTGGTTTTGTAGATTCATCTTTATTAACTTTATTTTTTTTATTATATATATTTAAATAATCTAATGACTTTTTTATGCATTCTGATAATAATTCTTTTACATCTGATGAATCATAATTTCTATCTAATTCACTTAACATTTCTGCATTAATAATGCTATCATAGGCAGCCTGCAAATTGTGTTTTCTGCAAAATTCTAATTGTCTTTCAAGATGATATGGATCAAAATGGCTTCCGTTTATGATGCTATCATAATTCTCACATGATATAGTTATGCAGTCAAAATCTTTTAAATTTTTGCCTAAGTTCGATATTTCTTCGTAGCTGCTAGATTTAACATCATCTCTATCTAATACAATTTTAGAAAAAAACTTCTCTCTAATTTTGAAAATAGGAATATTTTCTCTGTTAATTATAATGCCTAATGCCTCTGATGATTTTCCTTCAGAAAATAAACTTGAAACTTCGTTTACAGAAACTGCAGGAATTCCTAAATTTTCAACTTTTTTTCGAATAAAACTCATTTTATCTTTCGCATATTCATATATACTTAATAAAGAATCTTGATATTTTCTAAATACTTCTCTTTTTGATGATTCTAAGTCAAGTCCTTTTATATATTCTAATTCCATATCAGTATAATCTATTTGCCTACAGTTATTTATATATTCTAATAATTCTTCAACAGAAGAAATCTCTGTTATGCTAATTAAATCCATTTGAACTTCACTTAAACATATTCCCTTTGAATCGGAAACAATATTTAAAAATGGATAACTATTTTTATTTTCTTTTATTTGTTCTTCACTATGTGTTTTCTTATGGATTATGGGTGACTTTTTATTTGCATACCTATTTCTTATTTCTATAATAGTTTTAATACTAGCCATATTTTCACCTCAATTATTTTTTTATATTATAGCATATTTTTTGTAACAAAATATTAAAATTACAGAAATTACTTGAATTTTTTTATTTTATATGTAGAATATTATATAAATTTCATTACTTTAATTTATTTGGAGGGTTTATGGAGCAATATATTAGTAATTTAGAAATTTCATATGATAATTTATTAAATTTATTTAACAATGTTATTAAAGTAGCTAGAGAAACAGTAGAAAAAAGAGGCCCTAATTGTATAGGAGTTTCCGTTGTTTCTGGATTATCAATTGAAAATAATAGTGGATATATGGAAAAAATGCGTAATTATAATAAATTTTCATTTTATTGTAAGGCTATTTGTGATGATTTAGGGTTTAAATATAGTTTTAAGAAATCACCTGTTTACGATGATAGTACTCATCATATAATTGCTACCAATATAGAAGAAAGATTTTCTTTGTCTAATGCTGTTCTTTCTACTACTGATGATGCTAGAGTTAGTCAAGTTATTGAAAAAGCATTAAAAAAATAGAGCTATTTAAATAGTTCTATTTTTTATTAATGATTTTCTTATCCAATCTATTGGAATAACTGTAGCGGCTAATAAGATAGTTACTTGTAATTCTTTTAAGGTTAGTCCAAAAGCTCGAAATAGTTCTCCTCCATAATAAATTAAATATAGCTGAATAATTATTATTAAGAATGTTACTATTAGGAACGATTTATTTTTTTTAATATTTGATAGTATATTTATTCTTGTAGTTCTTGCATTAAAACTATTAAATATACTCATAAAAATAAATAATGCAAAAAATGCAGTCATAAAATATTTATTATTTGGATCTACTCTATAAATTGATTTTATCCACTTATTTGTTAGAAAAAATAAACATAATAGTGATGAATAAATACCAGTTAAAAGTATTTCACTATACATATAATTATTTATTATTGGTTCTGTTTTTTCTTTTGGTTTTTCATTCATATATGAATTTAGAGGTGGTTCATAAGAAAAGGCGATTCCAGCAAGTGTATCCATAATCATATTTATCCATAACATTTGAATTACAGTTACTGGTGTTTCTATTCCTATGAATGGTCCAATAAGTGACATAGTTACAGCACATAAATTTATCGTTAGTTGAAAAATAATAAATTTTCTAATGCTTTTAAATATAGTTCTTCCAAAAAGAATCGCTTTCGATATTGATAAAAAATTATCATCTAATATTACTATATCACTTGCTTCCTTGCAGACTTCAGAGCCACTTCCCATAGCAAAGCCAACATCAGCTTTTTTTAATGCAACAGCATCATTAACACCATCACCAGTCATCCCCGTTACAAGCCCTAATTCTTCTGATAATTTCACTAATCTGCTTTTATCTTGTGGTAGACTTCTTGCTACTATTTTTAAATTAGGAATTATTTTTTTAACCTCTTCATCTGTTAATTTCGATAATTCTTGACTTGTCATGATAATATCATTTGGATTATTAATTAATTTTATTTCTTTTCCAATACTAATTGCTGTTTCTTTACTATCACCTGTTATCATTACTGTTTTTATACCGGCTCTAGTTACTAGTTCTATTCCTTCTATAGCTTCTTTCCTAATTTCATCTTTTATAAAGATAACCGCAATTAATGTTAAGTTTTCCATTTCTTCATTATGGTAATTATCGTTGTATGCTAATAGTATCGCTCTAATTCCTCTATTAGTTTTATCTTTAATATTTTTTATTAACATGTCTTTTTTTTCTAATAGTCTTTTTTCCCCAGATATTGTTAAGTAATACTTACATTTTGGCAACAATTTTTCTGGGGCGCCTTTTATATAAGTTGTTTTAGGAGATATATCTAAAGTTGTTTTCGAATATTTATTTTTACTATCAAATGGTACTATATTTAATTTTTTATATTTTAAATTTACTTCTGTTTTTATAAAATTTAGAATTGCTCTATCAGTTATATTTCCTCCTATTGCTACATGGTCACTATTAAAGTAACTTGCGTTGTTGTATATGCACGAATTTTTGAAGTGATTATGATATATTTTATATTTTAATAATTCTTGTTCCGATAGGTATTCTTGGTTATCACCTGTAATTAAACCTATAGTTTCTAATTTACCTTTGGTTATTGTACCTGTTTTATCTGTAAATAATATATTTAAACTACCAGCTGTTTCTATTCCTACCATTTTTCTAACTAAAACATTATTTTTTATCATCTTTTTCATGTTTGATGATAATACTAAGGTAATCATCATTGGTAATCCTTCGGGTACTGCTACTACTATTATTGTGACGCTTAGTGTTAATGCATATAATATATAGTCGAACATTAAAGGTAAATTAGTAATGGTATTAATTATCTTTGTTACATTAAAATTATTTTCCACAACTATTGTTGAAAAAAGGTAAGAAAAACTTACCAAAAATGCAGATATATAACCTATCCTACTAATTGTTGTAGCTAATTTATTTAATCTTAATTTTAGGGGACTATCTGGAGAAGACTCTTGAAGTTCTTGTGACATTTTACCATATAATGTATTATCACCAACTCGTTCTACTTTCATATATCCTTCTTTTGAATATATTACTGTTCCACGGTAAAGTTTATTATTTAGTTTATTTTTTAATACTTCTTTTGGTTCTCCATTAATAGTGGACTCATCTACTTCTAATTCTCCTTCTATTATTATCCCATCTGCTGGTACTTTATCTCCTGATTGTAGTAATATAATATCATTAACTACAACTTCATCAATCGAAATTTCAGTTATTTTGTTATCTCTTTTTGCTTTACAGTTAATTTTGGCCGACTCTTCTTGTAATCTTTTAAAAGCTGACTCACTACCATATTCTGATATAGAAGAAATTAATGATGCTATTAAAATAGCAACTACAATACCTATAGTTTCAAACCAGTCAAAGCTAGAAAATAGAAATAGTGTTTTTATAGCTAAAACTATTAATAAAATTTTTATAATTGGGTCTGATAATGTTTCTAAAAATAATTTAAAAAAACTGTTTTTCTTTTTATTACTTATTTGATTGTCACCATATTTTTTACGATTATATATTACTTCTTTTGTAGTTAAACCATTCATATTTTCCTCCTAAGAGAATTTATGATGCTTAACAATTTTCTATGACTATTAATTTTATATATATGATATAATTAGCATAAGGATGCGATAAAAATGAAAAAAATTGAATTACATTTACATTTAGATGGCTCAATTGATATAAACTTGGCTAATGAAATGATGAAAAAAGATGTTACTAATGAATTAATTAATTATAATTCCAATAATCTAACTGATTATTTAAAGAAGTTTTATTTGCCAATAAAACTATTGCAAGGATGTAGTAATCTAACTACTTTTAGTTATTTATTAGCTAAAAAATTGGAAGAAGATGAAGTTATCTATTGTGAAGTTAGATTTTGTCCTTTATTTCATATAGAAAAATGTAGCGTAGATGAAGCCATTGCTGCAATAAAATCTGGTTTTGAAATGGTTCCTAATGTAAAAATAAATTTAATATTTTGTATGATGAGAAATTATACATATGAAGAAAATTTAAAGATAATAGAACTTACTAAAAAATATTTAGGTAATGGTGTTTGTGGTATTGACTTGGCTGGTGATGAAGCAAATTATAAAACAGGCGATTTTAAGCGGTTATTTGATTTAATAACATCATGCGAAATTCCTTTTACAATTCATGCTGGTGAAGCAGATAGTTATCATAGCGTTGATTCTGCATTAGATTTTGGTGCGAAGAGAATTGGGCATGGCATAAATAGTATAGAAAGTGATGCTACTATAGATAGGCTTGTTAGAAAAAATACGGTTTTAGAAATATGTCCTACCAGTAATTTAGATACTCATGCTGTTGATAATATGTGTGATCATCCTATAAAAGAGTTAGTAAATAAGGGGGTTAAAGTCTGTATAAACACTGATAATAGAACCGTTTCTAATACTACTTTAGAGAATGAATATAATTTATTAAAAGAAAATTTTGGTTTTACTGATGACGATTTTATAAAATTTAATTTAAATGCTATAGATTGTGCTTTTATTAGTGAAGATGAAAAAGAAATTTTGAGAAAGAAATTATTTAGTTAGGTGATTAAATGGATATATTAAAATGTTGTACTTTATGTCCTAGGAATTGTAAAGTTAATAGATATAAAAATATTGGTGCTTGTGGTGCTACAGACAAATTAAAAGTGGCATATTATAGTTTACATCAGTGGGAAGAACCAATTATTTCTGGAACTAATGGTAGCGGTACAGTTTTCTTTT
This sequence comes from Bacilli bacterium, assembly GCA_045627525.1. Classification (GTDB taxonomy): domain Bacteria; phylum Bacillota_I; class Bacilli_A; order RF39; family UBA660; genus CAG-877. The sequence continues at coordinate 16,905 of JAZQNW010000002.1, forward strand.
CTAATTGCAATTTAAAATGTATATTTTGTCAAAATAAAAAAATTAGTACTGGTGGTTATGGAAAAGAAATTTCTAAGGAACGATTAAAGGATATTTTCTTAGAATTACAAAAAAGAGGCGCTCATAATATTAATTTGGTTACACCTACTCCTTATGTACCTCAAATTAAAGAGGTTTTAGAGAATATAGAATTAAATATACCTATTGTTTATAATACAAGTAGTTATGAAAATGTTAATACAATAAAAATGATGGATGGTTTAGTTAATATATATTTAGCTGATTTAAAATATTATGATGATTATTTTGGAGAAAAATATTCTCATTGTAAGGAATATTTTAAGTTTGCTAGCAAAGCAATTGATGAAATGTATAAACAAGTTGGAAATGTATTTATAAATTCTAATGGGTTAATGGAAAAAGGTGTTATTGTTAGAATTTTAGTATTACCTGGATGCACATTGGATGCAAAGAATATAATAAAATACTTGTATAGCACGTATGGGGATAACATAATAATTAGTATTATGAATCAATATACTCCAATTGATAAATTTAAAGAGTTTCCTAATTTAAATAGAAATTTAACTGATAAAGAGTATGATGATGTAATTAATTTTGCAAGTGATTTAGGAATTACTAATGCTTTTATTCAAGATGGTGAAACTCAAAGTGAAAGTTTTATTCCTGATTTTGATTGTTCAAATGTTTAAATATTTTTAAGAATTATTTGCTAAATTTTGTTTTTGTGCTATTATATTAAGCATGGGAGGTAATTATGAAAAAATTAAAAATATTATTTGTAGTTATGCTTAGCTTTTTGGTTTTACCTTTGACTGTTTTTGCAGATCAATCTGTTGATAATGAAAAAGCTGAGGAAAATGAAACTAGTGAAGAAAATGTAACTAGCGATGAAACAAAGAAAGGTGAAAATTCTAAAGTAAAAGTTTATTTTTTCCATGGTGATGGTTGTCCTCATTGTGCAGAAGCTGAAGAATTCTTTGAAGGAATTAAAGAAGAATATGGTTCAAAGTTTGAATTAGTTTCTTACGAAGTTTGGTATAATGAAGATAATTCTAAATTAATGGAAAAAGTTGCTAAAGCAAGAGATGAAGAAGTAAGCGGAGTTCCTTATATTATTATTGGTGAAAAATCTTGGAATGGTTATACTAGTGAATACGATAGTGATATAAAAAAATATATCGACGAAAATTATAGTATTGATTCATCTAAAAGATATGATATTATGGAACTAGTTAACACTGGATCTACTAACAGTGCAAAATCAAAAAAAGAAAATCATACTAAAGATGTATTATTATTACTTGGCATATTAATTGTTGTCGGTGGTGTCGTTGTTGGCGTTGCTGATGCTAGAAAGAAAAATGCAAAATAAAAAGAAACTTATGTTTCTTTTTTTTATTCTCCTATAATCAATATCTGACCTATTGTTAGTAAATTAGATGATAAATTGTTTAGTTGTTTTAATTCGTCTACTGTTATATTATTTTTTTTAGCAATTGACCATAATGTATCACCAGTTTGAACTATATAACTCTTATTTGGCGAAGTATCTATTTCTATATTTTGTGCTGGTACCAGTAATTTTTGATCAACTTGAATAGTTAAATTGTTTAAACTATTTAAATTTATTAATTCTTCAACTGGTATATTGAAATCTTTGGCTATTTTCCATAGACTATCACCTTTTTTTACTATATATTCTTGAGTATTTAATTCTTCAATTGTATTATTATTTGGTATTATTAATTCTTGGCCTACTGTTAGTGTATCATTTGTTAAATTATTTAGTTGTTTTAACTCGGTGACAGTTGTTTTTAATTTTCTAGCAATACCATATAGTGTATCACCTTTTTTTACTACATATTTATTTGTAAGTTCTTTTATTAATAATTTTTGGCCTATAGTCAATACATCATTTGTTAAATTATTTAGTTGTTTTAAATTTTCTGGAGTCGTGTTATAAAGACTGGCAATTTTATAAAGTGTATCGCCTTTTTTTACAATATAGTAATCTTCTTCTGGTTTACTATTTGGTTCTTGATATGGATAATTTCCATACTCAGCTATGGCCTTTACAACTGCTTCAACATAGTCTGTGAGATTATCAGTTAATTTTTTTGCATCTTTCACATTATCAATAAATCCATATTCTACTAGTAGTGATTCTAAATTTGCAGTGTCTCTAATAATAAAGTAGTAATCTTTGTTGGGGTTTTCTGGGAGTCTTCTTTGATAGACCTTGCGAGCTTTTTGGCCTGCTTCTTCTATATTTTCTAATGCAATTGTTGCTAAAGCAGGATTATTTCTTAGTGCATATACTATTTCTGCACCTTCACCACCTGCCGATAATTAAAATGTAACTTTATTTATCTCCTACTACATTTTACTTTAAGGTTTTAGACAACCTATACACTAAACTTATAAATTATTTCTATATTTTTATTCTTATCAATAATTATTCTATCAACAATAATTTGAATTAACTGCCTTGATGGTATTTCAATATTTATTATCTTTTTTATTTTATTTATATTAATTTTTGATGTTGCTTTTATTTTTTTTAAATTATCTTCAATAAATTTTAATGTCATTTCTGTATCATTTGATATTCTTTTGTATGTATCTTCAGATATAATCCCTTCGAATCTATCTTGATATAACATATCTATTTTTTTTAAATATATATTTTTTAGTTCTAGTAATTCATTTATTTTTTTTGTTTCTCTTTGTGGGTAATTTACTTTTATATTTTTTATTATATTATTTATATCTATATATTTTTTGCATGTGTTTTTTATTGTTTCCAATAATAACTTTTCTAATTTATCATATGGAAAAAAATGGGGTTCACACATTCTTCTTTTTGGATCTCTTGAATATTTATTACAATTAATAACCCAATAATTTTGTTTTTTTCTATAGGATACTGATAATGTATTACCACATTCTTTGCAATACATCAAATTTTCAAATATTCTTTTCTTTCGCTGTAAAATTTTGGTTTGCCCTGTTTTCTTTGCATTATTTTGAACACTTTCAAATACAAATCTATCAACTATTGCTTCATGTGTATTAGGAACTATAATCCAATTACTTTTTGGAAGGGTTATTTTCTTTTTTGATTTATATGATACTTTTACTTGTTTACTTTGAACCATATCTCCTACATATATTTGATTTTTTAAAATACTTTTTATTGATGAATTTGTCCACATATAATTGTATTTAGCTTTAGAATTGTTTTTTTTATGTTTCAGACTACTTGGAGTTTTAATGTTTCTATTATTTAAATATGTTGCAATATTTGTAATGCTTATGCCACTATATGCCAGATTAAATATTTTTTTAACAATTGGAGCATATTTTGGATCTGGTATTAGGTGTCCTTTATCATTTGGATCTTTTTTATATCCATAGCATGCCATACTTCCAATAAATTTGCCATTAGTCTTTTTATTGTTTAATACATTACGTATTTTTATAGAATTTTGCTTACTATAATAGTCATTACATGCAAATATGAACGTTGAAGAATCATTACTAGCCTGGTTAATAGCACTATCATATGATTCTTGTATTGATATGAATCTAACACCTTTTTCTGGAAAATATTTTTCTACATAATACCCTGTTAAAATGTGATCTCTTCCTAATCTTGACATATCTTTTACTATTACTAAATCTATTTTTTTACTTTCGATATCTTTTAATAAATTTTGAAATCCTGGCCTATTAAAATCAGTTCCCGTGAAGCCATCATCAACATATTCAGAAATAAAATTAAAGTCTTTTTCCTTTATATAAGTATTTATTATATTTCTTTGGTTTTGTATACTTTCACTTTCATTTTTATTTGATTTATTATCAGCTTCTGATAGTCTTATATAAACTCCAACTTTATATTGATTATGGATATTCTCTTGATTATACAACTCTATAGTTCTCCATTCTTATATAGATTTATTAAATATTCAATTATCAAATCATTTATGTTTGAAGAATTGAATTTAAATTTTTCTGTTATATTATACATATTTCACCTCATATTAGTATATGCTATTGTATATATTTATTATTTCTTTTGATATAAAAAAGAAGCGTAATATGCTTCTTTTATTTTTTAAAAAATTTATTAACTATTCTTGATAATTCATCTTGATTTATTGGTTTTGATAAGTAATCATTAAAGCCTTCGCTTAGATATTTCTTTTTCATTCCATATATTGAATTAGCAGTTAAAACAACTATTGGAGGCAATTCATACTCATATAGTTTTTGTAATTTATGTAATGTTTCTATTCCATCCATTTCTGGCATCATATGATCAATTAGAATTAAATCATATTTCTCCTCAGCTTTTATTTTATATATGCATTTTCTTCCTGAGTTAGCTGTATCAATTTTAAAGTTGTACAATTCAAATAATTTTTTGGTAACTGTAACACTTAGATCATTATCGTCAACAATTAATATTCTATAATTTGAACAATCAAAATATTGAATATCTTTTTTTGTATTTTTAATATCTAACTCTGAAATTGGTGTCATATCCACAATTTCTTGATTTATATTAACAATAAATTTGCTTCCAACATCAATATCACTTCTAAATTCTAATGTTCCCTGCATCATATCAATATATTTCTTTGTCGCTAATAGTCCTATGCCATTACTATTTTCATGATCACTTAAGTCTTTACTTGAATCATTTAAATTTTTTAATAATCGTTCTTGATCTTCTTTTTTCATTCCTTTACCGGTATCGTTAACTACAAAGCTCAATGTATTTATATTATTATTTATTTGACTTGATATTGATAATTTAATTTTTCCTATTTCAGTAAACTTAACTGCATTTGATAGTAAATTATATAGTATTTGATATATTTTATTTTCATCTCCATAATATATTGAAGGTGTATTCTTATCGATGTCTAATATTAATTCAATCGGCTTATCAATTATTTTGGATTGAGTATAACTAACTAATTCAGATAATACTTCTTTTAACGAATAGTTATCCATTTCTAGTTTTTCGTTATCCGAATCAACAATTGATATATTTAATATATTATCAACAATATCTAACAAATCATTTCCAGATGCATACATTTTCCTAATTAATTTTTTTTGCTCATCAATATTTTTTATGTTATTTGATAATATTTCATCTGATAATTCAATTATTGAATCTACTGGTGATAAAATTTCAGTCGATAATTTTGATAAAAAATCTGTTTTTATTTTATTTGATTTTTCAATTTTACTTTTAGTTTTTTCTAACTCACTTATGTTTTTTAAGTCTGGATTTTCTATTAAAAAATATAGTATATACATTTGTATAACTGAAGCAATGGCCTCAAATGCTATATATTGATAAACTAGTTGTACAGCAAGAACTATAGTTAATTCAATCATTAATGCTATAACTGCTATTTTTTTTCTTTTATCAACTCTATTTCTATTTTTTAGCATCATGATAAATATCAAACTAGCAGATATTCCGCCATAACCTAGTACATAGTATGCACCAATTCCTGGGACAAATGAGGGATAATCTAAATTGCTAAATGGTATAAATATATAAACTATAAATACTATTAAAGAAAATAATGTAAAACTTTTTGTTGCTTTATCAGCATTAACAACTTCCTTTAATTTAATGTTTGTTAGATCATTTATAAATGAATAACTATAATAATATAATAGAAAAAACCAAATTAATCCTGTTAACCAATGTCCTTTATAGGCTAAGCTATTAACCATTTCATTTCCGCTTTTCCATATAATATAGCTGGCAATTATTTCTGTTATTACTAATATTAATACGACTGTAGTCATTTGCTTGTATATTTTATTTTCCATTAAATTTGAATTATGTTTTAAGAAGTAGACCATAAGCATTAGTAACATAAAGAAGAAACTACCATATGTAGGTATTAGTCCACTAATCATAATTTCATCTCTCCTTTATTTGTAAAATATTTATCTACTATATCATTAATTTCTTTTTCTTGTAGTGGTTTTATCAAACATTCTTCAAAACCTTCATTACGATATTGACTTATAATTGGCTCTTCTTTATCATTTGCAATGATAATTAATGGTGGAATATCTTGTCTTATTTTTTTTATTTTATTTACTAAATTTTCTGTTTCTTTACAATTTTCTAATATTATTAATTTATATTTATTTTCACCAATTAATTTTAAATATTCTTCACTAATATTTATCCTCTGTACATTTAAATCATGTTCGGATAGTCCTCTTTCTAATTCTTCTAATGAACTATTTTCTATTATTAATACTTTGTTATTATAAGAGTCTATATCATTGTTTTGTTCTTCTGATTTATTTTCTGATATATTAGGTAATCCTTGTACTATCTTTATACTTAAACCACGCGAAGGTTCTTCTTTTTCTAAAAATTCTATATTGCCATTTAATAAATCTATAAATTTCTTAGCTATGGTTAAATCTAATTCAATATTTTCTGGTAATGTTTTATTGGCAATGACTTCATTTAATAGTGATACTAAATTGTCTCTTATAATCGTCTTAATATCAAATGTCAATTTTAAAAGGTCATCTTCTAATAATTCATTAGTCAAATTTATCGTTATATTTGTATTAGAATATTTAATTATTGTTTCTAAAATGTGTATTAAACTTTTCTTTATAAGTTCTGAATCACCATATACTTTATTAGGAATATTATCACTTATATCTATAATTAATTTTTTGTTTTCAGCATCTAATTTTTCTTTTAGTTCAGATTCAATTTCATATAGTATTTCTTTTATTGAATATTCATTGTTAACTATTTTTATTTCATTCAATTCAATTTTTGAAATATCTAAAATGTCATTTAATAAATCTAGTAAAGATAGTGCCGTATCATGAATATTATTTGTATCATTTAGTATTTCTTCCTCAGTTATTTCATTTTTATTTAATATTATTTCACTAAATCCCATTATTCCACTTAATGGTGTTTTTATTTCATGTGACATACTTAGAAGAAATTCTGTTTTATTCTTGTCTGCTTGAGTAGCATTGTCTTTTGTAATCTTTAAGTCAGTTACTAATTTATAATCTTGACTTTCTATTGTGAAATATAGAGTTATTATTAAAAAGGTAAATAAGAATGATAGTATATTATAATCAAATCCTGTTACTTTTTGAAAAGCGAGTATTACTACAGTAATAAATAGTGAAAAATACATTGGTAATATTTGCTCCTTTAGCATTTTTCTTTTATTAAATGTTATAGTGATTAGAATTAATGATATTAATATTCCTCCTACAACATACATGACTATAGTTGCAGGTCCTCCAAATACATAAGCATCTGATATATTATTTGATAATGTAATTGGCAATGAAGCAGATATCATTAGTGTTATTATCGCTAATATTGATAAAATAGAAATAATGATTAAGTTTTTCTTTTTTCTATCTATTAATTGCTTCTCTTTTCTAAGTAATAGTAGTAGATAATAAATAAATGTATACATCCATAAAATAGTAAAATATATATATATTCTACAAAAAGAAAAAGCTGTTATCTGACTGTATTTTTCCATGGCATTAGCATATAGTATTTCACTTATAAGTGTTGCTACTGTTAAAATTAGTAATATTGTAAATGCCACCGTTTTACTACTTTTTTCTTTCTTCTTAGTAATATAAATAATTAAAATTAAAATAACGAAACTTATTGCACATATTGTAAATCCGATACTAGTAAATAATTTTGAAACCATGCCATCACCCTTATCTTTATTTTATTTAATTTTACAATAAATTTTCGACAAAAACAACATGAATTATCAAATTTACTTTATTACATATTTGTTATCACCACCACCGGCATTTATGTGATTAGATATTAAAATTACGTCTTTACTATTGCCGTATGCATTTAAAATACGATTAACCCTTTCTGTCCTATCTAGTGTCTCATCTCCTGATCTTACTATTGTTGCGGGTATTTTTAAATCAGTTAATCTTTTATACATGTATTGTGCTGCTTTTAGATTTAAATCTTTTTCTTTTAAATTTCCACTTACTGCTCCTGGGTCATTACCTCCATGGCCAGCATCAATAACAACTTTTTTTGTTCCTCTATACATTTTAATCACCTATATTATGATATGAAAAAAGAACCAAATTGGTTCTTTTTAATCTTTAAAATACTTATTAATTAAATTATTTAGTGCATTCATTGTAATTGGTTTATGTAGATAACCATCAAAGCCATTTTTGATATATACAGCTGTTAAATCTCCTGTTATATTTGCTGTTATAGCTATTATTGGTGGTAAGTCATAATCTTCTAAAAGTCTTATTTTTCTTGCGGTTTCTATTCCATCCATTTCTGGCATCATGTGATCAATAAAAATCATGTCATATTTGTTGCCAGCTTTTATTTTATAAATGCAGTCTCTTCCATTATTTGTTGTTTCAACATTAAATTTATATGTACCTAACAATCTACTCATCGTTTTCAAGCTTAAACTATCATCATCTACTATTAATACTTTATATTTTGAACAGTCCCTGAATTTTATTGCTTCATCAGTTAGTTCTGGTAGTTCTCCAATTGCTTGAGTGTTTGAAACTGTTTGCATCACTTCAAAGTAAAAGTTGCTTCCTGCGCCATATTCACTATCAAACCATATTTTTCCGTTCATCATTTCAGCATATCTTTTGGAGATAACTAATCCCAATCCTGCGCCTTCTATTTCATTTGCTGTGGCATTATTTAATCTACCAAATTTAGTAAATAATTTTTCTTTTTCTTCAGCTTTTATTCCTGAACCAGTATCAGATATTTTAAATCGCAGTTTTACATCATTTCCTGATTGCTCAGAAGAAATTTTTAATTTTACTTTGCCAACATTTGTATATTTTACAGCATTCAATAATAAATTCATTACTATTTGATATATCTTTGATGGATCTCCATATACTCTAGTTGGTGTTGTTGGATCAACATCTACTATAAATTTTATGTTTTTATCATTAGCTCGTTCACTAATAATAGATCTTATATTTAGAATTGTTTCTCTTAATGAATATTCTATTATTTCTATTTCTTCATTATTTGATTCTAATTTTGACATATTTAAAATATTACTTACTATATCAATTAAACTATTTCCTGCTTTTGATATAACCTTTATTTCTTCTTTAGCAGTATCTATGTCATCTTCTTTTGATTTGATATCATTACATGCCGATACTATTTTGTTCATGGGAGTTGTAATTTCTGATGACATATTTACTAAGAAGTCTGATTTTGTTTTACTAGATGCTTCTATTTCTTTGTTTAAAATTTCTATTTCTTCTATTGATTTTAAGTCTGGATTTTCAACACAAAAATATAAAAACATTAATTGAATAACAACGCCCAATCCGAGAAATGATATTTCTGGATTTTGAAATTGTAATCCAACAGAAATTAGTGAAGTTAATAGTATACATAAAATTGCCACTTTTTTGATTGAAGTTGTGTTTCTAGCATTTTTAATAGTATTTATTCCAATTAAGAAAACTATTAAGACGCAAAAGCGAATTGCGAAAGTTGCATTTTGTCCTGGAACAAAGCTTATTTTATTCAATTCATTAAATGGTAAAATAACTGTTACTATTATTGCGATTGTTGACAAGCAGCTAATTATTATTGCTCTTGGTTCTTTAAATAATTCTTTAAATGTCTTGTATTCTTTATTATTAACAAATGAAATACAATAGAGATATAAAAAATAAAATAGTGTTATTATACTTATCCAATGAATATTCAAAATTGCTACTTTTAATATATGACTAGTACTACTAGATATTACTATTGTTTCTAAAAGTTCCGTTGTGATCCATATTACTGTATTAATTATTAAATTTCTATATAATTTTGTTTCTATTGTTACTTTTGTTTGACCTAAGAAATAAACAGCTGATAAAAGAATAGCAAATAATAGTGCTCCAACACTAAGCATTACACTTCCCATTATTCACTCACCTCTTTCTTATCAAAAAATTTAATAAGAACTGTATTTAATTCCTTATTATTTAATGGTTTTGATAAATAATCAGCAAAACCATCTGATATATATTTTTCTTTAATTCCAGAATAATATGTTGCTGTAAGTGCTACTACTGGTGGAATTATGTTTCCTAATTTTTTTAATTCCTGCAGTGTTTCTATACCATCCATACCTGGCATCATATGGTCAAGTAATATTAAATCATAATTTGCTTCTACTACTTTTTCTAGACATTCTTTTCCACTTAGACAACTTTTAATTGTTACCTTGTATGGATTTAGAGCTGCGCTTATTTTTTCTATATTATTTTTATTATCATCTACGATTAATATTTTTTTATTTGAATAATCTTTATATATTATATCTGTACGATTTTTTTCAAATTCTTCAATATTTCCTACAGGTTCACGGTTTGTAACTTTTTGTGGAATAATTATAGTATATCTGGTTTCACCATTTTCAAGGTTCTTATATTCTATTGTACCGCCTAAAATTTTAATATACTTTTTAGCTATAATTAATCCTAAAGAATTACTATCAAAACTTTCATTACTGTTTTGATCTATTTTCATGAAATCTTCATACTCAATACTGAATTTTTTCTCATTTAGTGGTTCACCATCATTTATTATTGTAAATTCCAATTCATCTTTATTATTTTCACTTTTTAGGGCTTTAATTTCTATATTTAATTTACCTTTGCTTAACTTCATTGCATTGTTTAAAATACCAACTAAAATTTTATTTAATTTTATATAATCTCCATAATATTCACTAGGAATTGTTTTATCAACTTCGATTTTGAAATCAATATTATTAGAATTTATTTTGTTTAGCATGCTACCATTTAATTCATATGCTAACGTTTTTAATGAATAAATTCTCTCATCTAAACCATCTTTTCCTAATTCTATATTAGACATTTCCAAAATATTATTAACTAAATCTAAGAGCCTTGTACTTGCTTCGCTTATGTTATTCATATCTCTCTTAAGCATATCTGGTGTTAAGTTTTCTTCATTGATTAAACATTCACTTAAACCTAGTATTGTGTTCATTGGAGTTCTTATTTCATGTGACATATCAGCTAAAAACTCACTTTTGGCTTCGTTAATACTTGCATTTTTAATTTTTGATTCTTCTAATTCTTTTAATATTTTATCTTCTTGACTTTCTGCAGTAAAGTATAATGTTGATACGACTAGACTAAATATAAAAGTTAGTGCATTATAATCATGTCCTGTTATAAATTGTACTATAATAATTGAAATAGTAAATATAAGTGATAAATATATTGGCAATTTTTTTGCTGTTGTTAATCCATAACTATTTATTGATAATGACACAAAAACAGCTGCTGCTAAAATTGCTCCTACTATGTAGTCTGCTTGGACTGCTGGACCACCAAATGTATAGAATATATTTTCAGTTTCATATACTATTGGCAAGCTTAATGATAACCAAACCATTAATGCAAATAATGCAAGTACAAAGAAAAGTGATATTTTATATGCTTTTTTTCTTTTGTCTGGAGCCAAATGCATTTCAAATAATGTAATCATGTAATATTCAAATACACTTAACCATGCTACACCACCTACTATATATAGCCTACACAAAATTTCTGTCAAGTTAGGATTAGTAATACTGTATTTAGACATTCCATAGACATATGTAACTTCTAAAATACACAAAATAAAAGTTTCTATTAATAAAATTCCAAATAAAATACTTTGTAAATTATTACTTTTTCTTTTATTTATGTATAATGAAATTATTAATGTTAAAGCAGTTAATGATACAATGGCTAATCCCATACTTCCAAATGTTTTTAGATCCATATTGTCACTTCCTTTTAGACTTAACCTATCTTATATAATTTTACTATATAATAGTATAAAATACAATTAATTATTTATATTTTTCATTACAAAAAGTTAAAAATAAAAAGGCTTAAATTTTTGAGCCTTTTTTATCTAATATTTGGTGTTCCATCAAATTTTTGTTGGTTCATCCATATCTTCATTATTAACTTATGAGGACATAGTTTAGTTAATAGTCTTTGCGCTTTATTTATTTTTCCATATATTGATATGTCTTTATCTTTATATAAATCTTTAATAGCAAGTTCTGCTACTTTATCAGCATCATACATTACAGTATATTTAATTACAACTTCTTTTTTATCTTTCATTACTGCTCTATCAAAGAATTTCGTTTTTGTCCAAAATGGAGTTACTGCTAAAACATGAATATCACGATATTTTAGTTCTTGATTTAATGCTCTTGAATAAGATAAAACAAATGCTTTTGTTGATGCATAATTGTTAACATATGGGATTGGTTGGAATGCTGCACATGATGCAACATTTAGTATTTTTGAACCTTTTGGCATATGTGGTAAGCTATAATCAATCATTGAAACGTAGGCCTTTATATTTAAATCAATCATATTAAGTTTTGTTTCTAAAGCAATATTTTCACTGTGATCAAATATACCAAATCCTGCACAATTTACTAGTATTTTTATATTTGGTTTTTCTTCATCTAATTTTTTCTTAAATTTTTTTATTTCTTCTTGTTTTGTTAAATCAATGTGAAGTGGCACAACCTTGCTTACTTCTTTTTCTAATTCTTTTAGGGCATCATTATTAAAATCAATTGCCCAAGCCTCATCAATTTTAGTTTCTTTTTTTAGAAGCTGGATTAAAAATTCTTTACCTATACCAGATCCAGCACCGGTTACAACTATTATATTTTTCATATCATCACCTGTTTTTATTATAACATATATCAATTATTTTTATATATTTTTTTAAATTAATATGTAAAGTGTTTTTATATTATATTTTAGATAAATTTGTTGTCATTTATATTATTATTAAATTTAATCAATTATAAAATATTTTATTATGTTATAATTTATTTGGAGGTGTCTTATGGAATTAAAGGATGTACTAGATATTAAAAATACATTATTTTATCCCACAGTATCTTATCCTGGCATGATGTTATTAAATGGAAAAGATATTGGAATTGATAATTTTATATTAAATTCTAGATTTGTTTTTTCAAAAGAAAATAATCCAAGCGCAGTACTTGAAAAAAAAGAGATTAGTAGTAAAAGTACTGGTAAGGTTAATGCATACGAAGAATTTTTAAAAAAGGATTATTATATTCCATTTAAAAATGCATTTGGTTCAATGGATTTAGCTAAATCTTCTCCACCAAAGATTGTGCTTTTAGGAGGAGATAATGGTAGACAGGTTAAATATTCCTATGATTATTTTTTAACATTATTTATGTTAGAAGTTGCTAACAATCCAGATTACTTTGATAAAATTAATACATTAGCGATAGAAGATAATGATAAAACTGTTCAATTAATAAGAGAGGCGATTAGAGATTTAAGAAAAAAATATAGTGAATTGCCTGTACTTATGGATCAATCACCAATCTATGAAAGAGCTATGTTTGAACGTGATATAGCATCTAAAAGAATGGGGCGTGACATATCATTAGTTGAATTTGTTGAAAAGAAAAAGCAGACATATGCGGTTATGCTTACTACACTTAGACATTCAAAAGACTTTTTTGATAAACGCGAAGTTAACGTTGATGCATTAATTTCTTGTTTCAATTATGACAAATTATGTTTATGCGCAGCATATCAAATTATTAATGAGTGTGAATATTTTACAGAAATAGAAAATGGTCATATTCCTCATGAACTGGTTTATGTTTATGATTATGTAGAGGCTGTTAAAAAATTGCGAAAAAGCAATCCTGATTATAATGAAACAATTAAAATAAGGGATATGGAAACAGATAAAATTATTCAAGTTAACGTTGATAATTTAATTGAACGTTATGAAAAATATAGTATTAAAAATCCAAACTTTGAAGTTAGAGAATTGACGGAAGAACAGATAAAAGCAACTTTAATTGATGAAGGCTATACTCCTGAAGAATTAGAAAAATTGAATTTAAGTCAGACTGTAGAATTATATCGAAAAACATATATTCTTCAAAAGAAAAGGAAAGAGATTGAAGCTAATTGGGAAATACTTCCTAAAGGAGAAAAAAGAACTATTTTTAGAGATAACCATACTTCTAGTAGTTCTTCTAGTGAGGAAATTGACTTGAATGAATTTAATCGCAGAGTTATTGAATCACACAATTTTTTAAATGATAGTGATTATATGTTTACATTGGTTGGTAGAGACAAATTTAGTGGATATCAAGCTTATGTATATGATACAGGAGCAGTAATATTTGAAAAATTACCCACTGGTGAAAAAGTAGAACATAATGCTACATATGTTATGAATTATCAAAATTTTATGGATTTGTCGCAATTATCTAGAACTGAATTAATTGAAGGATTAAGCAATGGTTCAATTGATGGAGTTAAAAGAATTTATCATACTAAAAATATGGAACATTGGACTGGAAAAGTGAAAAAGCATATTGCTGGCACTAGTTATCGTAAGGAAGTTAGAGACTATATTTATTCTGTTTTAGGATCTAAAGAAAAATCATTAGACAAAGGAGTAAAATAATGAATTTGGTGGACTATATACTTAATAGTTATTATGAGGATAGAGAAATTTTAGAAGAATTAATTAAAATTGATAATAGTATTCACTTTACTAATTATAGTTATAAAAGTATTTTGGAAATAATTAGAAATGTTAAACCTAGTAGATATGTATTTGATGGTAAGTATGATGTCATTAGTGATGGGGAATTGGAAAAAGTTATTTCTGTTGTTTGTAATTATCCATTTCAAATAGATAATTTATATGTCGATAGTTGTTATTTAGGCTTTTATGCTTGGCTAACAAAAATTGTAAATATGTTTTTAGAAGAAAATGGCTTTGATGATAGAATTAAATTAGACCATGAAGATGATTTTAAAAAATATATCAATGGTAATAATAAAGTACTAATAGTTGCTGAAGAAGACTTTTTAGATGATTTAAAGAAAATTTACAAAGATAAAGATTTGTTAATTTATGAATAAATAAAAAATCCACAAAAACTGTGGATTTTTTTATTTTTAATTTAAATTAGCTTCAGTATCACAAGTTGAATTTATTCCTAAATTATTTAAAATAATAATTTCACTATTTGGAATCATATACGTTGCATGTAATTGGCATCCATTTAATTTTGGTAATTTTTCTAATGCTTCAGCTACTACTGGATTTGTAGCAGAACAAATACTTAATGCTATTAATACTTCATTCAGTTTCAAAGTACTATCTTTAAAATTAGAAATTTTTTCTTTTGTTTTCAAAATTGGTTCTAAAATACTAGGTGATAATATATCAACATCATCAGGAACCTTTGTTAATGCCTTTAGGGCATTAATTATAGTGCTTGATATTGGTGATAATATATCAGTTTGACGACCTGTTATATATTTCTTATTTAATTCAATAGCTGCACTTGGCTTTCCTGATTTTTTTGCTTTTTCATTAGCTTTTTCAACAACAATACGATCTGTCTTGCTTATTCCTAATTCGTTCATCAAAAGCTTAATTCTTTCAGGTATTTCAGCTGTCACTAAACCTTTTTTCATGTCCACTTTTGCTTTATAATATCTTCTAATTATTTCATCTTTTGAAGCTTGTTCTACTTGATCATTTGAGATAATACAATCTTTGATAACATTTACTCCCATATCTGTTGGGGAATAATATACATTTTCGCCCATGATTTTATATAAAATATCTTTTACTACTGGAAATAATTCTAAATCTCTATTATAGTTAACTGCTTGAATGCCATATTTTTCTAAATGAAAATAGTCTATCATATTTTTATCATTAATATCTGCTGTTGCTGCTTCATAAGCAATATTTACAGGATGTTTTAAAGGTAAATTCCAAACTGGGAAAGTTTCAAATTTTGCATAACCTGCTTTTACTCCTCTTTTGTATTCATGATAAAGTTGTGATAATGAGGTTGCTAGCTTTCCAGAACAAGCACCTGGTGCTGAAACAACAACAATCTTTTTTGTTGTTTCAATATAAGGGTTGGCACCATATCCTTCCTCACTTACAATTGTGTCAACATCTGTTGGATATCCTTTTGTATATGTATGTATATATGATTTTACTTTATAGTCTTCTAATCTATTAATAAAATGTTTAACATTATGTTGACCATTGTAAAGTGTTATAACAACATTATTAACTGTTATTTCTCTGCTTCTTAAAAAATCTATTAGTCTTAAAACTTCTGCTTCATATGATATTACTCTATCAGATCGTATCTTATTTTTTTCTATATCATTAGCATTAATACATAATATTACCTCTACATCTTTTTTCATTTCTTGTAATAATTTTATTTTAATGTCAGGTTCAAATCCCGGTAAGACTCTTGATGCATGGTAGTCATCTACCAATTTTCCACCGAATTCAATGTATAATTTATCAAACATTTTTATTCTTTCTTTGATTTTTGCTTTTTGGATTTTTAAATATTTTTTGCTGTCAAAACTCGCTTTCATAAACTACCTCCCTCTTAGCGATTGTCCCTAATATTCTAAATTTATTATAGCATATAAAAAGTAGAATTTTATCTACTTTTTTATTTCTTTACATACGTTTTTTTAGATAGTTTATATTGTAAATTATTTTATTTGCTCCCAACTAGGATTTAATTCTAATCTACCAAAATGTCCATGAGCTGCAAATGGATAATATTCAACATTTAATAAGTCCAGTTCTTTTATTATATTTGATACAGAAAAGTCAAAATTCTTTTCTACATAGTTGTATATTTCTGATATTGGAATTTTGTTTGTATTAAATGTATCTATAAATATTGAAATAGGTTCTTTTTTGCCGATAGCATAACTTACTTGTATTTCACATTTTTTAGCAAGATTATTAGCAACAATATTTTTAGCAACATATCGTGAGTAGTAAGCAGCACTTCTATCTACTTTTGATGGATCTTTGCTGCTAAAACATCCACCACCACTTCTAGCCATTCCACCATATGTATCAACCATTATTTTTCTCCCTGTTGTACCACTGTCAGCGAATGGACCTCCTATTGTAAATGAACCACCTGGATTAATTAAGTATTTTGTATTATCATCTACTAATTTTTGTGGTATTACTTTGTCTATTATATTATTTTTTACATATTTTTTTAAATCGCTTTGAGTTATATTTTTATCATGTTGAATAGATATGACAATTGTATCTATTCTCTTTGGTTTAAAATCTTCATATTCTATTGTTACTTGGCTTTTACCGTCTGGCTTTAAATGACTATTTTTATTTTTTTTGCGTTCTTCATCTAATTTTTTTGTTAATGCATGTGCCAAAACTATTGGTAATGGCATTAATTCTTTTGTTTCATCTGTTGCATATCCAAACATTATTCCTTGATCGCCGGCCATTGTTTCATCCTTACTTACAGCACTATTTATTTCTGATGACTGTTTTGATATTTTTTCAATTACATCAAATTCTTCAATATATCCGATATCATATACCACTTTTTTTGCTATATTTTTGTAATTTAAATTAGCATTGCTACTAGCTTCACCATAAATAAAAATTGTATTTCCTTTTATAGTAGCTTCAACTGCCATGTGACTATTTTTATCAATTTTCAAGGCCTCATCCAATATCTTATCTGCTATCTGGTCACAAATTTTATCTGGATGTCCTTCAGTTACTGATTCACTGGTAAATAAATATTTCATAAACTCCTCCTTCTAACCTTTATCAAAAGAAAAAAACTCTTTGAAAGAGTTTATAAATCAAAAATATAATCTCCTTCATCGCTGTTAGCATTACCACCTTACAATTGCAGGTTGGTATGAGTTCATTGAGCTAACTCTCTCCCTCATTCTTGATAAAAGTTGTAAATTAATTATAGTTTATTAATATATTTTTTTCAATATTTTCAGCTGATTTACACTTAAAATTTATAATTATTTACATTTTTTTAAATTTTTTTAAAAAATCTCTTGCATTTTATTATATACAATGATAGTATAGAATTATCTTAGATATGACAATTATCGACATCGGTATTTATTCAGGTGATATATCAATTTATATTATTTGAGTCGGTACCACTAAGATTTATTAAATATATGGTATATTGATTTATATTATATATTTAGTGATCAAATTCTTTTAATTAGGTGATATATTAACGTATATTATTTAATTATTAGAGCCAGTCGATATTGGAGAGTTGCTTTGTTATAGGTGGTTTTATTTGAAATAGCTTATGTTTCGCATTTGTTATTTTGGAAGGACTACTGTTAATAAAAGGGTTCTCCCTTGGAAATTGTTTGAATAAAATCAAACAAATCCTATTAGTATCTAGGAGTACACGTGTAGTGAGAAAGAAAACTCACAATAATAGGGTATTACGTCTAGGTACTGACATATGCTTAGATTTGAAATTTATTGTTTTACTTATTTTGAGATGATTTTCATTTTAAAATAGTAAAACGGTTATTGAAATTTCTTGTAATTTTCCGGTAAAAACTAGAAAACATAACTTTGTCAGGGTTATGTTTTTTTTACTTATTTACGTACATATATTTTTTTAATATAAAATATGTTGATTTTTATAATTCTTAATGCTAATATTAATTTATCTTAGATATGACAATTATCGGTTTTAGATTAATCAATTATATGACATATTGATTTATGTTGCGTATTTTATTATTCTATTCGTTATATAGGAAATTTACTATTATTTTGTTTATTTCCTGGAAATCATCTGATGAGGAATCAAATGAATCCTATTAGTATCTAAGAGTACACGTGTAGTGAGAAAGAAAACTCATAATAATAGGATATTACGTCTAGGTACTGACATATGCCTAGATTTGGGGGTTAGTTGTTTTACTTATTTTAATTTGTTTATCATTTTAAAATAGTAAAACGGTTTATAATTCTTCTTGTAATTTTCCACATTAAACTAGAAAACATGCTTTGTCAGAAGTTATGTTTTTTCTTTTTATAAAAAAGTATTGCATTTTATTATATACAATGCTATTATAGTATTATCTTAGATATGACAATTATCGACAGGCGTTTGATTAAACTGCTGGGTTGGTAGGAATTTTATTATATCTGAAATAATTCATTTAAAAGTCAATGTTAACGCTAGATTTTTAAATGTTGCATTTCATTTATGATGTTTTCCATTGAAGTTAATTAATTTTTTAATTAAATCCTATTAGTATCTAAGAGTATGCGCATAGTGAGAAAGTTACTCATTCATAATAGGATACTACATTTGAGCACTGACAATGCTTAAATTTAAATATTTTATTTATTTTATTATTTAAGGTGTTTTACATCAAAATAATAAAATGGTTTTATAATATTTAGTAGTTTTCATTAAATAAACTCGGAAACATGATTAGTCAGAATCATGTTTTTTTGTGTAAAAAAAAGCACTTTGTGCTTTTTAATCAGAATAATTTGTAAAATAATTTTGGATTAGTACTACTGGAGTTCCTTTATCCCCACTACCACTAGTTAGGTCACTTAGAGATCCTAATAAGTCAGTATATCTTCTTGGTGTTGTTCCCTGACTTGCCATTGTACCTTTTAAGTTAGCGTTTTTGTTTCTTATCTCCTCTTTCATTGCTTTTTGAAGTTCTTCACCTCTTAAATCAGCGAATTTATTATCTGATAAAAATTTTAATTTTAATTCGTTGGGTGTACCTTCTAATCCTTCTGTATAAGCTGGAGAAACAACGGGATCAGCTAATTCCCATATACCACCTATTGGGTCTTTAAATGCTCCGTCTCCATATATCATAACTTCAATATTCTTTCCTGTTATGTTTTTTAATTTTTGTTGAACTTCCTTAACTATTTCTTCACCATTTTCTGGAAATAATTTTACTTTTTCCTCTGTTGCTTTATTGGATCCTAATAAACCATATTTTGAATTATATCCAGATCCATTTATTGATTCTGTTAATATTTCATCAGTTCCGTATACTATTTTTGCACCTGCTTCTTTTAAAATCTTTTTTGTTTTCATACGACTGTGAATATTAGCAACTAAGCAATTATCACAATATTTTATAACATCTTTTGCTTTATTAGTGAATATGAATTTTACTTCACAATTTTCTTTTTCCACTAATTCTTTATAGTAGGTAACATAATTTACTCCAGTAAATATATGAACTTCATTTCCAAAGTATTTCATATATTCTTTTTCTTCTAATACTTCTCCATATGGATTTATATTATACTTTTCTAGTAATTCTTCATCAAATAGTTTATTGCCAACCTCATCAGATGGGTATGTTAAAGCTATTGTTATTTTATTACAAGCTCTTGCGATACCTTTTAATAAAATAGCAAATCTATTTCTACTCATTGGAGATGGGAATACTACTGCAATTTCTCCACTAGGAAATTTTCTTTTAACGTCTTCTGCAATATCATCAACAGTTGCATAATTACCACTGCTTATTCCTACAACGGCTTCAGTTATAGCGACTACATCTTTATCATTAAATTCAAATTTTTCAGCCTCGCTTGCTTTTATTAGAGAGTCAACAACGATTTGTGATAGATTATCATTTTCCTTAATTATTGGAGTTCTTATTCCCCTTACTACTGTTCCTACAGTTCTTTCCATTATTATTTTCCCTTTCTTTCTTTTACTTCTTTTATTTTTTCTAAAATTTTAGGCTTATTGTCCATAAGTGGACTTATTGGTTCATGTTCATTTAATGCATTTATTAATTTAGCAACATATTTAGAGCAATCAGATACATGAATCCATTCTCTTTCTTTTACATCTTCTGGTATATAGCACAAATTTGTTGCATATAAACGAGTAAATGTTCCTTTTTCATATGCTTTATCAAATAATTCTATGCTTTTAGCTCCATCACTGAATAATGCAAATGATGTTATTAAGTATATGTCATTTGCTCCTCTTTCTTTCATTTGATCTGCTACTTCTATTATTGATTGGCCTGAAGCAATCATGTCGTCTACTATGATAACATTTTTTCCTTTGACGTCTGCCCCCATATATTCATGAGCTACTATTGGGTTCTTACCATCTACTACTTTTGAATAATCTCTTCTTTTGTGATAAATACCTACATCTATTCCCAATGTATCTGCATAATATATTGCCCTATCAACAGCTCCTGTATCTGGGCTTACTGCTAATAAGTTATCAAAGTCAATATCTTCATTGTCTATAAAATTTTTAAGTATTGTATATGTAGGATAAATATTATCAAATGATGTATGCAATAGGGCACTTGTAATATTTGGATCATGGGCATCAAATGTTAAAATTGAATTAACTCCCATATTTTCTAGTTCATGTAACATTAATGAGCAGTCTTTTGATTCTCTTCCTTTTCTTTTATGTTGTCTGCTTTCATATAGGAAAGGCATTACTACTGTTACTGATGATGCATCACCATCCATCGCTGATATAACTCTTTTTAAGTCTTGATAATGATCATCAGGACTTTTATGATTAGTAAATCCATACATTGGATATGTACAACTATAGTTTGTTACATCCCCTAAAATGTATACATCTTTGGCTCTTACTGTTTCTAAAATTTTAGCTTTTGCTTCGGCATTAGCAAATCTTGTTAGTTCGATTGGTACGATGAAACTTCCCTTTTCATCTGGTACGTTATGCATTAATTTTAAATGGCCATCAACTTTTTGACCGAATTCCTTGAAATTGTCCATTACGACTAATCTCAAATTACTTGTTTTTATTTCCATTTTTCCTCCCCATTTTTCAACATTAAAAGGAAGATGTAGTTCTTCCTTTTTTTGTCTAATATTTATGAGATAGTAATCCTGTATTACAGCAGCGTTTTGATTTGATTTTTATCATTACTGTAAACATGAAATCATCTCCCAAAATTATTATAGCATTACAATATATAAAATCCAAAATTTTTTTTAAATTTTTACATTATTTTATGTTATAATTTTTTTATAATAAGGAGTGAATAATAAAATGAATAGACTAAAAAATTACAAATTGATTGTTATAATTGGATTATTTATATTTATTGTTAGTGGTTTTCTTTTAATTAATAAGACTAGTTATTCTGTTGATAAAATACTGGATACTAGTGGTTTGCCAAAAACTAGTTTTAATACTAATTATACGGAATCTACTTCCAATATTAATTATATTTCAAAGGCATTAAATGGTAATAATATTTGTACTAATTATTGTCATAATTTTTCATTTCCTAATAACTATAAAGATAGTTCTTTAAAATTACCATTATATTTGTTAATGAAAAATATGAAGATTCCAAAAAATACTGAGACATTTGAAATATTAGCTGATAATCCTAATGAAATATCTGATCCAGGATTAATTTATATTATTAATCATGGATATAATATTACTAATACAACTAAAAATATTTTTAATTCTAATACTTATCCAGGTACTATTAATAATGATATAAAACAATATATAACGCAAATTGCACTATGGCTATATATTTATGAAAATGGTAATAAATTTACTACTACTTATTGTATGCCTACTAATACTGAAGGTCTTAATGCTTGTTCATTCTATGCAATTAATTCAACTAATTCTATTACAGCGGCTGAGGTTAGGAATATAATTACTACTGCATCTAATGTAAATGGTTATAGTTATTTAAAATATATTATTGATTTAGTTAATTCAGCTGAGGCTATTACTTCTTATGAAGAATCTTCTATGAGTTCTATGCCAGATGTTAATTCATACACTATTAATAGTAATGGAACTTTGCTTACAACAGATTTATTTACAGCAACTCCTAGTACAAATAAAGATAATTTTATGTATTATACTGTTAAAATAGATGATCCTAATGGTTATGGTGCTTATATTGTTGATCAAAACAATGCTATTATTACTAATAAATCAGCAATAGCAGGTGGATTTAAGGTTGTTATTCCCCTTTCTGATGATGTTTCTAAGATGGATTTAAGATCTATTTCAGTTACAATAAATGGTTATTTTGCAGCGAATAAGGCGTATGATTATAGAGTCACTCAAACTAATGGTACAGCAATTTTAAATCAAAATAAAAAGCAGGTATTTTCTAATATTTCTTTAGCATATATACCTGAAGATATAGTTACTACTAAATTTAATTTTTATAATATAGTACAGATTAGTAAAAAAGATTTTACTAATAAAGAAGAACTTCCAGGAGCTGTATTAGAAATTAAAAATTCTAAAGGCGATATAGTTGATACTTGGACTTCTACCAATATTCCTCATTATTTGCATTTGGAAAATGGTGATTATTCTTTATGTGAAAAAACTCAACCTGAAGGTTATATTTTAAATACTGAATGCGTTAATTTTAACGTCGATGGTACTAAAATAACTACTGTTGAAATGTTTAATAAGGTATTGATACCAAATACTGATGCGTCTATTAATAAATTTATTTATTATATTGGATTTATTATTTTAATTACTGGTTGTAGTATAATTACTGTTAATTTAAAAAGAAAAAAGCTTCATGAATAACATGAAGTTTTTTATTATAAAAAAGGAAGTCTATTCATTAGAACTTCCTAATTTTACTTTTAATGTTTTTTCTTTTCCATTTCTTAATATGTTTATATCAACTGTATCTCCAGCTTGGTGCTGATATAATTCATATCTTAAGTGTGCTATATCATCAACTGTATTATCACCTAATTTTGTAATAATGTCTCCTTTTTGGATTCCAGCTTTTTCTGCACCTGTTTTAGCACTTACATCAACTACTACTACACCTTTTGTAATATTATCATCTATTTTTATATTTCGTCTGTATAGTAAGCTTGTATCTGTTACATTAGCCATACTTATACCCAATAGTGGCCAATCTATTTTTTTACCATTTTCTAGTGATTCTAAATGACTCATAGCATATTCAATTGGAATAGCAAATCCCATTCCTTCTATTTCATCATCCACTAATTTCATTGAACAAATACCTATAACTTCACCATTTACATTTAATAGTGGTCCTCCACTATTTCCAGGATTAATTGAAGCATCTATTTGTAGTACTCTCATTACCCAATCTGTACTAGCACTATTGGAAACGTTTACCGATACCATTCTGTCTTTTCCAGATAATACTCCAGATGTTACACTACCTCTATAGTCATATCCTAATGGAGAACCAACAGTAAATACAGTATCACCTAAATTCATATTTTCACTGCTTCCAATATTTGCTGATATTAGTACATCTGCTTTTGGAATTCTTAAAACAGCTAAATCTAAATACTCATCGCCGCCTAAAACTGTCGCATCAATTTTCTTTTCGTTTGTCATAATAACTTTGATGTTCTTATGTTCTGAAATTACATGTTTATTAGTTAGAATATATCCATACTTATCATCTGTCTTATAAACAAATCCTGTTCCTGTTGATGATAATTGGTCTTCTTCATAACCTTCTACAACTACAACAGCATCATAAATTTTTTCTACTGAATCAGCAAGTGAAGATTTTTCATATACTTTAGTTCCACTCTTTGTAATAACTTTTGAATTACTAGATGTATTAATTATTTCTGATAATATTGGAGTCCATTTCAATAATGATATTGTTACTATACCTCCTATTACAAATGAAAATACTACCAACAATATTTGTTTTATTGAATTATTTTTATTGTTCATCATCTAAGCCCCTTTCAATTTTTGCTAAATCTTTCCAGTTAAGTGGGAAGCCCATTCTATCTAAAATTTTATCAATCTTGATCGTCTTTAGATTATAATTTAATGTCTCAATAACATTATCAATTTCTAATGTCATATTTTTAAATTCTTCAGGTGATAGCATCTGCTTTAAAATTATTATTAATGCAAACAAATCATGTTTTCCATATTTATATCCATCTTCATCTTTTGGTATATTTAATAATTTATGATATATTGTATCATCGATATCTTTTTGAGTTCTATTTTCATATAATATATCTTCATGTGCACATAAATTTCTATAATTTGCAAGGATTGGCAAATATATTATAAATTGGTCTGTTTCGATATTATATATATCACTCATATCTTTTTGATCTTCTGGTTTTAGTATTGATATCATTTCACTTATTATTCCAAATGATAAAACTTTAACAAGTATCCATAATGGTATATATCCATAATTTGATACATAATGTGATGTAGCACTATGCTGTGAACCATTAGAGTGAATTTGTCTTTTCATTTTTTTTAGTAGATCATTAACTTGTCTTTGACGTTCTGGAACTTGCGTAAAGTTTTTTGCTTTTAAATAATCTCTTTCTCGATAACCATATTTTTTTGATAGCTGATATGATGTTATTGATTTTAAGTTATTCTCAATTACTAATAAATATTTGAACAAGACATTTCTAAATGATCTATCAAACAAAAATAAACTATATAATTCTTCAAATGTTGTTCCCTTAATAAAAACTTTATCAGATGGTGATTTAAAGAATAAATGTCTATATCCATTGATAAAAAAGTAATTTTCACGTAATAATACTTTTTTTGTATATTTTTCATCACTAATAATTAGACCTTTATGTTTAAATATCTCTATTTGTTCATCTAAGTTTTTAAACTGTTTATCTACCATACTCTCACCTATTATAAATTATAACATATTATTTAGTTTTAAAGTAGGAAAAATTAGAAAATATATGATATAATTTATGTTGCTTGGACATATATATTTTATGTAAATGGAGGGGGTAATATGCCAGCAACAATTGTACATGCATACTTTGCTGAAGATGAATATGATATTTTACCTAAAATTATAAAGGAAAGGTTGAATATTTCTAGATGCAGGATGTTTAGTCAAAGTATGGATGCTTTAAAATTTTATAATCTATTTAGTATTTTACCTGGTAAAAAAATTAGAGAATTTGATAAATATTTTCATAGACATGATAGTCAAAAATTCTTTATTAATCTAATAAATTATATCAAAAACAATAATTATATTAATGATCCCGATACCTGTTCATTTTTAGTTGGCATGATATGTCATTATGTACTTGATTCTACTATTCATCCTTATGTTTTCTATAAAACAGGTGTTTTCAATAAGAAAAATATTAATTCATATAAATATAATAATGCACATGCTTTTATGGAAGCATTTTTAGATTGTGACATGATTAAAAGAAGAGAAAACATTAATCCATACAAATTTAAATTAGGTAAATTTTGCTTTGATAATAGAAGATTTTCTAACAAATTAAATAACACTATTAATTGCGTTTTTAATGAAACTTTTAATATAAATAATATGGATAAAAAATACTATAAATCATTGAAACAAATGAAAAGAGATTTAATTATTTTTAGAAGAGATCGTTATGGAATAAAAAAATTTTTTTATAAGTTAGCAGATACATTTACTTCTAAAAGATGTTTTAGGTTTGAAGCTATAAGTTATCATTGTTCTTTAGAGGATAATCATAATTATCTAAATGAAAATCATAATTTATGGAGAAACCCTACTACTTATGATTTAACAAGTACTGAAAGTTTCTTAGACTTATATTTAAAATCGTTAAAAGTAGCTAAAGTTCTTATTTGTGCTTCTTTTGATTATATTAGTGGTAAAGATATTGATTTAGAAAAAATATTTGTTAATAATAGTTATATTACAGGTATTAATTGTGATAGTGATAAAAAACTTAAATATTTTGAATTTTAAGTTTTTTTGTATAATTTTTTTTATAATTATCATACTAATTCTAGGTGATAATATGTTTTATAAATATGAAGTTCGTAATAATGGTAATGAGGATATATTATATTTATTTTTGACAATGAATTATGAATTTTCTAAGGAATTAGGTGCTAATTCTAGTGATAAGGAATTAACAAGAAGAACTAAAAATTTTATTAAAAATAATAATATTAATTTTAATGGTAATAGGATTTATTTAGTGATAGATGGAATCGTTGTTAAAAGTTTAGATATTGCATCTAAAAAAATGGATGTTGAAATATTAAAAGAAGAATTATACTATTCTAATGATCATTATATGGTAAATCTTAAATTAGAAAATTCTTCATTTATTGAAATTAGTTTAAACGATTATTTATTAGGAACTTTAGCAGCTGTATATGATAATAATATTGAATTAGAGACCTTAAAGGCTATTTGTGTATTATTTAGAACATACGCTTATAAACAAATGAGTGAAAAAAAGTATATAGATTCTAATAACTCTTTTATTAATTATAGACCTATATCTTATTATAAATTGTCCTGGATAAATAATTTTAGTGAAGTTTTTAATAAAATTAGTTTAGCAATTTCTAGTACTGATTGTATATTTGTTTCATATAATCAACATTATATTTTACCATTTATTCACTATTCTAATCATGGCAAAACACTATATAATGATAATTATAAATATTTGTCTAGTGTTAATAGTTTATGGGATTTAGCGGCTCCTAATTATATTAATATTAAAGATTTTTCTTTTTTAGAACTTTCAAAATTATTAAAAACTAATGTTAATGAAAAAAGTATTTTTAAGGTAATAGATGTTGATAATAATGGTCTTATTAATAAAATTCAGATAGATAATTCTTATTTTATTGGTGATGATTTAATTAAAATTCTTGATTTAAAATCAAAAGCAATTAGTATTATTATAAATAGTAATTATGTTAGATTTATTAGTAAAGGATATGGACATTTTCTAGGATTAAGTATTTATGGTTCTAATGAAATTGCTAAGAATGGTTGTGATTATACTAATATAATTAAGTATTATTTTCCAAAAGTTAAACTAAATAAATATATAAAAGAACTTTCCTAAGAAAGTTCTATTTTTTTGAATTTATTAATTCTTGTAATGCCTTATCGGCATCTTGATTTAGCTCAACACTATTATCTAAATATTTAGTATATGTGTCTACAACAGATACAAAGTCTTCTAAATCTGTTGATCCTTTTCCAATTATAACTGTTCTGATATCTTCACAACATTTTTTTAAGCTATTTGATATTTGTAGTATTTCTTCAAAACTATTCATTTCCTAATTCCTCCATTTTAATAGGGGCCTTATTCTTATCAAATAATTTTGCATTTTCAATTACTATTTGTTTATAGTTTTCTATGTTTTCTATATAAGTCAATTCATCTTGATCTATATTTTTTAATTTCATTTTTTCAACTATATCAAATATTTTATTAACTGCATTAACATATTGATCATATTCTGACATATTTCCTCCTATACTAAGATAACCTTTGAGCCATTTTTTAAATCTGTATCTCTAACGTTCTTGTTGACATCATATAATTCTCCTGTTTCTTTACTATAGAAGTTAGTTTCCGGAATAATTATATAACCATTTTCTGTTATTTCTATTAGAGACTCTTCTATTAATTTTTTTACTGTTCCAACTTTTTTATTTATTGGAATATATAAATCATATTTTTTTTCTATTAGAGGTACATATAATGTAATTAATATTTTATTTCTATTCATGTTGCCTCCTATTCTGATAAGAACTTAGTCATAGTTGCTTTACCTTTTTCTATTACATAACCAAAATCTTGTTCAACTTCTGCTCTTAAAGTTCTTGAATTAGTTGTAACCTTTAAGGTAAATTGATTTCCTATACCATTTCCTATCCAAATTCCTTCTGATAAATCTGTATTATTTTTATACCAATCTTCATAATTGATATTTTTAATATTATCAATTGTATCAATAAATATAAACTTTATACTTCCTAATTTAATAGCTTCTTGAATATTTGTTGTGAATTGTTGCTTATCACCTAACTTTGATAATAAATTATTTATACCTACTATAACGCAAAATACTGGATTATTATTTTTATCATTTTGTTTTGTATATATAGTATTTATTAATTCCTTCATTCCTGTTGTACATTCACCAGTATCATATACCATTGTATTAGGAACTGATTCTGATAATAGATTGATACTATCCATTACTATAAACTTACTATTTGGAATATTTGCTGTAACTTTTGATAGTGAAGTTATAAATTTAGATGATGTTGTTATATCTTCGCCAGTTATATTATATATTCCATTTTTAAGATTAATTGTTGCTATTGAAAGAGAATCTTTCTTTATACCAACAGGTATAGATCCTAATCCTTTTAATGCTGGTAAAACATCATTTTCAGTTACTATAGCAGGTAAAACTGGAATATTAGCAGCCTTATATTCACAAATATTATTTAATTTATTACAGATTACTTTTATATAATCTGCCATCTTTTCTTCTCTATATGGATAAGCTGTTTGAAATTCATAAATGGAGTCTAAACTTATTAAACCTCGACCAAAATTTTTAGATGGTTCTTTTTTATGAAGTCCATTTATAACACTACCATAATCTGATGGATCATTAAATTGTAGTACTAAATTTTGACTAAAGTTCTGACGTAATCTATATCTAATTGTATTAGGACCATTAGTACTTAAAATAAATACTACACCATATTTTAGACAATCTCTTGTTATTTGTCCTAATAAGTCTTCGTAGTCTGGATAAATATCAAAGAATCCTTCAACATTATTAATTATAATAACTATCATTGGAATTTGTTTTCCACCATGATTAATGTAAAATTCATATGATCCATTGTAATCTATAAATAATTTTTTACGTTCTTCGATAACTTGATTTATCATTTTAAATAGATTTTCTATTTTTTCATTATCGACTGATAATAATACTTCTCCAACATGAGGGGCATTTTTGAACATAGTTAAAGTTTCAGCACCACAATCAATAACATAGAAATTTACTTCTTTAGAATCATGTGTTGTCATAGTTGAATAAATTATTGTTGATAACATTATTTCTTTACCACTACCAGCTGAACCAAATACTATAGTATTTCCTCCTGATGATAAAGGTAATGTTAATATATTTTGAAGTTGATTATCTGGGTCATCATATTCTCCAATTATTGGATTAATTTCATTTTTCTTTGACTTATAACCATATTTATTTTTTAAATCTTCAGCATAAATAACATTTGGAATTCTATCTAGCCATAGTTGATTAATATAAACATTTTCTTTCTTTGCTTCATCAACTAGGTATTTAACAATGTTTGTTATTTCTTCACCTTTTGATGTTACTTGAACTTCATTTTGTTTATTATCTAAGTTTTTGATTATATTACCAGTATCATCAATAAAGCTTATTGTTTGATCAACTTTTTTCTTTCTCTTTTCAGTTGGATAATATTGTGCTCCTGCCCATGCTGCTTGTCCTTGGGCAAATAATTCATTATATCCTACTTGTAAATAGAAACGACCTACATTCTTTAATGATGCTGCATCTGGACATTTTATCATATCCATACTGTCTGCTTTATCTTGAACTTTTAAACAAACTCTAAATTTTGAGTTTGACCAAATTTGATCGTTAACTACACCTGCAGGTTTTTGGGTTGCAAGGATTAAGTGAACACCAAGTGAACGACCAATACGAGCTGTAGATATTAGCTGTTCCATAAATTCTGGGCGTTGATCTTTTAACTCTGCAAATTCATCAGATATGATAAACAAATGTGAAATAGGTTGATCTACTAGTCCTTTTCTATATAGGCTCTGATATTTGTAAATATCAATAGTACTCTCATCTAATTTGTCTCTAGCTTCATTGAACATTCTTTGACGCTTTCTAAGCTCACTTTGAATTGATGCTAAAGATCTGTTCATTTCAACTGTATCTAAGTTAGTTATAGTACCAGCTAAATGTGGTAATTTCATTCCTGTTTCTTTATTTTGAAAAACTCCGGCTAATCCTCCACCTTTATAGTCTATTAGGACAAATGACACTTCATAAGGATGATAGTTTAGAGCCATTGATAATATATAAGTTATTATAAACTCTGATTTACCAGAACCAGTCATACCAGCTATTAATCCATGTGGACCATGTGCTTTTTCATGTAAATCCAATTTAAATAATTCACGTGATTTATCAACACCTATTGGTGTTTGTAGTGATTTTGTTGGATCATTTGTCTTCCATCTATTTGTGATGTTTAATTGTTCAATCATACCGACGTTATACATTTCTAGGAAAGTTAAACTATCTGGTAATGTTTGATTTTCTTTAGCAAGATCTATTGGAATATTAGCTAAAATTTTACAGCAACTATAGATGTTTAAATCATTGTCATAATCAGCAACAAATTCTTTTTGTTTGTTTGAAACTAATTCATTTTCAAAAACTCCTGATTTTTTATCACCTATACTAATGAATGTTTTACATTCATTTGGTAGGTTAATTAATCTTGGACTTATTGCTATTAAACTAAAACCAACATTTACTTTTAGTTCTGTTACATCTTTTACAATTTCTACATCTCTTACTAATTTATAATCATCAGTAATAATCATATAATATGGTTTATAATGATGATAGTCATCACTATTTAGTTCCATTCCACTACCAGTTTCTTTGTATTTTCTAGATTGTAATTCTTGTTCTAAAACTAATGATATTTCTTTTGCTTCATCTAAATTTGTTGCAAAATAACGATGGGCTTTATCATTACTCCAGCAATGTGGAACAACTTTTAAATAGTCCCAATTAGAAGCGTTTTTATCATTTGTTAAAACTACGATTTTTAAATCTTCATAGCTATGGTAAGCTAACATTTGAAGTATTAATCCTTCAATAAATTTTTGCTTTATATTTGCTGTACCAATAATCGCTGTTATTCTATTTGTTACAAAAGATAATGATATAGGAACGTTTTCTAGTGTTCTAGATTCTGCTCCCAATTTATAAACATCGCTCAATAAATTATCAGTCTCTAATGAAAAATGTTCTTCTGGAAAATTTATTGTTCCAGCTAATTCAGTAGTTCCAATTCCTAATCTTAAATCTAAAAAATCCTGTTGATCTACTTCTCGTTCCCATAAATTTCTCTTTTTATTAATAATAATGTCCTTAGTTTCGGAAAGTGGTAGATAGTTATCAATTAGTATTTGTCTTTGCTTATTCATTTCAGATTGAATTTCTTGACGTTTATTAGTTACGTATTCTGTATATTTTTCTTGGCGAAGTTTTTCCTGTTTCTTATTTTGTTTCTTCTGATAAGCCTTTGTTAATAGTGGCCATAGTAACATTGTAGATAACATAGTACCAGACATTATTAATGTTGGTAAAACCATTTTTAAGTCTTTTGAACCATCTAATAATCCTTGTACTGCGGTAAAACCTGTAGATGCAGACATGGTTGCCATTGTTAACATAGGTCCAATTGTATAAATAAGTGGGGTTTTATCTTCTGCCGGTTTTCCTGGTGGAGTATCGATTGTCATATTAACGGGTTCAATCATTGTTTTAAATCTAGGAGCTCGATAAAAATAATCATCTTCTTTATAAAATTCTATACCTTCCTCATCATTATTATCCATTTCAGTTTGTTTTTGAATAATAGGATGTTCTACTTCAAAAGTATTAGAATTGAAGCTAATTAAATTACCAACGCTATTAACTATTATACCGTCTTTCATAAGAATGATTTCTAATCCCATTATAAATATATGATCCCCATATTCTAATGTCTTACTGCTTACTGCTTCGTTATTAGCATATGTTCCATATTTACTATTTAAATCTTGTATTACCCATTGGCCTTTATTATAAATTAATCTAGCGTGTTGTTTTGAAACTAATGGGTAATTATAATATATATCAGATTGAGGATTATTCCCGATTGTTATTTCACCTTCTCTTTTTAAATGAAGGCGGTTTATTTTTTCATCTATAGAAGGTGAACAATATAAAATTACATATTCATTATCTGTATTTATTTTTAAGAAAAACATACTGTTTTCGCTTAAATATGCTGATTCTACTTCTCCATTTGCTACTACTATTTTGGTTTCAAAATCACTTTTTATTTTCCATTGGCCATTATCTTCACCAACATTTATTAAATTTCTTGTATTACCGAGATAATCATTATCGGTTATCCAGTAATTTCCGGCTATTGTAGTAGGTAGTGTGAAGTTATATATCTTGTTACGTTTAATAAGTCTTACTATCACTAGAATCACCCCTCAGTATTCTACTCTAAGTTAATTATATCATTTTTTTCAATAGATAGTAAAGGTATTTTATAGCATTATTATACTATTTTTTTCTTCGGCTTTTGCCTATACAAAATGTATATTTTTACATATTTTATATTGGTGAATATTATGTTAAAAATGTATGGTAGTCTATCCCCTATTGTCCAAGCACTAATTGCCTCTTTATTTACTTGGAGTATAACTTCTCTTGGTTCAGCAATTGTATTTTTTTTCAAAGAAGTGAAAAAAAATGTAATGGATGCTTTATTAGGTTTTAGTGCTGGTGTTATGTTATCTGCTTCTTTTTGGTCATTACTTAATCCAGCAATAACTATGTCAGTGGAACTTAAACTTATTCCTTGGCTGGTATTAACAATTGGCGTTTTAGGTGGAGGTATTCTTTTATTTTTAGGTGATAAAATATATAATTCTTTTGAAATTAATGTGGAAAAAAGTGATAGATACAAACGTTGCATCATGTTAATATTTTCAATAACTTTGCACAATATTCCAGAGGGATTAGTAATCGGAGTTGCATTTGGTTCTTTAGCTTATGGTATAGAAGGTGCTACCCTAGTTAGCGCTATTACATTAGCTATTGGAATTGGTCTACAAAATTTTCCAGAAGGAAGTGCTATTAGTTTACCACTAAGAAGAGAAGGTTTTAGTAGAAAAAAGGCTTTTTTCTTAGGACAAATTAGTGGTATAGTTGAGCCTATTTCTGCAGTTATAGGAGCTTTATTAGTTTTAAAAGTTAAAGTATTACTTCCATATCTATTATCATTTGCTGCTGGAGCAATGATTTATGTTGTTATTGAAGAATTAATACCTGAAAGTCAAAGTAATAAGAGAAAGGACTTAATGGCACTATTTTCTTTAATGGGATTTTTATTAATGATGATTTTGGATATTACATTATAAAAAGAGTGATTTGCACTCTTTTTATTTTACATATAGTTTTTGTCCTTGTTTTAAATATATTCCATATAATGCTGTCTTTGAGCAAGTAAAAATAGGCTCTAAATTTGGACAGTTGTTATTAGTGGTTGGTGTTGGTATTTTTTTGGTTTCTTCAATTGTTTTAAAATGATAGTTATGATTATTAATTATATTTATATCTTTTGTTAACCATAGACATTCTTCTGGTTTTTTTGCATTATTAATCGAATAATATCCTTGACTATTTTTATGCCAACCACTATCTGTAAATTTTCCTTTTCCACATTCTATATGGCAGTGATTTCCGGTAGCATTACCTTTTGTTCCTTCAGAATAAAAATCTTCTCCTTGATTTATTCTTTTCCCAACAAATAAATTTGAGACATCATTTGAATGAGCAAACATTACCGTTAAATAATCTATAGTTCCATCTGGATATTCAACTTTATCTACACTTTCTAGCCATACTTCATTAGCATCATTTGGATATATTTTTTTTATTATTCCTGTAAATGGTGCTCTTATTTTGCTAATACCTGTATCTTTTCCACCATCATCTATTGCATAACTATCTTTGTGAGTTCCTTCACCATATCCTTGGGTAATTCTCATATTATAACAAGGATAAATAGGTTTTTCCATTATAGATCATCCTCCCTATTTATTATGTTTTCATTTAAAATATAAGTGCCTTTTTTACTAGCTATTTCTGTATAAGAAGATATTTTGCCTTCTAATGACTTATATATTGTGTCTGCTCCTAAAAACGAGAACATTCCAATCCACAGACTATTTGGAAAACTTATATCAGTAAAAGTCATACAAAATACTATTCCTACAAAAACATTTACTAGTAGTGAATATAGTGCTAAATACTTGCTGCTTTTAAAGCAACATTTTGTTTTTTGGACGAAGGCACAAGTTATAGTACTAAGAGCTATGGCAATTATTAGTGATTGTCTAAGATACTCAAAATCTAACATTTTTACCTCCTCTTAATATTATATGCAATGAATATTTTATCTACAAAAAAATTAGCCTAAGGCTAATTTTAAGAATGCATTATTATTAAACATACAAATTGAACGATTAATGAAAAAATTGAAAATACAAGACTAACTGCAGCTATTTTTTTTAGCCTACTATCTATTTCTCTCCACAAAATCTACATTTTATTTTACTCATATATACACACCTCTATTGTTTTACATTATATCATCTTTTATATTTACACATATTATTTACAATTTATTTTTATTCTATCGACTGTAAAATATAGTAAAAAAAAGACTCGATATAATCGAATCTTGAAAATTTGAAACTTGTAAAATTAACGTTTTGAGAATTGTGGAGCACGACGTGCTTTCTTTAAACCTGGTTTTTTACGTTCTTTCTTACGTGAATCTCTAGTAATGAATCCAGCAGCTTTTAATGATTTTCTAAAGCTATTTTCTGAATCAGCTGGAGTTGTTTTATCATAATCTAATAAAGCTCTTGTAATTCCTAAACGGATTGCTCCTGTTTGTCCTTGGAATCCTCCACCTTTTACTTTAGCATCAACATCAAACATTTCTCTAGTATTAGTAATGTCTAATGGTTGGCATAAATCCATAACTAAAACTTCAAATGGTAAATATTCATGTACATCTTTACCATTAATTGTTATTTTTCCTTTTCCTGGAGTTAATGTAACACGAGCAACACTAGTTTTTCTGTGTCCAGTTCCAGTATAAACATTTTTCTTTTCTTTAGCCATACTTAAACCCTCCTATTTAACTTCTAGCACTTCTGGCTTTTGAGCCTCATGTTTGTGCTCGCTTCCTGCATATACAAATAATTTTTTGTACATTTGATTTCCTAATCTTGTATGTGGTAGCATACCTTTTACAGCTCTTTCTACCATTTCAGTAGGATATTTTTCTTTCATTACTTTTGCAGTTCTTTCTCTTAAACCACCAACATACATTGAGTGATTATAGTAGATTTTATTTTCTAACTTATTACCTGTTAGTTTTACCTTATCTGCATTAATAATTATGATGTAATCTCCGCAGTCAATGTGTGGAGTATAAGTTGGTTTATTTTTACCACGTAAATATGTAGCAGCTTTAGCAGCAACACGTCCAAGAACTTGGTCCTTAGCATCAATTACATACCATTTGCGTTCTACAGTTTCTTTTTTTTGCATATAACTTGTCATATTTTTTCTCCTTTTACTTAAATTAGACTTTCCCACGGTCCAATTTATGTGGGGATATTCGAATGTACCGATTATGATTATACTAAAAAAAGTATTAAAAATCAATACTTTTTTTATATTATTTACTTTTTTATAAGCTTTTTACAATAGGTTTTTCTGATGTTTCTTCTACGTTTGACATTGCTTCTACCATTTTTTCAGCTAATTCTTCATTTGAAGCATCGTTTGAATAATTATCAATATATGATAATGCGTCCATTAATTCATTACTGTCTACTGATTCAACGTATGCTGCGCTTTCTCTATATTGATTTATAGCTTCTATTTTATTACTTGCTGATACTTGACCAAGTGCATTCCATGTAGTTGCTGTTGTACTAGTTGCTCCTATTATTGTTGTTCCTCTTTTTACTAATTGTTTTTTCTCTTCATCTGTTTTTTCTTTATCTGCGTATATTAATGTTGCTG
Organism: Bacilli bacterium; assembly: GCA_045627525.1. Taxonomy (GTDB): domain Bacteria; phylum Bacillota_I; class Bacilli_A; order RF39; family UBA660; genus CAG-877. The sequence goes on from JAZQNW010000002.1 coordinate 53,735, forward strand.
TTCCACCTATTGATGTTGTAAAACCTATTGATAATGTATTTTCAAAACTCATATTTAATTCCCCCTTAATTTTATAAGACTTTTTGATTGGATTGTTTTCTAACTTCTCCTCTACTTGCTAAAGTTGAAGTTATTAATTCTCTTATTGATTTTAGTGCTTCTTGGTTACCTGTTTTAATTGCCTCTTCTGCTATTTCTTTTATTGTTGGAAGTGATGCATCATTTTGCTCGCTTAACTTTTTTGCAATTAATTCTGATCCCTTTCCATATCTTTCTAAATTTTGTTCTTCTCTTCTTTTACTTATTCTTTCAAGTTTTTCTTTCTTTTCTTCTAATCTATATAAGTTATAGTTTTGAAGATTTACACATTGAAAATTTTTAACTGCTCCTAAAGATTCTATCGCTAGTAATGGTATAGATATTACTGGAGCAATTCCAAGAATACATCCTGTAAGTGATAACGATCCTATTATTGCATTCTTTATTAATCCCCTTTTGTGAACACCTTTGTTATAGTTTAAATATTTTTTAAATTCTTGTGGATTGTTTTGATTGATATGATAATTTAAATTGGATTCATTAACTATCTCTTTACGACTCATCACTTTTCTTTTTTGATATTTTTTCTTTATTTCTTGTCTTTCTTCAGAAGAGGATGCTTTTTTTATTGCTTTCTTATATTCCTTATCAATTATTTTTTCTAATCTTGTTTGATATTTTGGAAATATTTTTTTTATTATTTTATATTTTAGTTTTTCTACTTTAAATACTATTTTTTGAAATTTAATAGCACCTAATTTTTCACATCTTTCTATTTTTTTCTTATAGTACTCTTTATCTTTATCAGTCATGGTAACAACCCCCTCTTGTTCCTTAACTGGCCATATTATACCACAAAATTAAAAAAATAGCAACTTCAACAGTGCTATTTGATATTTTTGACTAGTTTTTATATTCAACTTTTGTTAAGTATAATCCTTCAGCTGGTGCTGTTTTACCAGATTTTGTTCTGTCTTTACTTTGAAGAATTTTTTCCACATCAGCTGGGGATAATTTGTTTTCTCCAACTCTTATTAAAATTCCAACCATATTTCTTACTTGATAGCGAAGAAATCCATCACCTGCAAAAGTAATTATTAGTTTTTCATTTTTTTCCTCTATATATGCTTCTGTTATTTCTCTTATACAATTTTCTTTTTCCTTATTTTCTGTTACAAAAGCTCTAAAATCGTGCTTACCTTTAAAAACTTTTATGGCATCTTGCATTGCTTTAATATTTAATGTGTGATTATATTGAAAAACGTAATTTCTCTCTAATGGATTATACTCACTCATATTTAAATAGTATTTATATTCTTTTTTTGCAACATTATACCTAGCGTGAAAGCTGTTTTCAACTTCTTTTACATCTATAATGTGTATATCATTTGGTAAATTACTGTTTAAGGCTCTTTTTAACTTTTTAGGAGTAATTTCAACATCTATATCAACATGTCCGTATTGACATAATGCATGAACACCTTTATCTGTTCGCCCTGTAGCAACTATTGCTGTTTTTTTATGATTGTTAACATTATATAACGCTATTTCTAATTGCTCTTGAATTGTGTTTTTTCCAGGTTGTTTTTGGTATCCATTGTAATTAGTACCATCATATGAAAATTGTAATAAATAACGCATTTTATCACTCCTATACATGTTTATATATATCTTTTATAATATCTCTTATATCCTTATGATAATCTATTTTTATTTTTTTTGTTTTCTTAGCTATGTAAGTAAAATAAACTATTTCTGGTATCGAAAATTTATTTTTTATTAGGTAATCTACTTTCATATAAGAATCTTTTGTATTTCCCTCTAGTAATACTTTATTATCTTTTATAAATATCATTTTATTAGTATATTTATATAGTTGATTACTATTATTAGATATTATGATTATTACCTTGTTATATTGATCTTTTAGACGTGTTAGTAATAAATTTAATTTCTTTTGATTTTTTAAGTCTAAATTATGAAATGGTTCTTTTAATATTATAACTTCTGGGTTCGATAAAAGAGAAATTGATATTTTTAATAATTCTTGTTCTGATGTTGATAATTCTTTTATATCTTTTGTTAGGTTGTTTATATTTAACCCTACTATCTTTAAAGAGTCTATTATCTTCTTTGTAGCATTTTTTATTGTTAAATTATTTTTTTTAATAATATATTCTAAGTATTCTGCTACTGTTGTTTTATATTTTAAATTTTCTATATTTTCTGTTTTTGCTATTATTTTACGATAATTATTTATATTTTCTCTAGTTATTTTTTCTTTATCAATAGTTATATTTCCTTCTGGTAGTATTTTTAGGCTTAATATTTTTTCTAATTTTTCTAAATCTTTACCAGTTATTCCTGTAATATCACTACTATTTATTGTTAATGAGTAATTTGATTCTTGATAAGATATGTTTTTATAAATTAGTTCCATAATTTATTCACCAACCTATCAATGTCCAATTCTATGTCTTTTATCAAATCGTAATCTCTTAGTTTCACTGATAAATCTATCATAAATGGTAATTCTAAACCAACTTTATTAATTATATTGTCATTTTGTAAAACCTCTAGTGGTTTTCCTTCTAATACAATTACATTGTTATCTATTATGTATAAATAGTCAGCTTCTATACTATCACTTAAATTTGAACTAGACATTATAATAGTCAGTCCATCTGATTTAGCTTCTTTTATAATATTTATTATTTCCTCTTTTTCTTTTTGGACTAAATCAATTAATATATCATCTAATAATAATATTTTGGGCTCTTGAATTAAATTTATTAATAATTCTAGTTTTAATTTATTAAAATTTGATAAATTATTGGGATTACTATTTTTATATTTTGTTAATTTATATTTCTTAATTATTTCTGTTATTTCTTTCTTGTTTTTAGTGGTATATGACCATATTTCTTCAATTACAGTATCATATTTAAAAATATATTCATTATTGATTATTGCCTTTACTGTTTTGTTTATATCTGATAATTTATAACATTCCATTTCATAGTCCATTATTTTAACTGTATATTCTGTTTTTATTTGACCGGTTAGAACTCTAATAAGTGTTGTTTTTCCACAATTATTTGGACCAGAAATAACAGTAAATTTATTTAATTCAAAATCTATATTAAAATTTTGAAATGAATATGGAAGAGATAAGTCATTAATTTCAATTATCTTATTTTCCATTAATACCACCAACTTTTGACTTTTATTATATAATATTCATTAAAAAAAGCCAACTAATTAGTCGACTTTTTTCTTTTGAATGCGATAGGCCAATCTTAATAAACATTTATCTGATACGAAACGGCCAAAGAATTTTGCACATTTTATTTTAAAGCCTGGAATAATTAACATTTTTTCTTTAAGCATTTGATCTATTGCATACTTTGCTACGTAATTACTTGGTAATGGTTTTACCCCAAATTTAACTCCAGCTACATTATTAAAATTTGTATCTACTGGACCAGGACATAAAACTGAAATGTGAACATTTGATTTTTTCTTTTTTTGTTCATAGTAAATTGCTTCAGTTAATTGATATACATATGATTTAGTAGCATAATATGTAGCCATTAGTGGCCCTGGTTGAAAAGCTGCTGATGAAGCTACATTTAAAATATAACCTGAATTTTTCTTTTCCATATCTTTTAAGATTGATTTTGTTAAAATGTGGACAGCTATAATATTTGTATTTATCATTGATAATTCATTATTTAGATCTGTTTCTGTAAAATTGCCAAAATCGCCATAGCCTGCATTATTTATTAAAACATCAATATTTTCTTTTTTCACTACGGCATATAATTCTTTTACTCTTTGTTCATTTGATAAATCTGCAACTATAATAGTTACTTTAGTAGGAAGTTTTTCTTGAATCTTTTCTAATTTTTCTTTATCTTTAGCAACTAATATTAATTCATATTTTTTAGTAGCAAGATACTTTGCCATATCTAGTCCTATACCAGAAGATGCACCAGTTATTAAAGCTTTCATATCATTCCTCCTTTTTAATGTTTATTAATTCAATTATATACTATTTTAAAGTAAAAAAAAAGACAGTTTCCTGTCTATTTTTCAGCTTTCTTTTCTTTCTTAGCAGCTTTTTTTTCTTCTTTTGCTTCTTCTTCAACTAATTTTAAAATAACCATTAAAGCGTCATCTCCACGTCTTTCAGATAATTTTAAAATTTGTGTATAACCACCATTACGATTTTCATAACGCTTAGCTAAGTCATTAAATATTTTATCAACAACTGCTTTATCGTTATGTAAGAATGCTAAAGCTTTACGACGAGCAACTAGATCACCTTTTTTACCGTATGTAATCATTTTTTCAACGAATTTACGTACTTCTTTGGCTCTAGTATCAGTAGTAGTAATACTTTCGTTCATAACTACTTGTTTAGTCATAGTAGCAAGCATACTTCTTCTGTGCTTGTTGTCTCTTCCTAATTTTCTATATGCCATAGTTATTCCTCCTTATATTTTAGTCATCGTCACGTAATACTAGACCCATTTCCCTAATTTTGTCTAATACTTCTTTTAGAGATTTTTTACCTAAATTACGTATTTTCATCATATCAGATTCGCTCTTGTTAACAAGATCTTGTAATGTATGAATTCCAGCTCTCTTCAAGCAATTATAAGCTCTTACAGAGAAATCTAAGTCTTCAATTGAAGTTTCTAGTGCTTTTACTTTTGGATCTTCAGTTTTCTCAATCATCATTCCACTTACATCAGCAATTGATGATAGGTCTGTTAGAATATTGAAATGTTCGATTAAGATACGTGAAGCTAATGCGATTGCTTCTTCAGGTTTAATTGAACCATTTGTCCAAACATCTAATATTAACTTATCATAACTTTCATCTTGTCCCACACGAGCATTTCCTACTTCATATGAAACTCTTTCAATAGGAGAATATAATGAATCTATCGCAATTACACCTGCTTTTTTGATATCATATATTTTCTTATTTTCTTCACTCTTAACATATCCACGACCATTTGTAACAGTCATTTCCATATTTAAAGTTGCTCCTTTAGATAAAGTTGCGATAACTTTATCTTTATTAATAACTTCGATATCTGCATCATGTTCAATATCAGCTGCAGTTACTTCTCCTTCTCTTGTAACGTTTATACGTACAACTTTTGATTCATTTGAATAGTTTTTGAATACTATACCTTTTAAGTTTAAAATAATAGTTGTTACATCTTCATAAACTCCATCTATAGTTTGGAATTCGTGAAGTACTCCGTCGATTTTAATACTACTAATTGCACTACCTGGAAGAGATGATAGCATAACTCTTCTTAATGCATTACCTATTGTGGTACCAAAACCTCTTTCTAATGGTTCTAGTTCAAATCTTCCATAGAAATTACTTTCTACAGAATCTGTAATTTTATAAATTGGTTTTTCAAATTGTAACATGAAACTAACCTCCCTTTATTTTGTTACACTAATATTTATCCTTTTTATTATCCACGAGGACGTTTTGGTGGACGGCATCCATTATGTGGTATTGGTGTAACATCAGCAATTGCTGTTACTTCAAGTCCTGCAGTTTGTAGTGAACGAATTGCTGTTTCACGTCCTGGACCTAAACCTTTTACGCGAACTTCAACTTTACGCATTCCCATATCGAATGCAGCTTTTCCAGCAGCTTCAGCAGCCATTCCAGCAGCGAATGGAGTTGATTTTTTACTACCTTTAAAACCGATGGCACCAGATGATGCCCAACTAATTACATTTCCATCTTTATCAGTAATTGTTGTTATGGTATTATTAAATGTTGAATGAATATGAGCTATTCCTTCAGGAACATTCTTTTTAACTTTTTTCTTTCTTGTTTTATAAGCCATAAGTCTTACCTCCTTTTATATTATCTTCCGTTTTTAACTAAACTTTCTTCTTATTTGCTACTATTTTTCCTTTACCCTTACGAGTACGAGCATTACGATTAGTTCTTTGTCCTCTTACAGGTAATCCTTTTTTGTGACGGCTTCCTTCGTATGAATTAATTTCCATCTTAGTTTTGATGTTCATACTAACTTCACGACGTAAGTCACCTTCAGTTAAATGTTTGTTAATTTCATCACGAATTTTGATTAAATCTTCTTGAGATAAATCTTTAGTCTTTGTTGTTGGATCAATCTTTACTTCTTTTAAAATTTGTTTTGCTAGACTTCTTCCAATACCATAGATGTATGTAAGTGATATACATATATGTTTATCATTTGGAATGTCTACACCTTTAATACGTGCCATTTAGTACACCTCCTATAACTATCCTTGAACTTGTTTGTGTTTTGGATTTTCACAAATTATTCTTATTTTACCTTTGCGTTTTACAACTTTGCATTTTTCACAAATTGGTTTTACTGATGCTTTTACTTTCATTAATATCCCTCCTATTATTTACGATAGGTAATACGCCCACGTGTTAAGTCATAAGGCGATAGTTCTATCATTACGGTATCTCCTGCTAAGATACGAATATAGTTCATTCGTATTTTACCAGAAACGTGAGCTTCCACAATGTGTCCATTTTCTAGTTGAACTTTGAATTTCCCTCCTGGGATAATTTCAAGAACTTTACCTTCTATTTCGATTGTATCTTCTTTAGCCATCTCTTCACTCTCCTGTCAAGATTTTGTATCCATCGGCAGTTACTACAACTGTGTGTTCAAAGTGAGCTGATGGACTTCCGTCTACTGTATCTATTGTCCAATTATTATCATGAACATATATATCTGGTCTTCCCAATGTTAGCATTGGTTCGACTGCTATTACCATTCCCTCTTTTAAGCGAGGACCAGTATTTGGAATACCATAATTTGGTACTTCTGGATCTTCATGAACATCAGTACCTACACCATGACCACATAGTTCTTTTACAACACCTAATTGATGTTCTTTAGCATATGCTCCAATAGCGCTACTGATATCTCCTATCCTATTTCCTGGTTTTATTTGTTCTAAACCAACAAATAATGATTTTTCTGTATGTTCTAGTAAATATGATATATCATCATCTACTTCTCCTACTTTATAAGTCCAGCCTGAGTCACCATGATATCCCTTGTAACATGCTCCTATATCTAGTGAAACAATATCACCATTTTTTAAAACTCTGTCACTTGGAAATCCATGAACAACTTCTGAATTAACACTTATGCATAGTGCTGTAGGAAAGCCTTCGTATCCTTTAAAAGAAGGTGTAGCACCCTGACTTCTAATGAAATCTTCAGCTAACTTATCTAACTCTTTTGTTGTTATACCTTCTTTTATATATGGTAATAGATACTTGTGCGTCTTATATACTATATTACCAGCAATACTTAAGAGTTCTATTTCACGTTTACTTTTTATTGTAATCATTAAATCATCCCCATTATTCTTGACTGATAATTTTGTCTACTTCTGCAAATACATTTTCAACAGTGTCATCACCGTTTATTTCGAATAAAACATTTTGTTTTTTGTAATGTTCAATAATTGGTTCTGTTTTTTCAACATATGTATTATATCTTGTTTGAAATGATTCTAAGTTATCATCACTTCTTTGATATAATTTACCACCACAAACATCACATGTTGATTCAATTTGAGGAGCACTTGCAGGATCATTTATGTTATAAATTGCTTTGCAATCTTCACATGTTCTTCTTCCTGTAATTCTTTTCTCCAAAATTTTTGAATCAATGTTGATGTAAATTACATTGCCAACTTCATATCCTAGCTTTGCTAGAATTTTGTCATACTCAATTGCTTGATCAAGATTTCTTGGAAAACCATCAATTATGTATCCATTTTTACAATCTTCTCTTGACAATCTTTCTTCTATTAATTGATAAGTAATTTCATCTTTTACTAATTGTCCACTAGCTAGTGTTTCATATACATAATGACCCAATTCACTATCTTCCTTAGATATTTCTCTTAAAATATCACCAGTTGATATATGAGGTATATGATATTTTTCTACTACTAGTTCTGCCTGCGTTCCTTTTCCAGCTGCAGGTGGAGCTATAAACATAATATTTTTCATAATTACCTTCTACTATATCCTCTCTTATAACTTCTAGTTAGAATACTTCCTTCTAATTGTTTGTATGTTTCTAGAGCAACACCAACAACGATTAATAATCCAGTTCCACCAATTGAAACAGATGTTGGTAAATTTGTAAATTTAGAGAATAATATTGGTAAACCAGCTATTATTACTAAGAATAAAGCACCTAAAACAGTAAGTCTTGATAAGACCTTATTCATATACTGTTTTGTTTCATCACCTGGTCTGATTCCTGGAATATATCCACCATTTTCTTGTAAGTTCTTTGCAAATTCTTCTGGTTTTAATTGTACGAATGTATAGAAATATGCAAAGAAGAAAATTAATAGTACATATATTAAGAATCCTACTGGTGTTGTATATGATAAATATTTTTGTACAAATACAGCAAATCCCTCATTTTTAACTACTCTTGCTATTATACTTGGGATTGATAATAAGCTTGATGCGAAGATTACAGGAATTACTCCTGCAGAATTAATTCTTATTGGCATAAAGCTTTGTGCTGCACTTCCATATGCACTTGTTGATTTGTTGGCATATTGAATTGGTATTCTTCTTTCTGATTCTTGAATAAATATTACGCCAATTACAATACCAAAATAAATTAATACAAATAGTAAGAATTTAATAATTCCTAATGTTATAACTTGAGTTGTACCTTCAAATACTATTAAGCTTTTAAAAGCATCAATAAACATTTGAGGTATAGTTGCTAAGATACCAGCCATAATTATTAAACTGACACCGTTTCCAACACCTTTTTGAGTTATCTGATCTCCTAACCATAATAGGAATGCTGTACCAGCAGTTAATACTGTTGATATATACATATATTCCAATGGATTACCTGTTTTGCCAAGGAATGCAAAAGCAAATGCATATCCTTCAATAAAGGCAAATGCTATACCCATATATCTAGTTATTTGATTCAATTTTTGACGACCTGTTGGTCCTTGTTTAGTTAACTCTGAAAAGTATGGAATAATATCCATTTGTAATAATTGCATAATAATTGATGCTGTAATGTATGGCATTACACCTAGGGCAAATATTGAGAAATTTTTTAAGGCTCCTCCACCCATGGTATTAATTAATTCTAAGAATTCTAGGTTACTTGTTAAATCTTTAGTTGCATCAGATGGTACTCTGATTGAACAACCTAATATGAAGATCATTAGAGCCCCTAATGTAAAATATATTCTTTTTCTTAAGTCTTTATTAGTTGGGGTAAATAATTGCTTCATAAATTTAAACATATTAGATCACCTCAGCTTTACTTCCTGACTCTTTGATCTTTTCTAAAGCGCTAGTTGAAAATTTGTTAGCTTGAATAGTTAATTTCTTTTCTAACTTTCCTTCTCCTAATACTTTAACTCCATCTAATTGATTTTTTATTATACCAGTTTCTTTTAATAAAGCTGGATTAACTACTGTTCCATCTTCAAATCTATTTAAAGTTTCTAGATTAATAACAGCATATCTTGTCTTAAATTTACCATTAGTAAATCCTCTTTTTGGGATACGTCTATATAATGGTAATTGTCCACCTTCAAATACTGGATTGATACTACCACCACTACGTGCTTTTTGTCCTTTTTGTCCACGACCACAAGTTTTACCTAAGCCGCTTCCAGAACCACGTCCTACACGCTTCTTTTCGTGGGTAGCACCGATATTTTTTTCTAATTCATGTAATTTCATTATCCTAATATCTCCTCTACTGTTTTTCCACGAAGTGCTGCAACTTCTTCTGGAGTCTTAATAGACTTTAATGCATTGATTGCAGCAGTGGCCATATTTAATTTATTTCTTGCTTTTCCTGCTTTAGACACAACATCACGAATTCCTGCTAATTCTAAAACTTTACGAACTGAACTACCAGCAATGATACCAGTACCAGCAGCAGCTGGCTTAAGCATAACTTTAGCAGCTCCTTCTGTTCCGATAACTTCATGGGCAATTGTTCTTCCGTCTATTAGAGGTACTGTGATTATATTCTTATTTGCAGCTTGAATAGCTTTTTTAATTGCATCAGGTACTTCATTAGCTTTTCCAATACCTAATCCAACTTTTCCTTTACGATCTCCGACAACTACGATAGCAGAATATCTTCTTTGACGTCCACCTTTGTTAACTTTAACAACACTTTTAACGCCAATTACTTCTTCTTCGAAAAGTTTGTCTTTAGTTTCATGAGCTTTCTTTTGCATAATACCCTCCTATTAGAATTCTAATCCATTTTCACGTGCAGCATCTGCTAAAGCAGCTACACGTCCATGATAAAGGTATCCTCCTCTATCAAATACCACTTTTGTAATTTTTGCTTTTGTTGCTTTTTGAGCAATAGCCTTTCCAACAACTTTAGCTGCTTCAACATTACTTCCATTTTTAAGTTTTAGATCTTTGTCTAATGAGGAAGCTGATACAAGAGTAGTTTTAGTTTCATCATCAATGATTTGTGCATAAATTCCTTTATTAGAACGGAATACACATAATCTAGGTATTGCGCTTGTTCCAATGATTGTCTTACGAATTCTTTCGTGACGACTCTTACGCATACTATTACGAGATTCTTTTTTTATCATTTTAATTTCTCCTTCCTACTAACTAAGCAGCTTTCTTTCCTTCTTTACGACGAATATGTTCATCTTTGTAACGAATACCTTTACCTTTATATGGTTCAGGTTGTCTTACTTTTCTAATATTAGCAGCAAATTCTCCTACTAATACTTTATCAATACCTTTTACTGTTATTTCAGTATTACTGTTTGATTCTACTGTTAAACCTTCAGGTATTTCCATTTCTACTGGATGTGAATAACCAGCATTAATTACTAATTTTTTTCCTTGAACATTGAAACGATAACCAACACCAATGATTTCTAGTCCTTTTTCATAGCCATTTGTTACACCAATAATCATATTGTTAACTAATGCATTCATAGTACCGTGCATTGCTTTAGCACTTTCGTTTGCGCGTTCAAATGTTAATTCATTTCCTTCAAGTTTCATTGAAATATCTTTTAACATTGGTTGTGTTAGAGTACCTTTTGGTCCTTTTACAGTGACAACATTATCATTATTTTCAATTGTTACACCTGCTGGAACTGTGATTATACGATTTCCTATACGGCTCATATTGACACCTCCTTATATTTTATTCTATTACCAAATATAAGCTAGAACTTCCCCACCTATATTTTCTTTACGAGCTTCTTTATCTGTCATTATTCCTTTTGATGTAGAAATGATTGCTATTCCTAATCCATTTAATACTTTAGGAATTTCATCATTTTTAGCATAAACACGAAGTCCTGGTTTGGAAATTCTCTTTAGCCCAGTGATAACTCTTTCTTTTTTATCTGTATATTTTAAAGTTAAAACAATAGTTCCTTGAGCATCTTCTTTAATTATTTTAAAGTCTTTTATAAATCCTTCTTCTTTTAATATTCTTGCGATTTCTTTCTTGATGTTTGAAGCAGGAACTTTTACTTCTTCATAACGCATTTGGTTTGCATTACGAATACGTGTTAACATATCTGCAATTGTATCTGTTACTACTGCCATTTCATTTCCTCCTTTCCAAATTACCAGCTAGATTTCTTTATTCCTGGTATTTGTCCTTTATAAGCTAATTCACGGAAGCAAATACGGCAGATTCCGAATTTACTCATAACTGCGTGTGGACGACCGCAACGAGAACATCTAGTATATTCACGTACTTTAAATTTTTGTGGTCTATTAGCTTTTACTATCATACTTTTCTTTGCCATAATATTCCTCCATTACTTTCTAAAAGGAATTCCAAGTCCATTTAATAAGTCGAAAGATTCCTCATTTGATTTTGCTGTTGTTACGAATACGATATCCATACCACGTACTTTTACAACATCATCATAATCTATTTCTGAAAAGATTAATTGTTCTTTAATTCCCATTGTATAATTTCCTCTACCATCGAAGGCTTTTGGACTAACTCCACGGAAATCTCTAACTGCTGGTAATGAGATAGAAATTAGTTTGTCCATAAAGTTATACATATTTTCTCCTCTAAGTGTAACTTTACAACCAATTGCTTGTCCTTCTCTTACTTTAAATCCAGCTATTGATTTTTTTGCTTTTGTAACTACTGGTTTTTGACCAGCAATTTTTGCTAAGTCTGCAACAGCAGCATCTAATAATTTAGAATTTCCTGTAGCATCTCCAGCACCAATATTAATAACTATCTTTTCTAGTTTTGGTACTTCCATTTTTGACTTATAATTATATTTGTTCATTAAACTTGGAACTACTTCATTTAAGTATTTCTCTTTTAGGCGGTTCATAGATTACCCTCCTTCCAATTAATCAAGCTTCTCGTTTGATTTTTTTGCTATTCTTATTTTTTTATTTGTTTTTGAATCAATTGTATGTCCTATTCTAGTTCTTTTCTTAGTTTTAGGATCAATTATCATAACATTTGATGCATTGATTGGTGCTTCTACTTCAAGAATTCCACCAGTTTCTTGTCCTGTAGGTTTTTGATGTTTCTTAACAATATGAACACCTTCAACTACTACTTTGTTTTCAGCTCTTAATGTTTTAATTATTTTTCCTTTTTTACCTTTATCAGAACCAGCGATAACTACAACTTCATCTCCTACTTTAAAGTTCATATTTATCCTCCTCTTATAGTACTTCTTTTGCTAAAGATACTATTTTCATATAATCTTTATCACGAAGTTCTCTTGCTACTGGTCCAAAAATACGAGTTCCTACTGGACTCTTGTCATCACGAATGATAACGCAAGCATTGTCATCGAACTTAATGTATGATCCATCTTCACGACGAACGCCTTGACGACTACGAACGATAACTGCTTTTACAACTTTTCCTTTTGGAATTGGTGAGTTTGGAATAGCACTTTTTACTGTTCCAACTACTACATCACCAATGTTACCTGTTTTTACTTTACTTCCACCTAGAACACGGATTATTAATAATTCACGAGCTCCAGAGTTGTCAGCAACCTTCATACGGCTTTCTTGTTGTAACATAGATTATTCCTCCTTCTCATCTAAGCGTTAAATAATAACTGCTTCTTTAACTATTTCTTTCAAATAGAAATGCTTAGTTTTTGATAGTGGTCTAGTTTCTACTATACGAACTACATCTCCAACTTTAGCAATATTCTTTTCATCATGTACACAATATTTTTTTGAGCTTTTAACTCTTTTGTGATATAACGGATGGTTTTTATAAGTTTCAACTAAAACGCTTATTGTTTTATCATTAGTTGCGCTAACAACTTTACCAACTAATTCTTTTCTTACTTTCTTTTCCACTTTATACCCTCCTATTCGCTAATCTCACGTTCTCTTAGAACGGTTTTATATCTTGCAACGGTGTGTCTTAACTCTCTTATTCTAGAAGGCTTTTCTAGAGTACCAGTTGCTTGTTGAAAACGTAAATTAAATAATTCTTCTTTTGCTTCAACTAATTTATTATTTATTTCTTCAGTTGATAATTCTCTTATTTCTTTAACCTTCATTTGATTCACCACCATTTTCTCTCATAACAAATTTTGTAGCTATTGGTAATTTGTGAGATGCAAGTCTTAATGCTTCACGAGCAACTTCTTCAGTAACTCCAGAAATTTCAAACATTATTTTTCCTTCTTTTACTACTGCAACCCATCCTTCAACATTACCTTTACCTTTACCTTGTCTTGTACCAATAGGTTTTTTAGTTAATGGCATGTGTGGAAATATATTTATCCAAACTTTACCACCACGTTTCATGTAACGTGTCATAGCAACACGAGCAGCTTCGATTTGATTAGCAGTAATCCAAGCTCCTTCTTTTGCTTGTAGACCATAATCACCAAAGTGTAATTCTCTATTTCCACGAGATTTACCTTCATGAGGTAATCTATGTACACGACGATATTTAGTTCTTGACGGTATTAACATAATTAATTACCTCCTTTAGCCTTTTTATTTAGGATTTCTCCCTTGTAGATCCAAACCTTTACACCAATTTTTCCAAATGTTGTATCAGCTTCTGCTGTTGCATAGTCAACATCTGCTCTTAATGTGTGTAGAGGAATTGTTCCTTCAGTGTATCCTTCGCTACGTGCCATATCAGCTCCACCTAGACGTCCAGATACTGATGTTTTAATTCCTTTAGCTCCTGCTTTCATAGCGTTTTTAATAGCACGCTTTTGAGCCATACGGAATGATGCTCTATTAGTTATTTGATTAGCAATAGAATCAGCAACTAATTGAGCGTTTAAATCTGCTTTTTTAATATCAACGATTGAAATTTGAACATTTTCATTAGCAATCTTTGATAGTTGTTTCTTTAACTTTTCAATTTCTTCTCCACCATGTCCGATCATAACACCTGGTTTAGAAGTATGAATTACAACTTCGCATCTTTTTTCATTTCTTTCGATTTCTACTTTAGCAATTCCAGCATTTTTAAGATTTTTTTCTAAATATTCACGAATTTTAATATCTTTAGCTAAAACTGTAGAAAAATCTTTACTGTTAGCATACCATTTTGCTTCCCAGTCTTTATTGATGCCAAGTCTAAGTCCATTAGGATTAACCTTTTGTCCCATCTTTGTAACCTCCTTATTAGTTTCTTGTAGCCACTGCTATAATAATGTGACTAGTTCTATGATCTCTATGTCCTATGTGAGAACGTGAATCAAAAAAGTGACGTTTCATTACAGGACCAGCATCTACTCTTGCTTCTTTAACATAAAGTGTTGCAGCGTCTGCACCATTATTATTAACAGCGTTAGCAATAGCAGAATCTAATACTTTTTTTGTAAGTCTTGCAGACTTATTATTAACATTACTTAATATGGTTAATGCTTCTTGAGCACTTTTACCACGTATCATGTCAGCTATTAAACGAGCTCTGATAGGTGATACTCTAAGTCCCTTAGCAATTGCTTTTGCTTCCATATTCTTACCCTCCTAGTCAAATTTTATTTCTTTTTGTCTGAACCATGTCCACCAAATTTACGTGTTAATGCAAATTCACCTAATTTGTGTCCAACCATATCTTCAGTTACATATACTGGTATGAATTCTTTACCATTATGAACTGCAAATGTATGTCCAATAAAATCAGGGAAAATAGTGGAACGGCGTGACCAAGTTTTAATGACTTCTTTTTTACCAGTTTTGTTTAATTCTTGAACCTTTTTTAATAATCTATCAAAAACATAAGGTCCTTTTTTCAAACTTCTTGCCATTCTTTAATCATCCTTTCCTATTTACTATTACGACGACGTACTATGAACTTGTCAGATTGTTTTTTCTTACGTGTCTTTAATCCAAGAGCAGGTTTACCCCAAGGTGTCATTGGCGCTTTACGTCCTACTGGAGCACGTCCTTCACCACCACCATGTGGATGGTCATTAGGGTTCATAACTGAACCACGAACTGTTGGTCTAATACCTTTATGACGATTACGTCCAGCAGTTCCTACTTTAACTAATGAAGCGTCTTCATTTCCAACAACTCCAATAGTAGCTTTACAAGTTCCCAATACTTTTCTTTGTTCTCCACTTGATAAACGAATCATTACATAGTTTCCTTCACGTCCAAGTATTTGTGCAGATGAACCAGCACTTCTTGCTAATTCTCCACCTTTTCCTGGGCGAAGTTCAATGTTGTGAATCATTGTACCTACTGGGATATTCATAATTGGTAATGAATTACCAACTCTAATATCAACATTGTCACCAGCTTCAACTGTCATTCCAACAGTTAAACCTTTAGGTGCAATAATATATCTTTTTTCACCATCTGCATAATTGATTAACGCAATATTTGCAGTTCTATTTGGATCATATTCGATGCTTGCTACTGATCCAGGTACGTTTAATTTATTTCTTTTGAAATCAATGATACGATATTTTCTTTTTGCTCCGCCACCTTGATGACGAACTGTTATCTTACCTTGATTGTTACGGCCACCATTTTTCTTAATAGTAACTGTAAGAGATTTCTCTGGAGTACTCTTTGTAATATCTTCATTTACTAAAGTGCTCATTTTTCTACGTCCTGGTGTAGTAGGTTTATAATTTCTGATTGCCATAATTTATTCCTCCTTAACCAAGATCAATTGTTTGTCCTTCTGCAAGAGTAACAATTGCTTTTTTTGAACGATTAGTTAATCCTGTATAACGACCAACTCTTCTTTTCTTAGGTTTTACATTAATTGTTCTAATTGATGTAACCTTTACTTTAAAGATTTTTTCGATTGCATCTTTTATTTCTAATTTTGTAGCTTTTGGATCTACTTTAAAAGTATATTTTCCTTCGCTTTTAGCTATTTGTGATTTTTCAGTAATAACTGGTGCTTTAATTATTTCTAAATATTTAGTATCTTTCATTATTTAAGCACCTCCTCAACTTTTTTAAGTGCAGCTTCTGTAATTAACATTACATCAGTACCTACAACATCTAAAACATTAATTTCTTCAGCAGAAATTAAAACTATGTTTTGAAGGTTTCTTGAAGCTAATATTGTATTATCATCAAATTCGTCTACTACTACTAATACTTTCTTATCAGCTATTTTTAATGATTCTAATACATTTATCATTTCTTTAGTTTTTGGTGTTGCTAAAGAAAGATTTTCAATAACAAGAATTCCTTTTTCTAAAGCTTTATCAGATAAAGCTGATTTTAGAGCAAGTCTTCTTTCTTTACGATTTTGTTTTTTGCTGTAATCTCTAGGTACTGGAGTTCCGTAGTTTCCTCCACCTACCCATTGTACAGATCTAATAGAACCTTGACGAGCACGTCCTGTTCCTTTTTGTCTCCATGGTTTTCTTCCACCGCCACTTACTTCTGAACGGTTTTTAGTTTTATGTGTTCCTTGTCTTAATGATGCCATTGCTAAAACTATTGCATCTTTTAAAACAACTTTGTTTGGTGTAATTCCAAATACTTCTTCGTTTAAATTAATGTCCTTTACTTTTTCACCTTTTAGATTTAAAAGTTCAACTTTTTTCATCTATGATTCCTCCTTTCATCACTTAAATATTTATTTTTTCTTTCTTTATTATATATATGTGATGATTTTATTCAGCAGCTGTTTCTTCAACTGGTGTTTCTTCAACTACTTCTTCTACAACTGGTTCAGCATAAGAAACTAATGTAGCAGCTTCTACTTTTTGATTAGGTTTCTTTACAGCTGTACGAATCACAACTAGTGATTTCTTTGGACCTGGAACATTACCTTTAACTAAAATTACACTATTTTCAACATCTACTGAAACAATTTCTAGATTTTGAACTGTTCTTTGTACATTACCCATTTGACCTGGCATTTTTTTACCTTTTAGTACGTGCATTGGTAACATTGTACCTAATGAACCTACACCTCTGTGGTATTGTGAACCATGCCCCATAGGACCTCTTGTTTGGTTGTAGCGTTTAATAACACCTTGGAAACCTTTACCTTTGCTGGTTCCTGTAACATCAACTATTTCCCCAGCTTCGAAAATGTCTACGCCAATTGTTTGACCTAATTCGTAGTCATTAACATTTACTCCTCTAATTTCTCTTAAGAAGCGCTTAGGTGTTGTGTTTGCTTTGTTTGTTTGACCCATCTTTGGTTTGTTGCTAACTTTTTCTCTTACTGTTTCTGTAGCAAGTTGAATAGCTTCATAACCATCTTTTTCAACTGTTTTGATTTGAGTAACCACATTTGGTTCCACTTCAATAACAGTAACCGGAATAGCCTTACCATTTTCAGTAAAAACTTGAGTCATTCCGATTTTCTTACCTAAGATTCCTTTCATTAATGTTTCCTCCTAATTATTTAGTTTTGATTTCAATATCAACTCCGCTTGGTAGATCTAAGTGTGCTAATGCATCAATAGTCTCCTTGCTAGGATTTTTGATATCAATAAGTCTCTTGTGTGTACGCATTTCAAATTGTTCACGTGAATCCTTGTATTTGTGTACAGCTCTTAAGATTGTAAACTTTTCAACTTCTGTTGGAAGTGGTACTGGACCAGATATAATTCCACCTGATCTTTTTACAGTTTCTACAATTTTTTTAGCAGCATTATCAAGTATTCTGTGATCATATGCTTTGATTTTTATGCGAACTTTTTCTGTTGACATTTAAAATCCTCCCTTCGCCTATATCTAGTATAGACTTGCTCCGTACGAATAACCCGATAATCAGTTAACAACTTAACCTGGCGTATCGACAACCTCGCACATCTAAGCAGTCACACGTAGTTAATTATAGCAGGTAGAGGGTGTTTTTGCAAGAGTTTTTTTTAGAATTTTGCATTTTTTTCCTTATTTAACGCCAATTTTTGCATTTTTTAGTAAATAAAAAAGTTAGTTAAAAACTAACTTTATTCTACTTTTACTATTTGTGAATAATATTCATTACCATATATGTCTTTTAATTTATATTGGCAATAATATTCTTTTCCTGGATTTAAATTGCTTATTTCAAAAGTGTAATCGTCTGTTGATATTTCATTATTTAGTATTTGTTTTGTTTGCAGCCAATTTGTTTGATAAACTAATTCTGAATTTTCTATTGTATATGCATCCCTAGTAAAATTAATTTTGTTATAGTCTTCTATATGAATCATTTGTCCATTTGGTGCAATATCATTTATTTTTGTTACTTGATATATTTCTGGAGTACTGTCATTTATCGATAGTTTTATTAAAGCCTCGATTGTTTTGTTTTCATTGCCTGTCAATATAACTGGTACGCTATATTTCCCATTATTCAATTCTGTCATATTTACATATTGTTCTTCTTTTGTACTTTCTTTTATAACGCTCAATAAATTACTGGTTATTTCACTTTTTAATATTCCATCTTTTGGTGTATAAATCATTTTAGAAGTGTAAATAGGATTATATGTATTATCAGATGTCTTTTCATATAAAATATAATTAGCATTAGCAAAATCTTCTTGTTGTTCCTTTGTAAGAACTAATGATATTTTATTTTTCGTTACATTTACTTTATTAGTTAATGTTGAATTTGCAAGACTAGACATAGCTATTCTCTTGTTACTAAATTGTCTTATGAATTCGTAGTAATTTCTACTGAAATCAATTTTATCATATACTGCAAAATGAGCATTCTGAATAACTGTTGCTCCATTATATGGAAAATATATTGATAGTCCTTTTGAATCAGTATTTAATGTCCAATTTTGAATTACTAGATCATCTAAAATTTTGGTTATTTTTTTTGCTTTTTCTGGAGATATTTCTTTTATATTATCAATTAAGTTATATAAATCCACAGTATCATAGCCAGCTTCTTCTTCTAGGGCATATTGATATAAACTATTTCTAGTTTTAGATAATAATCTATAATAGTCGTCTATATTAATATTGGAAAAGAAATTATCCATTGCATTATTTAATTCTTCCATTTTAGATAAATCTAATAGTGAATATGTAGAAATTAACTCTTGATTAGAGTCTAGTTCTTTCATTTGTTTTTCATATGCGGAAATAAATTGTTTTCCAACTTCAATTCCGTCATCTTTAGGGTTAAGATTATTTATAAAATTTAATACAGATGTTGTCTTATATCCATATGTTATTTCTTCTGATGCTACTAAATATTTTGCATATGGGGCAATTGTATTTGCCATTTCAATATTACCATTTAAACATGTTCTAAATATTACGGTTTCCAATTTTTCATTTTGAATTAAAGTGCTATTTTTTAATCCATTAGATATTTCATATAAGTATAATAAATCTTCGCTGTTTTCATCTATAATAGCTCCTAGACTAGCAGCACCATGATCCCAGAAAATTAAATCATATTTTTTGCTTTTATAATTTTTATAGGCATAATCTAAAAATGTGGTTAATTGTCTTGCGTCTCCAACATTTTTCTTACTATAAGTTTCCACTTTTTGAAAACCATTTTCTGTCAATTCATATATTGCATTTTCATTGGAATCTATAAAGTCGTTTTGCCACTTTTTAGTACCACCTGTATATAATAATACCTTTGTTTTTGTTATATCTACTCTTGTTGGCAAAATTGATTTTATATCTGCTGTTGCTATACCTCCATCACTTTCAAGATTATTGCCTGCCATATATATCATAATAGTTCTTGTATTTAATGCAGCCCCTGTTATAAAATTTACTGCAAAATATACAATTATAAATACTGCTACTATAGGAATGGCTTTAGTTAAAATTGATTTTATATTAGTATTATTTGATATAGTCTTTTTATTATTTTGCACTACAGGTTGCGATATTTGTTCTATTGATTGATTTGGAGTATTAACTACTGCTGTTCCGCATTTATTACAGAACTTGGCATTATTTGGTAGGTTATTGCCGCAATTTCTACAGAACATAATATCACCTCTCCTATTTTCTATAAGTATACTATTTTTACAATTTTAGTGACAAGTTATTTATGTAATTTTTCTTTTGTTTTACACATGTAATTTAGGGATGCTGGAACTATAATAGACTTTCCAAATTTTTTATTTATTATATCCATTGTCTCCTGTATATTGTCATTTTTTTCTTGATGATCTGTATCAAATAGTGATAATTGTCTATCACTATTGGTTGTTAAATCTGACAAACGTAAACCGATTAATCTTAACGGTTCTTCTTTATAGCTTTTATCAAAAATTTCTAATGCTAGTTTATATATATCTTTAAAATTATTAGTTGAATTTTCTAACTTCGCCTGTGACGTTGACGATATAAAATTATTAGTTTTATATATTATCGCAACCGTTTTAGCATATTGCTTTTTTTCGCGTAATTCTCTTGTTAGTTCTTCAGCAAAGACAAATAACTTTTCTTTTAACTTTTCTTTATTATTAGAATCATATGGTAGAGTTTCCGATGTACTTATACTTGTTCTTTCTTTTTTCTCTTCTACATTACTATAATCAATGCCAAAGGCTGCTCTTTTTAAATACGTTGCTTGATTTTTAAAATGTTTTTCTAAGATCTTATCATTTGCTTTTGCTAAATCTTCTATTGTATATATATTTAATTTATTTAAAAGCGTTTTACTGCTTTTGCCGACCATTAATAAATCTCCAACATTTAATGGCCATAATTTTTCTTCTATTTCATCTTTTAAAAGTGTATGAACTTTATCAGGCTTTTCAAAATCGGATGCCATTTTTGCACATAATTTGTTATTTCCTATACCTACATTAACAGTATATCCAAATCTTTTTTTTATATCATCTTTTATAAAATTTGCTAATTTAAAATAGTCTTTATATAAATAATTTGTACCCGTCATATCTAAAAAGCACTCATCTATTGAAAATCTTTCCATTATTGGAGAATATTTTGATAAATATTTAAATAATTCTTTTGATTTTTCACTATACCAAGAATAGTTTGGTGGAAAGACCTGTAATGATGGACATTTTTTCTTTGCTTGATAAATTGGTTCTGCTGATAATACATTATATTTTTTTGCTACTGGTGATTTTGCTAATACTACACCTCTTCGTTCTTTTGAATCACCACCTATTACTGATGGGATTTTTCTTATATCTTGGTGATAACCATTTTTTAGTAAATATACAGCTGTCCAAGATAAAAAAGCATTATTTACATCTATATGAAATATAATTCTGTCAGCCATAATATCACCCAATTTAATTATAGAACATTTTTTCGTAAGCATCAATCGAACAAGTAATATTATTAGTTTTGTTTTCTATGTAAAATGGTAGTTTACATATTATTTTTATTTTTTGGTACATAATAAAAATGTGGTGATATTATGAATAAATATGAAATAAATATTTATGAACAAATTGCTAAAAATATTAAAAAATGTCGAAATGAAGTCGGTATTACTCAAGCAGTCTTGGCTGAAAGAGTTGGGGTTTCGCATGAATTCATTAGAAGAATTGAGTCAAAAAAAGGCGTTAAAACTTTTTCAGTAGATACAATTTGGAAAATATCCCTTGCTTTAAATATTGAACCTGGTAAGTTATTTGAAGTTGATTTAGATGAAATTATTAATCAATAAAAAAAATTGTTGAAATTCAACAATTTTTATTTTTTATCTGATTTTGATGATAAATAATCTGATACTAAATTTAATGCAAAAATTACTACTAGTGCTGATAAGAAAACAACAAGCACTAATGTATATTGAAGTTGATCTCCTTGGATCATATCAATTAATTCTTTTGTTGCAGGACTACCAATAACTATGTATATAATTAAACTTAAGATAGCAGCACCAACAACTGATTCTACTAATTGTGTAACAATATGCTTTCTTTTTGCTACTTTTCTTTCAGCAACAACTTTTTTTGATGGTCTCCCCATTTTTACTCCTCCTATCTTTTTTTATTATAACACTATAATATCATTAAAAAAACTATTTTTCAATTAAACTTATTCCAGTCATGTCAAGTGGCTGTTCTAAATTCATTAATTCTAGTATGGTTGGAGCTATGTCTCCAAGCTTTCCATCTTTTAACTTTAAGTTTTTTCTAGCTACTATAAATGGAACTAAATTTGTAGTATGTGATGTCATAGGTTCGTTATCTTTAGTTAACATTTCTTCACAATTACCATGATCAGCTGTCACAATTAATGTTCCACCTAATGATGTTATTTTATTATAAATTTTTTCAAGACATTTATCTACTACCTCTACTCCTTTAATAGCCGCTTCAAGGACTCCGGTGTGCCCTAACATATCTCCATTAGCAAAATTTAAAATTATTAAATCATATTTATCCATCTCATTTAAAAGATTTTCTGTTATTTCTTCAGCACTCATACTCGGTTTCAAATCGTATGTTGCTACTTTTGGTGAAGGAATTAAAATTTTCTTTTCGTTTTTATAATCTTTTTCTTTTCCACCATCAAAGAAAAATGTAACATGAGCAAATTTCTCTGTTTCAGAAATTCTTAATTGTGATAAACCCTTACTTTCAATATATTCACCTAAAATATTTTTTAGGTTTTGATCATCATAAGCATGTTCTGCTATTACTGATTCAACTACCGGCATCATTGTTATTACTTTTAAATTGTTAAACTTTTTAACTTCCATGTCATTAAATTCTTTATTTGTTAAGGCTGTTAATATTTCTCTTAATCTATCCTTACGGAAATTAAATGTTATTAATGCGTCATTTTCTTCTATATTGCCATTTTTATCAAAAATTGTAGGTATCAAAAATTCATCAGTTATATTTTCTTCATAACTTTTTTCTATAAATTCCTTTGGGCTTGAACTAATTGGTCCTTTTTGATATATCATGGTATCATAACTTTTTTTCAGTCTATCATAATTATTATCACGATCCATGCCATAGTATCTTCCACCTATTGTTGAAATAATACCTAAATTTAATTCTTTTAGTTTATTTTCTAGTTTAGATATGTATTCATATGCACTGGTTGGAGATACATCTCTACCATCGGTAAATAGATGTAAATATAATTTTTCTACATTTTGTTCTTTGCACATATCTAATAGTGCGAATAAATGATTAATATGTGAATGAACTCCTCCATCACTTATTAGGCCCATAATGTGTAATTTTGAATTGTTATTCTTAGCATGATTTATAGCTGATAAAATAATTTTATTTTCAAAAAAAGATTTATCTTTAATACTCTTATTTATCAATTCTAATGGTTGATACACAATTCGTCCTGCTCCTATATTCATGTGACCAACTTCACTATTTCCCATTTGACCTTCTGGCAATCCTACACTAGTACCTGATGCTTCCAATTTACAATGAGGATAGTTATTCCACAACATATTAAAAGTTGGATTATTGGCTTGGATTACAGCATTACCTTTTTCTTCATTTCTTAATCCATAGCCATCTAAAATCGTTAGTAATATTGGCTTTGTCATTTGTTCCTCCTACATTTTTACATCTTTTAAGCAAAATATTGCATATACTGGTAAATATCTTATTTCCTTTTTAGTAGAAAAATTGTTTTCTGTTATACGATATGCTTGTTGCGTAATATATTTTTTAATAAATACCGATAATGATTTTGCTTTAGACATGCTTTTTACTGTTATTTCAATTGGTATAATTCTTCCCATTCTATTTTGAATAACGAAGTTTACTTCAGCTTTTCCTTCTGATTGATAATAGTATAAAGCATATCCTGCTTCTACTAATGTCTTCGCAATATGGTTTTCATACATTGTCTCTTTTAATTTTTCGTCTGTAGGAAATTGCTTACTATTTCCATGAAGCATTGTAAATAATATTCCATCATCTGGTGAATATAATTTGAAACTATCTTTTTCTCGGCAACTACTTAATGGTGATTTTACCGTTGTAATTTTATAACTTCTATATAATAGTTGGTTATTTACTAAATAGTTTATGGCGCTTTCATATTCTTTTGCTCTTTTTCCATTTCCCATAATACCATATTGGAACTTTTTATTATCTTTTATTAATTGATTAGGCAATGAATTAATTACATCTATGCCTCTTGGTATATCAATTAGTGTTTTATTTAGAGCTACTTCCTTTTTATAAATATCAATAATTTTTTGTTTTATAGCATCTATTTGATAATTATTCATTCCCTTTAATTTTGCAGATACCACTTCTGGTAGTCCGCCAGTTATTAAATATTCTTGAAATAGTTCTAAAGCTAATTTATGAAACGGACACATTTTGTGCTTTTCATATGATTCTCTTATTAAATTAGCAAGATTTTTTTCATCATGAGCCCATAGATATTCTTCAAAGTCCATTTCTGTCATACTTTTAAATTGAAGTTCTTCACCCTTAAAAATATTCAAATCTTCTCTTCTTGATGTAATAGCGATAATATGATATTTGCTATGTTCACTTCCAAATAGTTTTAATCCTTTTACTATTTCACTATTATAAACATTATCTACAATTATTAAGGTGTCTTCTTTTAATATAGTTTCACCTGCCATTAATGATAAATTTAGTATTATCTTATCTGTTGACTTTTCTTTGGAAAATAAATTAATTATAGCTTTATTATTTTCAGCATTGAAATAAACCACATTTTTATATTCATCGCTTCCAAATTTTAAAGCAGTAAAAGTCTTTCCAATTTGCTTTGGGCCGTATAAAAATAGGGGCTTTCTGATTATATCTTTTTGCCATTTTTTTAAAAATTCTTCTATTTTTCGTTCCATAAACTGTGCTCACCTCACATATTTTATAAATTAAGTATACTTTTTTTATATTAAAAAGTCAACTTATAAAAAAAAGACTATTAAGTCTTTTTAAACATTTATTATTTTGTTAAGTTCTAATCTTAATTTATCTGCCACTGTTACAATAAATTCTGAATTGGTTGGTTTTGCCTTATCTATATCAACACTGTGGCCAAATATTTCTTCCATTAGTTCCCAATTACCTCTATTCCAACTTACTTCTATTGCATGTCTTATAGCTCTTTCAACTCTAGAAACAGTTGTATTGTATTTATGGGCTATTTCTGGATACAACTCTTTAGTTATTCCTCCTACCAATTCCGGACGATCATAAACTAACGTTATTCCCTCTCTAATATATTGATATCCTTTTATGTGTGATGGAACTCCAAGCTCATGAAGTGTATTGGTTATAGATTTTTGTAAATTATTTTGATATAAATCTAAACTTTTACCTTCATATTTTAAACCTGTTGCTACCTCTTTTATTCTTTTCTCTAAATCATTCAATTCAAAGGGTTTTAAAATAAAGTAATTAACTCCCATTTCTGATACTTTTCTAATCATTTCTTGAGTATTGTAAGAAGTAAGAACAATTACTTTCTTATCTATTCCTTTTGATTGCATATATTCAAGTACAGCTATGCCATCTTTATTAGGCATTATTAAATCTAAAAGTATAATATCATATTCTTCTTTTTTAGATTCTATTATTCTTATTCCTTCTGCTCCATCATAAGCTTCTAGCACTACATTGATATCAGCGTGATCACTAAAATACTCTGTTATCATATCAACTAAACTTCTATTATCATCGATTACTAACAATCTTGTTTTTTCCATCATATCTCCTCTCATATACTACCACGCATTTTAATTATATAACATCATCAAATAAAATGATAGCAAAAAAAAAGACAACTTTTGTCGAAATTGTCAATTTTTGTTTTTATTTTTTATTTTTTTACCTATTTTAGAAATTAATCCAAATCGATCAGATTCCTCTTTATCAATAATAGCTCTTCTATATACTTCTGTCACTCTTTCTGCATAGCTGGATGCATTACAGTGCTCTGCTTGAATTCTTGCCTGTTTATTATATTTTTGAAGCACATTTCTATCTTCATATAACTTTGATACAGCTTTAATATATTCAGCCTCATTTTCAAATATTATTCCATTTAGTTGATTTGTAACAGTGCCAGCAAATGAGTCATCATTTATACATATTGGAGTAATTCCAGATGCCATTGCTTCAATTACTGTCAGACCTTGTGTTTCTGTTGTTGATGCTGTTGTAAAAATGTTGGCGCAATGATAATAATATGGTATTTCTTTCCATGCTGCCTTTCCTGTAAATATTACATTTTGGGATATTTTTAAATCTTTGGCTAATTGCTCATATTTTTCTTTGTCTGGGCCATCTCCAACAATCATTAATTTTATATTTGAATATTTATCTAATAATTTTTTTTGAGCATTTAATAAAAATTCAACATTTTTTTCAGTTGCTAATCTTCCTACAAAAATAATTGTAAAATCTTTCTTTGTTAAGCCTAATTTTTTACTTAAAGAATTTACAAGTTTATGATCCACATTTTCTTCATAAAATCTTTCTACTTCTATTCCAGTTGGTATTATATGAATATTCTTTTGAAATTCATATTTTTCTTTAAATAATTTATATATTTTATCTGTTGGAACAATTAACTCTTCTGCTGTTTTGTCACAATAAAACTTTGTTAAATATTCTACTATTTTTTTGCTGGATTTTTCAAAATATCCATGTGTTATGTAATGAGTATAATCTTCATATAATGTATGATATGTATGGACTAGTGGAATATTAAATTGTTTAGCAAATAGTCTTGCTAAAATTCCTATTCCAAATTCTGTATGAGAATGAATTACATCTAGTTTCCAATTTTTCATAGTATTAATTAATGTTAATGGATAAATTCTACTTAATCGATAGTCGTAAATTCCTACTGGAATTCCTGGAACCTTTACTATTCTCTGTTCTTCGTCATATTCATATTTTAAGGCATTATTGCTTACAGTTACTACATAAACTATATGTCCTTTTTTTTCTAATGCATCTTTTAGCATTGCTACACTTGTTGATACTCCATTAATAAATGGTGGATATGAATCTGTAAATAAACCTATTCTCATATTTTTCACCTTTTCTTTTCTATACTAAATATTATAGCACCAATTATCATCCATAGATAGTATGTTATAAATCTCCATACTAATAGGACTGAGCTTAATATAGTTGTGGATAGGAAGTGGCCAAAAAACCTTAAAAATCCATATTCTATTCCACCACTTGCTCCTGGTATTGGTACGAATGAGCCAATTATTAAGACATAAGCTGATGTTACAAGCGTAGTTAATACATTTAAGCTTGTAAATTCTGAAAAACCAAATACTATAAATAATGGAATAATATAAAAACAACTTAAACTTAATAGATTAAATAATATTCCAAGTATAAATAGTTTTTTACGTTTTCTTAATACTTTTATATTATCATGAAATTCATCTAATTTTTTTAGGGATGTTTCAATTAATTTTTCTGGTTCTTTTATAATATGTATTTTTCCTAGTAATTTAATAATATTAGTAGTAAAACTTGATGTTAATTTCTTTGATATGCTTACTGAATATAGTGCTAATGCTACTAAAGTATTAACAATAAATCCAAGAAGTACGAGTCTCCTTAAAATAGGGGTTTGTGGAAATATATTAAATACGTAATTACAAAATACAGCTATTGCCCCATATATAACAAGTGCAGTTTGATAAAAAATGAAATTTTGAATAGTAATACTAGTTGCCTCAGATAGCTTTATATTATGTTCTGTTAACATATATATTTCCATTGGCTGACCACCTGTTGAAAATGGTGTAATACCATTGAAAAATTGGGTTATTATATTGTGCTTTATCGCTTCTTTAAAAGTTAATTTGTTTTTATTACCAATACTTATATAGACGGGATATGCTTTTAATGCTAAATATAATAGAAAAAATAATATAGCAATAATTAAATAAATAATATTTATTTGAGATATTGTTCCAATTATACCTGTTAAATTATCTTTTAATACTAAAAATAATATTATTGAAGTCATTAGAAGTAATATGATAGCATTTTTTCTTATACTATTTAGTGATTTCATCGGTCATTTGTCCTTTAGCGTTTACTTTTTCTTTCATGAATATGATGCTTCCTTCATATTCTCCTAAATCTTCATACTTACATTTTAACAATTGTTTCATCAATTGTGTATTATTAGGATCTGCATAGACAACTGCTTTTTCTAGTCCTAGTGTATGTAAAACATATTTTGTTGCACTTGCTACTAATCCCGACTTATCATCTTGATTACTTATATCATCAAATGATATTTTGGCTAACTTTATATCTTTTTCATAGTGTATATGGCAATGATTTATGATTTCTAAATTGTGTATTTCAATGAAGTCAAAATCTTGTTCATTTTTCAAGTGTCCTTGTTCTTCTTGTGATTTAATATTTAAAATTCTTGTTACACTATTACGTAGATTATGCTTTTGTTCATATTTGGCCATCATATTTATCTCATTTTTATCATTTATATTTAATCTTCGACAAACTCCCATTTTGTCCTCCTATTTTATAGCTTCAATTCCAGGAAGCTTTTTACCCTCTAAATATTCTAATGTAGCTCCTCCTCCTGTAGATGCGTGAAATACTCTTTCTTTTATATTAGCATTTGCTGCAGCTGCTACAATATCGCCACCACCTAGTATTGCTTTTATATTATTTTTTACAATATATTCTAATAATTTATTCGTATTTTGTTTATATTTTTCAAATTCATAAACGCCTAGTGGCCCGTTCCAAACTACGATTTTTGCATTTTTTAAATTTTCTTCAAATATTTTTTCTGTTTTAGGTCCAATATCTAGTCCCATTTCATTTTCTTCTATTTCATTTATATCTTTTGTTTTATAGTTTTCTTTTTCACTATATTCAGTTGTTATGGCAGCATCTACTGGAAGAACTATTTTATCTGAATGTTCTTTTAGCATTTTACTACAAAAATCTATACTTTCTTCATCTAATAGTGAAGATCCTATTTCAAATCCTTCTGCTTTTAAAAAGGTAAATGCCATACCACCACCAATTAATATTTTGTCTGCATTTTTTACTAAATTTTCAATTACACCTATTTTATCTGATACTTTAGCTCCGCCTAAAACTACCACGAAAGGGTGTTCTGGATTATCTAAAATACTTAGGGCGTTTAATTCTTTTTCAATTAAAAATCCAAATGCTGATGGTAGGTGGCTTGCTATTCCTACATTTGAAGCATGTGCCCTATGGATAGTGCCAAATGCATCATTGATAAATACATCTCCTAAAGAAGCCCAATATTTTCCTAGTTCTTCATCATTGGAACTTTCTTTTTTTCCGTTTAAGTCTTCATATCTAGTATTCTGAATTAAAATTATATCCTTATTATTCATATTAGATATAGCATCTTCTAATTCTTTTCCTCTTGTTTCTGAAATAAATAGTACCTCTTGTTTTAATAATTCACTTAATCGTTTTGCTACTGGTGATAAATCATTAACTGCTAAATCCTTTTCTTCTTTTATTCTTCCTAAATGAGACATTAATATTATTTTAGCATCCTGTTGAAGACAATATTTTATGGTCTTTAAGCTTTCTGTTATTCTAGTATCATCTATTATTTTTTTGTCTTTAATAGGAACATTAAAATCACATCTTATTATTACTTTCTTATTTTTTAAATCCATTTCTTTTATTGTTTTGATAATTCATCACTCCTATCTCTCTTATAGTATATCATTTTTTAAATATTAGCTAAATTTTTTTTACACATTTTACGATATAGTTGTGTACAATTTTATATTAAATATAAAAAAATTGAGAAATCTCAATTTTTATTAATTGTCTCTATATTTGAGTATTTTGTGTTCTAACAGTACTTGTTAGTTCTGCATCTTTTAAAGAATACTTATTAGCAATTGTTGTTAATTCGTTATTAAAACTTGTAAATTGAGTAGTTAATTTTGAGCATACTCTATTTACTGATTCTAAAAACTCTCTTATTGTTTTTGCATATTCTCCTTTGAATGCTGTATGTTCATTTACATTAATGTCAATATCTTTTAAGTGACTATTAATTGAATCTATATATTCTTTAATTTTTGCTTGCATCATTGGAACTGCATTTTCATTTATTCCTACTATTCCACTTGAAGTCATTTTGGTAGATGATGGAGATATTTTTTTTACTACAGTACTATAATTACTATTTGTTGTGGTTGCTTTATATAAAATTGCACCTGTTGCCATCATATATTTATCACTTATTGATCCCATATTAAATTCTCCTTTATTGTATTTCTTCTACCATATTTTGTTCTTGATTCATCCAAGTTTCTTGAATTTGCGAAAATTCTCTATCTAGTGATTTTCCTAAATCTTCTAGTGCTGAAATGGCTGCTTCTACAGTTTTATCTATATTCTTTTCAAATGTTTCCTCGGCAGGTCCTTGCCATCCTGCTCTTAAGCTATTTTTAATGATGGTCGTATCTTGAATAATTTTTATTGTTTCAACTATAGCTTTTTCATATAATTCTGTATGTAATTCATCTGCTCCTGTTGAACTATATCCTGTAGTCATTTCATTTAATCCAATTTCCATAAGCACCTCCAAAATATATCAAAAAAAGGAATAGTTTTTTCCTTCTTTTATTTTCTCATCAAGTATTTTGCTGTTCTGACCATTTGAGAAGTATATCCCATTTCATTGTCATACCAAGCAACAACTTTTACTAGTTGTCCATTTTCACTATCAAGTACATTTGTTGATAATCCGTCAACAACAGCACCACATCTTCTACCTATTACATCACTTGATACAATAGGATCTTCTGTGTATTGAAGAGATCTATTGCAAGCTGATTTAAATGCATTATTAACTTCTTCTATTGTTACTTTTTTATCTAATTCTAAAACTAAATCTACTACTGAACCAGTTGTTACTGGAACGCGCATTGCTACTCCATCCATTTTTCCTTCTAGATTTGGACAAACTTTACCGATTGCTGAAGCTGCTCCAGTTGTTGCTGGAATTATATTGGCAGCACAGGCTCTACCACGACGTGACTTAATACCTTTTTTATGAGCAATATCTAATGTTGCTTGATCGTTTGTATAGGCATGTATAGTAGTCATAAATCCTTTTTTTATTCCAAATTTTTTATCAATAACATTAACTACTGGTGCCAAGCAGTTTGTAGTACAACTTGCAGCTGAAATAATTTGTTCTTCACCTGTTAATGTTTGATGATTAACATTATATACTATAGTTTTTAAATCACCTTTTGCGGGAGCTGATATTATTACTTTTTTTGCTCCAGCTTTAACATGTGCCATAGCTGTATCATAGCTAGTAAAATATCCTGTGCATTCAAATACAACATCAACTTTTAATTCTTTCCATGGTAATTTTTCTGGATCTTGTTCTGAATATACCTTTACTTTTCTTTTGCCAACTATAATGTAATCATCTTTAAAGCTAATCTCGTCAATTCGGTAATTACCATGATTAGTGTCATATTTTAATAAATATGCTAATTGTTCTGCATCTGTTAAATCGTTTATCGCTACTACTTCATATTCTGGATTTTCTTCCATTAGTCTAAATGCTAATCTTCCAATTCTTCCGAATCCATTAATTGCTACTTTTATCATTTTTTTCTTCTCCTTTTTATACTTTATTTTTTAATCTACGTGGAAATATCCATTTCCTATAAATTCTCTTAAAATTGACTCTGTTGGTATATCGTCAGATGGGATAGGTAAGAATAATCTTAAAAAATCAATTAATCTTTTTGCTTCTTCATAATATGGTGAATTACTTGATACTGAATATAGTAATGGTTCAACATATGTTTTTAAAACACCAATCTCATATATTAACGCTGAATTTATAGTACAATCACATTCATCTTGGAATGGGAAAATATATTTTTCTTCTCCTCTTCTAACACTATCCCAAGCTGCTAATGTTTTTTCTACTGGATAATTTCTTGTTCTATTATCTCTTATAATTCTTCTTAATAATCTATTATCTGTTGTTGATATTCTATTGTGATCATCCATATTTAATTCAGTTAATGGTGATATATATATTTTATATTTATTTTCTCGTGGAATATTAGTTAATATCTTAGTATCTAATGCATGAATACCTTCTACTACTATTATATCCCCTTCTGATAATTTCATTTTATTTTTATATTCTTTTGATCCTGTTACAAAATTATATGTTGGAACTGTTACTTCATGTTGTTTTAAAAGATTACCTATTTGATTATTAAATAGTTTTATATCTATAGCTTCTAGACATTCATAATCATATTTTCCATCTTTATCTTTTCGAGTTTCTTCTCTTTCAACAAAATAATCATCCATTGATAATACTTTGGGATTTAATCCAAATGTTTTTAGATACATACATAATTTTTTTGATGTTGTTGTTTTTCCAGATGATGATGGTCCAGCCAATAGAACCATTTTTATTTTATCTTTTTTAAGACTTATTTCTCTTGCTAATTGTAATAATCTAGAACTTTGAATTGTTTCATCAATTTTAATTAAATCACCTATTTTGCCACTAGATACAATTCTATTTAGATCAACTGAATTTTTAACATTTATTATTTTTGCCCAATCTCTATAGTCTTGAAAAACTTTAAACATTCCTGGATGTGATTCATATTCTTTTATTTTATTTGGAATATATACGGTTGGAAATCTTAATACAAATCCATTGTCTTTTACATAAGTTAAATCAAATGCCTTTAATTTTCCTGTTGATAGTGGCATAGGGTTATAGAAATAATTGTAATAGTTACCTAATCTATATAATGTTATATAAGTATTGGTATTATATTTTAAAACGCCCGCTTTGGCTTTATCATTTAATTGTTCAAAATATTCTATAGCTTCAATACGATCAATAGTCATTCTTGTAATAGGCATATCTGCTGATATAACATGTTGCATTTCCTCTTTTATATCTTTTAGTTTATTGGCAGTTAATTTAAATGTAGTTTCTATGTAAATACCTTTATCTAATGAATGTTGAACTATAGCGTTAGCTTTTTTGCCATATAATTTTTTTATTGCATAAATTAAAATATAAGTTAAACCACTAATATGAGTTCTATTTCCTTCTCGACTTGTTAAATCTAAAAACTCAATGTTACAGTTTTCTTCTACTTTGTAGTTTAATTCTTTTAATTGATTACCAACTTTCGCTAATAATATTGGGTATTTAAAATCATTTTTAAATTGAGTTGCAATCTCTTCTAAGGTTATTTCCTTATTTACCTTATATTTTTTTCCATTTATAGTTACTTCTAAACTATCCATCATACTAATCACCCTTTATTCTTATATTATTTATTATATCATGAAATTATTTTTATAATATGAATATTTAATAAATTTTACACTATACTATGTATAGGTGATAATTATGAATTTAGTACCAGTTATTATAGAAAAAGAACTTAGTGGAGAAAGAAGTTATGATATTTTTTCAAGATTATTAAAAGAACGAATAATTTTTATTAATGGAAAAATAGATGATAATGTATCAAATGCTGTTATTGCTCAATTATTATATTTAGATCATATAAACAATGATGATATATATTTATATATTAATTCACCAGGAGGTTCCGTATCAGCTGGAATGGCTATTTATGACACAATGAATTTTATTGAAAGTGATGTTTCTACTATATGCTTGGGAATAGCGGCTAGTATGGCAGCATTTTTACTTTCTAGTGGATGTAAGGGAAAAAGATTCATTTTACCTAATGCAGATGTAATGATTCATCAACCTTTAGGTGGAGCTGAAGGACAAGCATCTGATATTAAAATTGCATCTGATAGAATAATTAATTTAAGGCTTAGACTGAATAAAATTTTGGCTAAAAATACTGGTCAGACTTTAAAGAAAATACAGAAAGATACTGAAAGAGATAATTATTTAAATGCAGAAAGTTCAATAGAATACGGATTAGTTGATAAAATTATTGATAAAAAGAAAAAAACTCTTAATTAGAGTTTTTTAGTCGATCAGCTAATTCTTTTATTTTTCTGAATCGATGATTCAAACCTGATTTAGTAATTGATTTACCTGTTTCAAATGAAATTATTTCACTTAATTCCTTTAATGATGATTCTGGATATTTTTTTCTGAAATCTAAAACTTCTTTTGCTTTGTCATCTAATAAATCATAACTTCCAGTCTCTTCAATCAATTTAATTTGTTCTAATTGAGTTGCGGCTGTTGCGAATACTTTGTCCATATTAGCTTGTTCACAATTATTTAATCTATTAGTTTGATTTTTCTTTTCGCGATAAATTCTGGCATCTTCAAAATACATTACTCCTTTATTAGCACCTAGAATTCTTATATAATCGCTAATTTTTTCTGCCTCTTTTATGTAAATCATGTACCCTTTATCACGATTTAGAATTTTTGCATTTAAATCAAAAATATTTAGAAGTTTTTGAATAAATACTGATTCATTTGGTTTAGAAATTAATAATTCCATGTGATATCTTGATGTCTTAGGATCATTAATACTACCTGTACATAGAAAAACACCTCGAAGATATGCTCTTATTTCTTCATTTGCACCTACTATATATGTTGGAGGTGAGGAAAGATATTTACCACTTTCATCATAATATCCTAAATCTTTTAAAATCATTTCTTTTTTTGATGATACTGTTAATAAATATAAATCTTTCTTACTAAAATTTAAGTTATCTTTTTTTTCTTTTTTTAAATCTACTTCATATAAATCTTTAAAAAATTGTTCTAATCTACTAATTGTAAAATTATTTTCTGTTGTTAGACATAAGTCGCCATTTTCATTAATATATCCATTATTTCTTATGAACCCCGATAATTCGGCTATCATTTCTGATTTTGTACTTTTTATTGATGCTATTTCTTCTTTTATTTTTATTGTATATGACATATTATTTCCTCATCAAATATGAAAATATTAGTGAACTTAATTTTAAGCTATTATGTCTTAAGATATTATCTTCAATAATTATTAAGTCATCTTCTATTAACTCAACACCTAATTTTTCAATGTTCCTGTAATCTATTTTTACAGGATCTTTTTGTTCATTAGTAGAATATTTTTTTGCTATTTCTTTGTTTATTTTAGTGTTACTTGCAATTACAGCATCTATTTTTTTGTTATCTAAGTATTTATTAATTAATTTTACGTGATCACTAACAGAAAAACCATCTGTTTCACCAGGTTGTGTTACAACATTACATAAATACATTATTGGCGCACTAGATTCGTTAAGTGCCTTTTGAACGTCTTTACAAATTATGTTTGGTAAAATACTTGTATATAGGCTACCCATACTAAATAATATTAAGTCGGCTTCTTTTATCGCAGTAATTACTTCTGGTAAGACATTAGGTTCTTCTTTATAATATATTTTTTCATATTTACGTCTTGATTTAGTAATTTGAGCTTCGCCTTCTATGATATTACCATCTTTATCTTGACCCATAAGAATTAAATTTGAATCTTCTGAAATAGGTAAAATTGTATTTTTAACATCTAATAATTTGCTAAGACATGTTATTGATTCCTTTAATGATCCAGTAATATCAAGCATAGCTGTTAATATTAAATTGCCTAGAGAATGTCCCTCTAAGCCAACTGATGTTTTAAAACGGTATTCTAGCATATTTTTTATTGGTTCATCTATATTAGAAACTGATGAAATTACTTTTCTTATATCGCCAACTGCTGGAATATGAAAATCTTCACGTAATTTACCTGTTGATCTTCCATTGTCTGATACTGTAATAACAGCAGTTATATCTACAGGAAAATCTTTTAATCCTTTTAAAAGATATGAAATGCCTGTTCCTCCACCAAAGACAACAACCTTTTTATACATAATGATCGCCTCTCTTTTTATAATATCTAATTAATTCTTCCTCTTTTTTTTCATAAAAATCATCTCTATATAATAGTTGTTCATCTTTTTTTCTAATATTATAAAAAAATAAAATTAATCCACTAATAATATATATAATTGATACTAATTGAGCTATTTTAATTGTTCCAATCATTAGTGAATCCATTCTTAATGCTTCTACTAAAAAACGTTCTATACCATACCAGACTAAGTAAAATCCTGTTAGTTGTCCTCGCTTTAAATATTTATATTTTCTAATTATTAGTAAAGCTATAAATCCGCCGAAACACCAAATTGATTCATAGAAAAATGTTGGTTGATGATATTCACCTAAAATGAACATACCATTTATTATAAATTTTGGTATTCCTTGTTTTTGTAGAGCTTCTAATGTCGTAACATGACCATATGCCTCACTATTAAAGAAATTGCCCCAACGGCCTATGGCTTGGCCTATGATTAAACCTACAACTAAAATATCTAATATTTGAAGGGTGTGTATTTTATTTTTTTTGCAATAAAGTATTATAAATATTGTTGCTGCTATTACGCCACCATGAATAGCTAGTCCACCATTCCATATAGCAAATATCTCAATTGGATTAGATAAGTAGTATTGAAGATTAAATAGTACATAATAAACTCTAGCTCCTATAATTCCTATTATAATAGAATTAAAAATTAGGTTTACTAAGAAGTCTTCATTTACATTTCTTTTCCTACCTTCTTTAAATACTACAAAGCTTGCTGCGGCTAATCCTAAGAAAATAAAAATTGAATACCAATATATTTGAAAAAAACCTAAATCTAGCGCTACTCTATCCATTTTTTCTTACCCTCTTCATGATCTTTTTTACTAAATTTTCAACAAATAAATTCATTATTGATAATATAATTGCTGCTAATAAAGCTACAAAAATATTTGTTATATCAAATAATCCTCCTAATATCCAATCGGCTAATTTTAAAATAAATAAATTTATTATTGGATAGAATAGTCCTAATGTTATTCCTATTATTGGTATAGTTATAGTAAATAATATTGGTTTTAATGTTTTGTTTAAAAATTGTATCAAACAAACTATTAATGCTGAATATAAAATGAAGTGATTTTGATCAATATAGACACTTTTAAATATCTTGCTTACTCCCATTATTACTAGAGTAAATCCAATAAAATATAAAATCCACTCTGTTAATTGTTCTAATTTTGTTTGTTCATTTTTCTTTTTAGATGATTTCATGTTTCACCTCTATAATACTTTTTTTAAAAATTTACCAGTGTATGATTTATTAACTTTAGCTACATCTTCTGGGGTACCGGTTGCGACTATTTGTCCGCCTTCATCCCCACCTTCAGGCCCTAAATCTATAATGTAATCTGCAACCTTTATAACATCTAGGTTGTGTTCAATTACTACTACTGTATCATTATTATCTACTATTTTTTGTAAAATTGCAAGTAAGCGATTAATATCATCAGTATGTAAACCTGTAGTTGGTTCATCCAATATAAATAGTGTTTTGCCTGTTGCTTTTTTTTGTAATTCTTTGGCTAATTTTATTCTTTCTGCCTCTCCACCAGATAGCGTTGGAGCACTTTGTCCTAATTTAATATAGCCAAGTCCTACTTCTTCTAGTACTTTTAATTTATTTTTTATTTTTGGTACATTATCAAAAAATTCTAATGCTTCTGTTACTCTCATGTCTAAAACATCTGCTATATTTTTATTTTTATATTTTATGTTTAATGTTTCCTGGTTATAACGCGTACCATGACAAATTTCACAAGGTACATATACATCTGGTAAAAAGTGCATTTCTATTTTTTTAACTCCATCACCACGACAGGCTTCACATCTACCACCTTTAACATTAAATGAAAAGCGATTTTTTTCGAAACCATATATTTTTGCTTCTTTTGTTGTTGTGAATAGTGTTCTTATATCATCAAATACACCTGTATATGTTGCAGGATTAGATCTTGGAGTTATTCCTATTGGATTTTGAGATATCGCTACTAATTTATCGATATTTTCAATACCTAGTATCTTTTCATGTTTTCCTGGCTTTTCTTTAGATTTATATAATTTATTTGAAATAGTTTTGCATAATATTTGATTTATTAAACTACTTTTTCCACTTCCTGATACTCCTGTTACACAAGTTAATGTACCTAAAGGTATATCTACATCTATATTTTTTAAATTATTTTCTTTAGCGCCTCTTATTTTTAGATATTTGCCGGTTCCTTTTCTTCTGTTTTTTGGTGTTTCTATACATTTTTTACCGCTTAAATATTTACCAGTTATACTATTTTTATTAGCCATTACTTCTTTTGGAGAACCTGCCGCTACGACTTTTCCACCAGCGTCACCAGCAGCTGGGCCAATATCAACTAAATAATCACTTGCCAACATTGTATCTGTATCGTGTTCTACAACTATTAATGTATTTCCTAAATCACGCATTTCTTTTAATGAATTAATTAATCTTTCATTATCTCTTTGATGCAAACCAATACTAGGTTCATCTAATACATATAAAACACCAGTTAGTCGTGATCCTATTTGGGTTGCTAAACGAATACGTTGGGCTTCACCACCAGATAGCGTACATGCACTTCTATTTAAAGTTAAATAGTCAAGACCAACATTTGATAAGAATTCTAATCTAGCATTTATTTCTTTTAAAACTAGGTCTGCTATTTTTTCTTGTTCTTCTGTTAATTTTAAATTCTTATATAATTTTAGTAAATCTTTAATACTCATGCATGTTATTTCATGAATATTTTTTCCATCTATTTTCACTGATAAAATTTCATCTTTTAATCTAGCACCATGGCAAGTATCACATTCATATTCAACCATGTAATGTTCTAGCCATTCTCTTATCCATGTTGATGTAGTATCCATGTATCTTCTTTCAAGATTATTAATAATGCCCTCATAAAAATCTTCTTTATTATATTTATTTCCACTTTTAGATTGATAATTAAATTTTATTATTTCATCTGAACCATATAGAATCATTTCTTTTTGATGTTCTGTTAACTTTTTCCATGGTTTTGACATATTAATCTTATAATGTTTGCAAAGACATTCTAATTTTTTATAGTCCATACCTTCTGGATCATCTGTTAATGTTTTAATACAGCCTTCTGATATTGAAAGTTCTGGATCTGGTATTAGTAAATCCTTGTCTATCTGAAGTTTTACACCTAATCCTTTACAGTCTGAACAAGCACCATATGGAGCATTAAAACTGAATGTTCTTGGTTCTAGTTCAGGTAGGGAAAATTCACAATAAGGGCAGGCAAAAGATTCAGACATAACTATTTCCTTTGCACTATCTCCTAATATTTGAATAATTACTTTTCCATCTGATAATTTAGTGGCCATCTCTATTGCTTCAAATAATCTGCTTCTTGAATCTGATTTTATAACTATTCTATCAATAACAACATCAATTGAATCTTTTTTATTTTTATCAAGATTTATTTCATCGCTTAAGTCTAACATTTCTCCATTTACTCTAATTCTAGTAAATCCATCTTTTCTTAAATTTTCTAATAAATCTTTATGACTTCCTTTTTCTCCATAAACAACTGGAGATAAAACTATTAGTTTTGTTCCCTCTTCATATTCTAATATTTTGTTTGTCATTTCTTCTACGCTTTGACTACTTATTGGAATATTATGATTTGGACAATATGGTATGCCGATTCTTGCGAATAACAATCTTAGGTAATCATATATTTCTGTTACTGTACCAACTGTTGATCGTGGATTGTTCGAAGTTGTCTTTTGGTCAATACTTATTGCAGGAGATAATCCTTCTATACTATCAACATCTGGTTTTTCAGAATTCCCTAAAAATTGTCTAGCATAAGCTGATAGACTTTCTACATATCTTCTTTGACCTTCAGCATAGATTGTATCAAAAGCTAAACTACTTTTTCCACTTCCTGATACTCCTGTCATAACAATTAATTTATTTTTTGGCAATTCTAGATTTATATTTTTTAAATTATTTTCTCTAGCGCCTTTTATAATTATTTTGTCCATACAAATCACCTGCACAATATTATAGCACAAAAAATCTTTATAGAAAATATTCCAAAATTAGGAATGTAGTAATAAAATTTCATTTAATAAAAAATCCACAATAATTGTGGATTTTTACATTTTCATTTCAAATAATATATCTCTTAATTCCATAGCTCTTTCAAAATCTAAATTCTTAGCTGCTTCTCTCATTTCTTGTTCAAGATTATCAATCATAATAGCTTTTTCTTTTTTAGTTAATTTTTTAGTTTTGTTCTTCTTAGTAGTATCAATATTACTTATTACTTCTCTTATTTCTTTTACTATAGTCTTTGGAATTATACCATGATTTTCATTATATTTATTTTGAATCTTTCTACGTCTTGACGTTTCATCCATTGCTTGTCTCATAGAATCAGTTATTTTATCTGCATAAAGTATAACATGACCATTGGCATTTCTTGCACATCTACCTATTGTTTGAATTAAACTTCTGGTACTTCTTAGAAATCCTTCTTTATCAGCATCTAATATAGCAATTAGTGATACTTCTGGTATGTCAATACCTTCTCTTAATAAATTTATTCCTACTAAAACATCATATTTTCCAGCTCTTAAATCATGAATAATTTCCATTCTTTCTAATGTTTTAACTTCTGAGTGAAGATATGCTACTTTTATATCAAGTTCTTTTAAATAATTTGTTAATTCTTCTGCCATTCTAATAGTTAGCGTTGTGATAAGAACTCTTTCATTTTTATCAATTCTTGATTTTATTTCTCCTACTAAATCATCGATTTGGCCTTCTGTTTTTCTAACTTCTACGGTCGGATCTAATAGACCTGTAGGTCTTATAATTTGTTCAATAAATTGATTATTGGTATGTTCAAGTTCTAAGTCACCTGGAGTTGCTGAGACATATATAGCTTGATTTATTTTTTTCTCAAATTCATCATATTTTAATGGCCTATTATCAAGAGCGCTAGGTAATCTAAAACCATAATCTACAAGATTCATTTTTCTTGCTCTATCACCATTATACATTCCTCTTACCTGTGGTAAAGTCACATGTGATTCATCTACTACTAATAAATAGTCATCTGGAAAAAAGTCCATTAATGTAGTTGGTGTTTCACCTTTTTTCCTTCCTGCCATTGGGGCAGAATAATTTTCTATTCCTGAACAAAATCCTGTTTCTTGTAACATTTCTATATCATAATTAGTTCTTTGTTCTAATCTTTCGGCCGCTAATAATTTATTGTTATCTTTTAGTTCTTTTAGTCTTTCTTCTAATTCTTTTTTTATTCTATCTATAGCCTTTTGCAATTTTTCGTCACTTACTACGAAATGACTTGCTGGAAAAATACTTATATTTTTCTTACTATTTATAATTTTACCAGTTAGAGTATCTATTTCACTAATTCTATCAATTTCATCATCAAAAAATTCTATTCTATATCCTACATTTTTTTGATTAGCCGGAATAATTTCTACTATATCTCCTCTGACTCTAAAAGTACCTCTTTTAAAATCTAAATCATTTCGTTCATACAGCATTTCTACTAGTTTAGATAAAACTTTATTTCTTTCTATTTTTTCTCTTACAGATAGTGTTAACATTTTATTTTTATATTCTTCAACTTCACCTATACCATAAATACATGAAACGCTTGCTACTACAATTACATCTCGATATGATAAAAGTGATGATGTAGCAGCATGACGCAATTCATCAATTTCTTCATTTATAGATGAATCTTTTTCTATGTAAGTATCCGTTGAAGGTACATATGCTTCTGGTTGATAATAGTCGTAGTAAGATACAAAATATTCAACATGATTATTAGGAAATAATTCTTTAAATTCTGAATATAATTGTCCAGCTAATGTTTTATTGTGAGCAAGAACTAAAGTTGGTTTATTAACTCTTTGAATTACATTGGCTATTGTAAATGTTTTTCCGGTTCCTGTTGCGCCTAATAATACTTGTTCATGTTTGTTATTATTTAATCCTTCTACTAATTTATCTATTGCTTCTGGTTGATCACCAGAAGGAGAATATTTTGAAACTAAATCGAACATATAATACCTCCTTTTTCTTCATTATTTTAGCACTTTCATAAATTTAAAACAAGGATTACTCCTTGTTTTAGTTTTTGAATATTTTTTACTATTATACATTATTATTTATTTAAATATTTATCATATGCTGAGATAAATATAGCTCCTATACCATTTCCTAAAATCATAATTATTAGGTAGGCAAACATCTTTAATGTAAAGCATTTAGCTATATTAAAATAAAACATATTAGCTACACAGTGTTCAAAGCCACTCAAAATAAATACAATAACGCACATAAATATGCAAATATATTTGCCAACTGGATCTTTAATTTTTTTGTAATTGTTAACAGCTATATACATAAGCATTCCACAGCAAAATGATAATATTAAAATACTTGGTATTGAGTCATTTAATTTAACATTTGCTAGTAGCTTAGCTTTTTCACTTATATTTGATATTCTTGTTGCTAAAATGCATAACGCCATAAATAAAGTTCCTAAGTAGTTTCCAATTAATGATAGCAATAATTCTATTAAATATGATGGTTTATTATTAATTGCATATCCTACTTTACCTGTATAGAGGTTCATTTGATAAATACAAATTACTAATAAACCTATCGAAAAAAAGGTTGCTCCTATAATTTTATTATCAAGTGATAAATATATAATACCTCCAATAGATATTAATACTCCAGCCATAAATCCTTTAATTAATGTTACTAAATGTTTTTTCATATTTTCTCCTATTTATATTTTAATTATATAATAATTTTATTTTAGAAACAATTAAAACTTATGGAATATCCATAAGTTTATGATAGTTTTATTTTACCTTGTTCAATTGGTAAATTTTCGTAATTGGTGTCTGTTAATGTTATTGTTCTTAATGCTGCTGGAGCATTTGCTAATTCTATTGTTGATGTTGAAGTTGTCATAGTTGTACTTTTTAAATCACTACTAAATTCATGATTTCCATCTGATGATATTTGTTTATAATAAATTGTTGGGGCTGCAGTTGAATCAAATGGTACGTTATTAAATACTGCTTCACCAGTTTCATTAGTTGTAATTATATTACCATAAGTAGTTCCATTTTTGTCACAGCGATAAAATGTGGCTCCGGTAATTGCAGTTCCTGTTGAAGTACCATCTTCAGTTACATGAATTGTTAGTGTACCTGTTGCTGATACAGTGAATGCATACTCATTTTTGTTATCTGTAACCTCTACATTAGCAGGATTGATAGTACTATTATCGTAGCCAGTAATTTCAGATGTTACTCCATATTGACCATTTAATATTGATGATGAACCAACACCATCAGTAATACTTATTTCATATGGCTTAGCCATAATTTTATTACTCCCTTCTCAATTGGTAATTTTTGATAATTTTTATCAATTATTTTTATTTTAATTGGAGAAGATTGATTAATTTTAAATTTAAAAGTAATTGTTTGGAGTTTATTATTTTCTAAATATATATTTTTTGAATAATATATTGGTCTTAAAATTATTGGAGGTATAACTATAATTTTATATATTCCATTATGTTGTGGATTAAAATATGTAATGCCTGACTCATCAGTACAATTTATATATATTAATTTATTATTATCATAAATATATATTTTATATTTACAATTATTTAAACTATCAACTATTTTACATTTAATTTTAAATATATTCATTTTTCCTCCAATCTCTATATATTATGAATATATTATTACAATGTAGATAGTATTAGTCTATAAGAAAAGAATAATGTTAATTATTAACATTATTCTTTTTTAATTTTGAAAATAATATTCCAATCCATCTAAATAGTTTATCTATATAAGAAATAATATAAAACAATACAAAGACTGAAATAATTGATATGGCAAATCCTTTTGGTGTTTGTATAAAACTAACAAATTTACCAAAATTTTTTAAATGCCATACATATGTTCCTTCGACTTTTTTTATACTGATTTCTTTTTGTTTATTATCACTTTTGATTGTTACTGTTTCTGGACCAACTTCAATTATTTTAGTAATATAATATTCTTTTCTTTGTTTCTTATATACTATTACTTGATCTTTTTCTAGATTATTTGTTTCTTCTACTACTACTAAATCATTTTTTGATGCAATGTTCGTCATGTCATCATTTTTTATTACAAGAGCTTTAT
Source organism: Bacilli bacterium (assembly GCA_045627525.1). Classification (GTDB taxonomy): domain Bacteria; phylum Bacillota_I; class Bacilli_A; order RF39; family UBA660; genus CAG-877. Next base: position 98,452 of record JAZQNW010000002.1, read on the forward strand.
ATTTAAATATTTCTGGTGTTGTATCAGGTGCTATTACAGTTTGTCCAAATATAAATAATATACCAATTGTCATAAGTACTAGAATTACATCAATTATTCCAACTATTACTTTTTTCATTTTCATCACCTCTTACCTTATATTATTTATTTTATCATAGAAGAAAATTTTTTCAAATAAAAAGTAGGATAACCTACTTTTTTATGAATTTGAGGATTCATTTTTATATAAATTTTTATATACTTTTGATTTTAATAATAATTCTTTATGGGTTCCTGTGCTTTCTAATTTTCCTTTATCAATAATGTTTATTTCATCAGCGTCAACTATGGTTGATAATCTATGAGCTACAATGATAACTGTATGATCTTTAACAAGCTCATCAATTGTCTTTTTAATATATTCTTGTGACTCATTGTCTAATGCTGATGTTGCTTCATCAAATAATATTATTTTTGTATTTAATAATAGCGTTCTTGCGATAGCTAAACGTTGCTTTTGACCACCACTTAAATTAATTCCACCTTCACCTATAATTGTGTCATACTTATTTGGTAATGACATTATATAATCGTCAATATAAGCTTTTTTACAATATTTTCTTATTTCTTTTAATGTGGCTGTTGGTTTTACTAATTTAAAGTTTTCTACTATTGATAAATTAAATAGAAATGGTGTTTGTCTAATTATTGACAAACTACTTCTCAAAGATGATTCTTTTAAGTCTTTTATATTAACTCCATCTATTAGTATTTCTCCTTCAGTACTATCAAAATATCTTAATAGCAAGTTAAAAATTGTTGATTTTCCATTACCACTTCTACCTACTACTGCAATTTTTTTATTAGGTTCAAATTTCATAGATAAACCTGTTAATGTATACTCTTCATCATCTGAATATTTAAATTTAACATCTTTAAATTCTATTATACCTTTTACATTTTTTAATTCTTTATTACCAAAATGTTCATCATCATAAATTTTATTATTAACTATTTCATCAATTCTTTTTAATGATACTTTTACTTTGTTATAGCTAACACCGAAATCAGATATACTTTCTACTACTTCATCAATTCTCCAAATGTACATTTCAATCATAATAAATGTTGCATAAGTTACTTTGCCTTTAATAAAGAAATATCCACATGTAAATAAAATTATAAATTGTAGAATAAAGTAACATAAGTTATTCAAACTATAGTACCAAACTTCGTAATTTCTTATCTTTTTAGTATGTTTGAATAAATTAGTAAGTTGATTAAAAATATTTTTTTCTATATTCTTTTTTATTCCCAATGATTTTATTTCCCTAATTCCTGTTATATTTTCCGTAGCTACTCTTACATACTCATCGGATTGCTTTTTTATAGATTCTTGAGTTTTCTTTATTCTTGGAAAGAACTTAGTTGATATAAATCCCATACAAGTTGCGAAAACTAGTATTTCTAGTCCTACTATCCATGATATTTTAAAAGCAATGACTAATACAACAATAATAACTAATGCTTTGCATATAAGTTTAATAAGTTTTGCTAGTAATTCCATTACTCTATCTGGATCAGTATATAATCTATTTATGAACTCTCCAACCCCAATATCTTCAAACGCTTTAGCTGGTAGACAATCTATTTTTTTGTATAAATCCATACTAACGTTTTTCATAAATTTTATTTCTAGATAATTGTAAAGTTTATCCCTAGGTACTTGTAGGATTGAATAAAATATAATGTATATTCCTTCCCATAGTATCAAGAATTTTAAAAATTGTGTTAAATTTTTTAATATCAAATATTCTAGAGCTTTTCCCCAGAAAAAAGCAGATAATAAAGTAGGTAAGTAGGTTGTTAATACTAAAAATATGTAAGTAATTAGTTTTAATTTGTCATCTTTTAAATAATCCCATAAGACTTTAAAACTATTTGTTTTTTTCATATACTTCACCTCTTCCTATAATAAAAGAGATCAATATAAGCTTAAACTTGCAATGATATTTTTGCACAAAAAAATTGTTAATGTTCTTAATTTTTTATTTTAAATAATAGTTGACGTTATATACTTTTTTGTTTTCGTCTCCTAATATTTTGATTTTATTTTAAAAGTTATCTTTGATACTTACTTCTTCTCGATATGTTAAAACATTTATATTATTGCGTGTTTATCAATGATCTCTTTTTCTTTTTATGCGTTAAAAACAAGTGAGAATACTACTATTCTCAGCAATATTAATAACACTAATTAATTTGAATTTTATAATATACATATTCTCACTCCTTTCCTCAAATTCGTATTTATTTTATCATATTAAAAAACAGCTGTCAACCTTTTTTTGTTGACAAAAAAACATATAGTTTTATCTATATGTTTTTATCTATTATTCCAACTAGATGGTATGGCTACATAATTAAATGGGCTTACTGTACTTCTTTGATAAGCATACCAAGTACATCCACCACCTCTATGCCAATCACATGTAGTTAATTCTAAGTGAAGGTGTGGTCCACTAGAATTACCAGTTGATCCCATATTTCCTAAGTATGTGTTGCTATATACAGTTGGACCATTTTCAATACTTTCACTTGTTCCTCTAGAATAATTTATATACCTAGCAACAAAATCACTGAAACTAGACATATGAGCATATGTAGAATAAATATAGCGTCCATTATAATTGTGTCTAATTTTTATAATTAAGGCGCCTGCACTATCATAACCAACAAAATATAATTGTCCCGTTGCTATTGGATAAATTTCAATTGTTTTGTTGTTACTTCCAATATCGACACCTAAATGTCCCGGATAACCACCATATCCTTGTGTTAAATATCCATATTCAATTGGTCTAAAGAACCCATTAGTGCTTGGAACTGATGAACCGCCGCCTCTATTACTTTGTTGAATTCTATATTGACAAGCTTGAATATCTTCTGTTGCTCCACAACCTAATTTTTTATAATATTCTACGTTTCTTTGTGCTGATTTAATTTGTTCTTCTAAAGCTGGCATACCAACTCTTATAGAAGCACTATCTGCATTTATTCTTTCCTTTTCTGACTCTAATGATACTCGTAGTTCTTTTAATGTTTCTTGTTTTTTCTTTAATGACTCTTGTTGCTCTTCATTCTTTTTTATTAAAGCTTCCAATTCTTTCATAACTTGATCATTATAATCTGTTAATTGTTCTACAACTGCTAATCTATAAACCATATCAGTTATATCACTAGCTCCAAATGCATATTCTAGATATGCATTATCACCGTTTGATATTTGATAATATTCTATTATTTTTTTGCTTTGTTCACTTTTTTCTTTTATTTCTTTATTGCTGGCATCTATTTCTCTTTGCAACTCAGCAACTTCGTTTTCAGCTACTGTAATTTGATTTTCTATTGAAGCTATTTTTGATTTAATTCTTGCTACTTCTTCATCATTAGTTGCTATTTTATTTTTTTTATCTTCAAGTTCCTTAGTATATGTTCTAACTTCATTTTCAAATTGTTGTATAGTTTTAGCACTTACACCAATTGGTAGTGCAAATATTGATGTAATTAAAACAACTATAATAACTGCAGCTGTTATTTTCTTTATATTCATTATATCTTTAGATATTTCTTAGTTGCCCCAGCACTACCTATCATACCAACTAAGATTCCTATAATTAATACAATAATAGATACATTAAAAATAAATGGTTCTGGTTGAATTAATTTAATCAACTCTGAATATAGATATCCTCCAAAGTGATTATAGAATGCTGTATATCCGTAAGTTGTAAATATTATTGGAATTATTGAACCTAAAACACCTAATATCATACCTTCAAATATAAATGGTGTTTTGATTGTAAAATTGCTAGCACCAACTAAACGCATAATGCTAATTTCCCTCTTACGAGCTGATATTGTTAATTTTATTGTGTTAACAATTAGGAAAATGGTTACTATTATTAGGGCAATTACTACTCCATAAGTAACTTTCTTAACCGCATCAAAGGCAGTTACTAGTTTTTCTACCATTCCCTCTCCATATCTTACTACAGATACTTTTTTAATATTTTTTATCTTATTTGACGTATCTTTTATTTTACTAATATTTTTTACTTTTACTTGAAATGTATCTTTTAATGGTATTTCATCATTATCCCATTCTTCAAAAATTCTATTAAATACTTCTGATTCTTGTTGAATTTGATTTTTTACTTCTTCTTTAGATAAAAATGTAATTTTATCTACATTATCTATTTGTGATATTTCTTTTTCTACAAAATTAATTTCTTTTTTGTTAACATCATTATCTAAGAAAACTACTATTGTTAAGTCTTTTTCTATTTCAGTAGTAAAGTTATTTACATTAAACGAAGCTAATATTGCGATTGATACAATAACTAGGGTTATTGTAATACATGAAATAGAAGCTAGTGATAAGCTAAAATTTCTAAAGACACTTTTAAATGCATCTCTAACGCTTCGTCCTAACATTCTTAATAGCTTCATCATCATAAACTCCTTTCTCTTTAAAGGTTACTAAATGTCCATCTTTTAATATAAGGACTTGTTTTTTCATTTTATTAACAATTTCTTTATCATGAGTTGCCATTATAATTGTAGTACCACGTGTCTTATTAATATCTTCTAATACTTTTACAATTTCCATACTCATTTCAGGATCTAAGTTACCTGTTGGTTCATCGCATAATAATAATTTAGGATTATTTACTATTGCCCTAGCAATAGCAACTCTTTGCTGTTCTCCACCTGATAGTTGATCTGGATAATTGTGAACTTTATTTTTTAGTCCTACTTCTTCAAGTGCTTTTAACACCTTTACTCTTATTTCATCTTTACGAGTTCCTATTACCTCTAAGGCAAAAGCTACATTCTCATAAACTGTTAATTTAGGTAATAATCGATAATCTTGAAATACTATTCCCAACTTTCTTCTCAATTTATATACCTTTTTATTTTTTAATTTAGCAACATCAAGGCCACCAACGATAATTTGGCCTTTTGTTGGTTTTTCTTCTCTATATAACATTTTTATTAATGTACTTTTTCCACTTCCTGAGCCGCCAATTACAAAGACAAATGAGCCTTTTTCAATGGCTAGATTTAAATCATATATAGCAGTAACTCCATTTTTGTATTTTTTATCAACGTGTTTTACTCTGATTAAATCCAAATTTTTCACCACCTTTAGTTATACCATTATAGCATATTTTTTTTAATAAAAAAAGAAGAGAAATTTTTTCTCTTTCCGTATTTACATTATTTTATATCTGATACTTCATAGGCATCTGTTACTACGAAAAAGGCTTCTTTGTCAATTAGTCTTATTCCTTCAGTTACTTGATAGTAATTTTTTGTTGGAATTACTGTTAATATTACTTTTTCTTTTCCATCTAAAAATCCACCTTTAACATTAAAAATTGTTGCATTATGATCTAACATATTAATAATGTAGTCTTTTACTTCCTTTTCTTCTTTTGTAATTATGTAAAATGCTTTATTGTTTGATATACCTAATAATACTTTATTAATAATAAGAGTATTTAAATATATAAATATTATGGCATACATGACATTAGTCCACCCAAAGAAGAATCCTCCAATTATAACGATAGTAGTGTTAGTTATGGCACTAGCTGTTGCTATTGGTATATTTAAAGTTTTATTTAAGATTTGATTTATTATTGGTAATCCACCATTACTATAACCTGTTTTATACATAATTCCATTAGTTATTCCATTTAGTATACCTGCATATATAGTTATAATAAATAAGTCACTATAATCTATAGTTATCAATGATGCTATAGGAGATGTTATTTTTATAAATAATGGATAAATTAGACCAGCTAATATTGTAATAGCTGTATTTTCTGTTCCTAAATATAAAAGACTTAAAATAGCACAAGCTGTTGAAATAAAAAAAATCATAATTGCTGGATCTATTCCATAAACATAATGAGTTATTGTCGCAATACCACCTGAACCGCCAGTTACTAAATTTACTGGTAACAAAAGCAAATTATATATAATTGAACTCATAAATAAAGCAATTAATAATAAAATTACTCTCTTATATACATTTCTTTTTTTTAAATCAGCAATATAGTTATCCATCTATTCACCTCCAAAAACTTCGTAGGCATCTGTTACCACGAAAAAGGCTTCTGGATCAATAGTTGATATTCCTTCTTTTAATTTATAGTAATCTTTTGTTGGTAAGACACACATTAATACGTGTTCTCTTTCTTTATTTTTTCCACCTTTTGCATTGAATATTGTAACTCCGTGATTTAAATATTTTAAAATGTATTCTTTAACCGCTTCTTCTTCATTTGTTACAATGTGGAATGCTTTACTATCAGATATACCTAATATAACACGGTCTGATATATAACTAATTATGTATAAAACAATAATCGCATACATTAGTCTGTTTGTTCCAAAAACTATACCTGATGATAAAACTATCAAACCATCACATAGCAGAATTGCTTTGCCAATGCTCATCTTACAATATTTATTGATTATTTGATTTAAAATATCTGTTCCTCCACCGGTATAACCGGCTTTAAAAATCATACCAGCACCAAAGCCATAAATTACACCACCAAAAACAGCAGACAATAATAATTGACTATTATCTATTGTAATATATGTGCCAATATTTTCTGTTAATCTTACGGCAATTGGGAAAAGTAGTGAGCCCATAATGGAAGCTTTTGTTTTTTCCTTACCTAAAAATATATAACTTATTATCAATAATATTACATTTAGGATTAAAATAACAATGGCATTATCAAGGCCAAATAGTTTATTAAGAATAATTGCTATGCCACCTACACCACCAGATACAATATTATTGGGTGCTAAAAACAAATTATAAGCAATAGCAACTAAAAAGCATCCTAAAACAAACTTAAAAAATCTTTTATATTTAGATTTTTGTCTAATACTTTCTAGTACTTTTAAATTTTTATTTTCTAGAAAAATATTCATAATTATAACCCCTTTTTTAAATTTTCTTCAATAAATGCATCAATATCTCCGTCTAAAACTTTTTCTACGTTACTAGTTTCATAATTTGTACGATGATCTTTAACCATTGAGTATGGGTGCATTACATAACTCCTAATTTGTGAACCAAATTCTATATTCATTTGATTTCCTTTTATTTGATTTAATTTTATAGATTGTTCTTCTAATTTTTGTAACAATAATTTATTTTTTAGAACTTTTATTGCTTGTTCTTTGTTTTGTATTTGACTTCTTTCATTTTGACAAGTAACTACTATTTTACTTGGTAGATGAGTAATTCTAACTGCTGAATCTGTTGTATTTACCCCTTGTCCTCCTGCTCCAGAGGAATGAAAAACATCAATTTTTAAATCTTTTTCATCGATTTCTATGGTATTATCTTGTTCTATTTCTGGGGTTACCTCTATTGAAACAAAAGATGTATGTCGTCTATTATTGGAATCAAATGGCGATAATCTTACTAAGCGATGTACGCCTTTTTCATTTTTTAAATAACCATACGCATTCAATCCTTTTACTAGGAATGATACACTTTTTATTCCTGCTTCCTCACCCATCTGATAATCAAGAACTTCTATTTTATAGGACTTTTTTTCACACCAGCGTGTATACATTCTATATAACATTTCGGCCCAATCACAAGCCTCTGTTCCGCCAGCTCCTGAATGAATATCGACAATACAATTATTTTTATCATATTCATCATTTAAAAGAACTAATAAGTTTAGCTCATTCATTTTATTTTCTAGTTGTATTATATAATTTTCAACCTGTTTTTCGATGTCATCATCCGGTTCTTCTTCTATCAATTCTAATAAGTCTTTATTTTCTATTATTTCATTTTTTAAAGTTTCAATAATTTCTACATTTGCTTTTTTTTCTGACAATTCTTTTATTATTTTTTCTGCACTATCTCTATCATCCCAAAAATTTGGGGTTTCTATTTTAGATTGGAGTTTTGATAATTCTTCTTTTTTATTTTCTATGTCAAAGAGACCTCCATAAATTGTTTATGCTATCCAAATTATCTATTAATATTTTTTTCATTTCTTTTTTTTCCATATTAAGCCTCCATTTATATATTACCAATTTTTATTTTATTTATACAGTAATTTTTATAGCATTAGAATAACATATTTTTCTTTTTTCCACAATCTTTGTGTATAAATATGATTCTAGTGCATATATTATTTATGAGGAAGGTTCACTTATAGTGTGAAGATCCTCTATTAATAGATTGGGACCATTAGGTCCCTTTTTTTATAAAAAAGAAGAAGTTACGCTTCTTCTTGTTCAATTAAATTTTTAGTTCTATTTTTTAATGATAATAGTATAAAAATTATATTTAGTAATATTAAACCTAATATTACTATTAACAATAGATCATTGAATGATGCTGCGTATTTTTTTAGTAATAAATAACTTCCTCCACAGATAATTCCACTAAATAGCATTGAAAGTCCCATAACTATAAATGTATTATAGTTTTCTCTTAGAGAATTATTTTCGTCATCCCAAATTAATTTTGGTTGTATTGAATCTATATATGTTCCCATAATTGAAATTAATATTGTTCCTAAAAAGCTTATTAAATATAGTGATATAGCTAATTTTAGGGGCATTTTTACTATTATATAAAATATAGTAGTAAAGAAATTAATACCAATAAAGGAAATTATAAAACTTGTTAAGATTTTTATATTCCATTGAGTTTCATATTTTAAAGGAATATATTTTATAAAATTAAAATGTTTTCCTTCTCTAGAAAAAGATGATGAAGCTATGCTGTTCATTGCTGGTAGTAATAATGATATTCCTGTTATATAAATTAGTATTATTACTTTAGCAGTATTAGATGATAATATCAAAGTACTTATTTCACTAATATTATAAGTAGCACCGCTTACTTTGAAAATTAGGTATACAAAAATTGGCCATAAGAAATTAATCATTATACAGTTTATAAAGAAGGCAGGTGTTCTAAATAATATTTTTAATTCTTTTTCTAAATATGATCTTGCAGGGCTTTTAACTTTTGTAGTATTTAGTAATTTAGTTGATAATTTGCGTTTATTTGTATCTTTAGATGATAATTCTATAACACTATTTAGATATAGATACTTGGCTGTAATAAGGAAGATTATTAAATAAATGGCATTTATAAGTATATATAATATTAATGATAATAAGTTTCCTGTTGTTAAAACATCAGTAAATAACTTAATATGTGGAAAAATCATTTCTAGTATATTTAAAAATTTATGATTGCCTAATGCAAATGATTCTATATATGTATTTATATCAAATTGTTGTAGGGTACCTATTATGCTAGCAAATAATACTAAAATGGCAAATACTAATATTATTCCTATTTTTCTTATTGTTTCTTTATTTTTTATTAATTTAGTAAAGCTCATTATTAATAGACTAATAATTCCACAATATACCATTGGAATTATAGGTAGTGTAATTATTCCTAAAATTGATAATAAAAAGTTGGGGATTCCTATATTAAGAGCCTTTATGTAACCAATAACACTAACTACAACTAATAATATTTGCATTATATTTTCAGCGATAAAACAAGTTGTAAATTTTGCACCTATTATTTGCGTTGGTTTTAAAGGAAGTGGCATTATTTTTTCTATGTCATTACTAAAATAGAATTCATTTAATATTACACTAAAACCAAATGTAAATGTAAATATGCTAATCAGACAACATACTAATTCAAGACCTATAGTAGCATATCCTACTTCCTGTAAATTACTACTCATGCAGTAAACAAATATTCCACAGAAAAGTGTGAATGGAATAAAGATAAGAAAAAATACTAACAATAATAATGTTCTAAACGCTATTCTTTGTCTTTTATTAGTAGCTTTACTCATCTTTAATGATTTTAAAAATACTTTTGTAAGACTTAGATAATTATTCATCTTTTATTACCTCCATGAATAGCTTTTCTAAATCTTTTTTATTATATTTTTTCTTCAAATCATCTAATGTTCCATAGTATACAATTTTACCTTTATTTATTATTGCTACTTTATCACATAATTTTTCTGCTATCTCTAAAACATGTGTTGAAAAGAAAACAGTATTTCCTTTATCAGCATGTTCACGCATCATTTTTTTTAATGCTAATGCACTTTTGGGGTCTAATCCAATTAATGGTTCATCTAATATCCAAACAGCTGGTTCATGAATTAATGCTGCAGTTACCATCATTTTTTGTCTCATACCATGTGAGTAGCCTTGCATTGGTTTATCCAATAAATTAACTAGATCAAACTTGTGTGTTAAATAATCTATTCTTCTTTTTCTAACACTTAATGGAACTTTATATATATCTGCTATAAAGTTAATGAATTCAATTCCAGTAAGCCTTAAAAACATATCTGGGCTATCTGTTATATATCCTATATTTTTTTTAGCTTGTATACCATCTTCAACTATGTCATAGCCATTTATGGTAATCGTTCCTTTATCTGGTCTTAAAATACCTGTCATCATTTTTATAAGTGTTGTTTTTCCAGCACCATTTAGTCCAATAAATCCCACTATTTCTCCGGCATTTATATCAAGACTTAGATTTTTTATAGCTTTGATTTTACCATTATATGTTTTACTTACATTTTTTATTTCTATCATATTGGCCTCCCATAATACTCGCTATTCTATATTAATTATTATATCATATACTATAAATTTTAATCATAAAAAAAAGATAGTTATTACTATCTTTATTTTTCTATTTCTGATGATATGAACACATAATCATCATCTATATTTTTAAATGTTAATTTATATAAGCTTCCTTTTGATAGATTTTCAAGTGTGTAAGCCATATTCTTAGTATCTGGATCATCAATTGTATAATTTAGTATTGGATTTAAATGTGTTCTATCACTGTAATATTTTTCACTGCGTTCATCATAAAAAATTGCTCTTACATAGATAATTAAGTTGTTATCTTCTTTATAAGCTGATGTTGGTAGTATTAAATTATTGTATGGTCCTGCTGTACAACCACAACCATATTCTTTTGCACCTATATATGTTCTTGTTTTTTCATTATATGTCCAATCTGGACATGTTGGATAATTTCCATTATCAAAAACATAGTCGGTGCCTACTATACTATCAATCTTAGCTCGTAATGTTGATTCTGGAAAATCTTTAAATTGATGACCATATTCTGCTTCTTTATCATATATTTGATCTTTTAATGAATTTAGTGCCATTAAGTATACATCTTCATTAGGTAAATCTGCTGCGGTTATTTTTTTATCTTGAAGATATGGATATTCATTATGTCTACATGAAAAACCAAATTCTAATTTATTGAAAATTTCAGCTATTATATTATCTGTTACTTCAATAGGTTCTTTTGAACTAGTAGTTTCTTTTTCTTCTGTTACAGGTAATTTCTCTATATTTTCTTGATAATTTACTTTTACTCGCGTTTTATATATATACCATCCACCATAAGCAAAGGCAAAGATCAATAATAGTATTAATATTAATACTCCAGCATTAGTTTTTTTGCTTTTTCCCACGATATCACGCTCCTATTTTATATTATACATCTAATTTAATATAAATGAAATAATTTTTATATAATTGATAAGTGTTCTAGTAATATTTTAGTTCCAATTATTATTAGTATCAGCCCTCCTAATATTTGGGGTGTTTTTTCATATTTAACACCAAATTTATTTCCTACTATTGCTCCTAAAATTGATAATATAAAAGTTGTTAAACCTATTATTAGTACAGACATTAAAAGGTTTACCTTTAAAAAGGAAAATGTAATTCCTATAGCCAGGGCATCTATACTTGTCGCTAGTGATAATGGTAACATTGTTTTAAAATTAACTTTATCGTTTATAGTCTCTTTATCTGTATTTGCTTCTCTTATCATATTAATTCCTAATATCACTAATAACGTAAATGCTATCCAGTGATCTAAATTAATAATTGCATTTTTAAATGTTGAACCTAAGTAATAGCCTATTATAGGCATTAGTGCTTGAAAAAATCCAAAATAAAAGCCTATTATGAATATTTTTTTGGCATTAAGTTTTTGCATCGATAATCCTTTACATATAGATACAGCCATAGCATCCATAGATAAACTTATTCCTAATATTATTATTTCAAATATCTGCATATATTACCCCTTGTATTCTACTAATATAAATTATTCAAAATAAAAAGATATATGTTTATATCTTCTTATTTTTTACTAAACAAAAGTTTTAGATTACTTTTTATGGAATTATTATACTTTTTTTATAATTTAAATCACACCCACCAATACCAAAATTATCAATAATATAACTCCTGGTAATCCTAATGCACCTGCTAGAAGCGAAGTTATAAAATTAAGTGGTATTGTTATTAAGCCAGTCCAATTAATAATCCATAGAACTATAAAACCTATTACTGCATTTAGTATTAGTCTTATTAAATTCTTACCAGTAAAGTGAAATAAAAACTTAGCAATTAGAATAATAATTAATGCTGTAATAATTACTGTTAAATAATTTCCCATCAGAATTCCTCCTTTGAATAATTATATCATATGTGTTATGTAATTATTCTAAAAAAAGACTTCTAAATAGAAGCCTTTTTTGTATATTCTTTTGGTTTATTAACTGGTGTTTTTGTTTTAATATTTGATATTGCTATAGATAATAAATTACCATATTCTTCTTTTCTATTTTGAATAGCTACAGCCATTGTAGCAAGCTCTTCTTCGTTAAAGAATGGTTTTAGATTATTGTCATAATAAAGACTATATGCAGAAAATTCTGCAGTGTGGCTTTTATCTAGATGTCTATCACTTTTATGATAAGCAACTGTTGTATATATCATATTTTCATTAAGGCCTAAATTGAAATATTCATTAGCTTGAAAAGCTTTTTCCATTACCTTACCTAAATATTCTAAATCGTATTTATCATTTTCTTCATATACTGGGAAAATGAATTCTTCTACATATGATTTTAATTCTGGATTTACATTTTTTGTGTATTTACCCATTTTACATATTATTGTTTTGCTATTATTCCTCATATTATACTAACCTCCTGATAATTATGATTAATATAATTATAGCATATTTCTTATTATTTGTTAAATTTTCTATATTTTTATTGTACTAATTTGTTTTGTTTTACTTAATTTTTCATATAGCATTTTATTATTTGTAAATATATATTTTATTGTAGATATTATATATATCATTAATAATATGATTAAATAACTAAATAAGAATATTAACTTAATCCAGAAATTATCTATATTAAAATATGATATTGTGTAACTCATAAAATATGGTATTGCTATATAAATTATTACAAATATAGTCTTTCTTAATAATAAATTTAAGTAATTATTTTTATCATTTTCATTAACAACTTTAATATTTAAAAATTTTTCGATAATTGTACTTCCTTTTGTAAAAATAGGAATAATAAAATAATATATAATTGAGATTATTATATATGTATATTTAAATTTTATATAAAATGATAGTATAAAATTTATAGTAATAACAACAATAAAATCAGTAATTAAAGATGTAGTTCTTCTTAAGCCAGAAATGGTTTTACCTTTTTTCTTGGCCTTTTCTTCTATTTGTTTAGATGTTGGCAGAATTTTTAAGAATGGATTAATTATAAAATATCCAACTATTCCTCCTAATGTATTTAATAATAAGTCGTCTACGTCAAACAATCTATAGCCTCTTGGATAAATGAAATATAATCCTGTTAGTTGAGTTAATTCAAAGAATAATGAAAGCAAAAACGTAAATAAAGCTACTTTTTTAATATTAAGATTGAATTTATATTTTAAATACATGCCAAATGGCATAGTAAGGATAATATTATATAAAGGAATATAAAAATGTGGAAGTGTTAAAATTTTTACTATATCTTTTAACCCCGATACTTTAATAGTTGGTAATTCCATTACAAAGTCATATATAAATTTAAACGGATATAGTTGTGTTCTAGGCGCTGTTAATTTCGCAACTTTTTCTATTTCTGGTAGTGGTAATATCACTAGAAAATAAGCATTAATTAGATATAATACAAACGAATAAGTTAATATAACTTTACCAAGTGAGATGGATCCATATTTATGATATTCTATTAAAATAAAAGGGAAACTTATTAATATCGCAATAAAGGGAAAGAAAATAAACGCTTCCTTTATTATTTCTAAATAAGCATGCATATTATATCCTCTCCTTAATTATATTTTTACTACACAAATAGGTAATTACAAAATATATTCCATATATTATTATTAAAAATATGAAAGTATAAATAAAATCTTCTAATATATGGCTTACGCCTAATGAATTTAGTATTAAAACACAAAATTTTAAACCAAATATTGTATGAACTATCGCTAATATAAATGGAGCTAAAAAGAATAATAAAGTTTGATAAAATAATGATTTATTTATATCTTTTTCATTAACTCCAATTTGTCTTAATACTTTATACTTATTTTTATCATCTATACAGTCTGACAATTGTTTAAGAGCAAGAATTGCTGATGAAGTTATTAGGAAAATTAAGCCTACATATAAGCCGATAAATGTTACTATTGCTGATAAACCAATACAGCTATCTTTAATATCTATTTTTGTATCAATTGAATATTTTTTGTTATTAAAATTCTTTCTTAAAAATTCGTAATAGTTTCTTTCTTCTTCTGATGTTACATTTTTTTTATAATTTCCAACCATAGTTATTTTATGCATATCATTATCAATTATAACTGAATCATTTACTACTACAAATCCTGTGTTAGAAGGGTTACCACCTATATGTAAAAATCCATCTATATGATGATCATATTTAGGGGTTAATTCTTTTTCAAACAATTTAATTTTTTCTCCGTTTTTTAATGAACTATCGTATAATTGAGATTGAAAATTTGATACAATTGCATATTCATTTTCATTTAAATTAATTGATTCTAAATTAAATAGTTTTGAAAGTTTATTATAGTCTTTTTGACTAATCACCTCTATTTGATTATTCCATAAAACATAAGGGTATTTTTTTCTTAGAGCTTTTTCGTAATTTCCAAAACTTTTACCATATGAGAAATTCTCATCAAAATATATAGTAGCTGCTTCTAATTTATCTACATTATTATAAAAATTATTATCAGTTTTCAAGTAATTTTTCATATCATCCATTGTTGATGGCAAATCATCTACTTCATACTTTAATATTTGAAAACTAGTAGGTGCATAAGTTCTTATAGAATTGTTAAAATAACTTTTAATTGTAAAAGCGCTTGTTAGTAGGCATAATGTTATAAACAACATAATACATATTAATGAAATAGAAATAATCATTGTATTTACTTTACTACTTATTTGTTTAAATGTAAAAGTATTTATATTTTTAAAATATATATTTTTACAATTTGAAATTATTTTTAAAAACATTCCAGCTATCGAATAAAAGAAACCTATTGTTCCAAAAATTCCAAGGCCTATTGGTACTAATAATATACTAATATCATATTTTTCTAATAGTTCTAAATTTGTTACTAGATAATATGCACTAACTAACATTATTATAGATAAAATGAATATTGATATACATAAATAAGGATTTCTTATTTTTATTTTTTCTTGTTTTTTACTTGCCTGTAATAGATTTATTAATTTTGTTTTTCTTATATTAAAAGTATTAAATAGCATAACTATAAAATATATTATTCCATAATATATACAAGTTTTTATCATTGCTGATTGAGAAAAATTAAATGTATATTTACTCATGTCTGCTTCAAATAGATTTGCAATAAATATGCTTGTTATTTGAGATGTTATTATTCCTATACCTAAACCTACTATTAATGATAAAAATCCAATTAACAAAGTTTCAATTAATAATATAAATGATATCTTTCTTTTTGACATTCCAAGTGTCATATATATTCCAAATTCTTTATTTCTTTTTTTTATTAAAAATCTTGATGCATATATTATTAAAAAACCTAAGACAAAAGATATAAATACTGATACATATGATAATACATTTGTTAATAGTTTTATAATTTCTGATGTATTTTTTGATACTTCTAACATTGCTGTTTGTGAATCAATAGAATTAAAGATATAAAATATACATACTCCTAGTATTAATGTTACAAAATATATTCCATAATCTTTAAAACTCTTTTTAATATTATTAAGAGATAATTTAAATAGCATCATTCATCTCTCCTCCAAGTAGTGTTAATACTTCAATAATATTTTCAAAGAATTCTTTTCTTGTTAAATCGCCTTTATTTATTTCATTAAATATTTTGCCATCTTTAATAAATATTACTCGCTGAGCAAAAGATGCACTAAATGTATCATGTGTAACCATAAGTATAGTTGAATTTAATTCTTTATTTAAGTATTCAAAGCTGTCTAGTAATTGTCTTGATGATTTTGAATCTAATGCACCGGTAGGTTCATCAGCAAGAATTAATCTTGGATTTATAATAATTGCTCTAGCACTTGCTATTCTTTGCTTTTCTCCACCGCTCATTTGATATGGATATTTATTTAATATTTTTTTTATATTAAGTTTTTCTGCTATATCTTCTATTCTTTTTTTGATTTCTTTCTCTTTAATATTTTGAATTGATAATGATAATGCAATATTTTCATATCCTGTTAAGGTATCTAATAAATTAAAATCTTGAAATATAAAACCTAGTTTTTCTCTTCTAAAAGTATTTAGTTTATTTCCTTTTAATTTAGTAATGTCTTCATTATCAACATATATATTACCAGATGTAACTTTATCAATAGTTGATATTAAATTTAGCAATGTTGTTTTACCAGAACCGCTAGCACCCATAATAGCAACAAATTCACCTTTTGATACATCAAAAGATATATTATTGACAGCTTTGGTAAGAGCGTTTCTACTACCATAATATTTTTCAACATTCTTAACTTTTAATATTTTTTCCATTTTTTCACCTCTACTTAAAAGTTTACATCTATATATTAGTTATGTCGTATTTTAAATATTGCATAATATTACATTTTTGTAACATTGTATAAATTATTTTTACCAAAGGAAATAATTATTTTTGTATATTTTCCTTTAATTGATTCTACTTCTATTTTATGGCCTAATTTGTCAATTAATTTATTAACAATATATAATCCCATTCCCGTAGATTTAGTTTTATCTCTTCCATTAGATCCTGTAAAAGTTTTTTCAAATATTCGAGTTATATCTTTAGAAGGAATACCAATACCATTATCAAGTATTATGAGTTTAATGCTATTTTTATCTTCTATTGTTTCTATCTTAATAAAAGAGTCTTTTTCTTTCTTATATTTTATACTATTATTAATTATCTGATTGATAATGTATTCTAACCATTTTTTATCTGTATAGACCTTATTATTTATTTTACTTACTTCTAAATTTATTTTGTTTTCTAATAAATCATCTTTATTTTTTAAACTTACATTTCTTATTACTTCTTTTAGATTCACTTCATTTATTAAGAAGTCTTTTTCTGGATTTTCACTTCTTACATAATACAATACGTCATCTACATAATTATCTATTTTTCTAACAATATATAATAAATCATTACCATATTTTTCTTTATTATTGTGACATTTTAATACAAGAGATGATATAGGAAGTTTTACTTCATGAATCCATAATTCAATAAATTCTTTATATTCAGATAGATTATTTTCTTTAGCTTTAATATTTTCAATCATTGATTTATTAATATCATATAAAATGTCATTAATTATTCTTTCTTCATTATTAATAGGTTTATATATAGTTTCTAGTATCAAATATTTTTTATCTAATTTTTCTAGATTATCTATTATTGAATTAAAATATTTTCTTTTTGGTAAATAATTTATTAATAATATTACTAATCCAGTTAACAATTCTATTAATAATATAATTATTAAAATGTAATTATTTAAGTTAAATATTTTTAATATTAAACAAAGTAATGATACTTTTAAGATATATGCTAATATGCTTGGCAATTTGTCTTTTATATATAGGCTTAATTTCATAATAGTATGTACCCTATTCCCTTTCTTGTTTCAATTATTTCTTCTTCTGTTAATTCCTTTAATTTTGTTCTTAATCTACTTATATTTACTGTTAATGCATTATCATTTATGAATTCATCATTATTCCATAAATCTGTCATTAATTCATCACGAGTTACAATTCTTTCTTTATTATTTAATAGATAGTTAAGTATAATCATTTCATTTTTAGTAAGTACGATTTCTTTTTGATTTTTACTTATTATTCCTTTTTTTATATTTATATTAAAATCTTTATATTTGATAACATCTTGTGTCATTTCACATCTTTTAAAAATATTGGCTATTCTTAATAAAAGTATTGTTGGATTATATGGTTTAGTAATATAATCATCTGCTCCATAGCTAATTGATAAGACTTCATCTATTTCACTTGATCTACTTGTAACCATAATGATTGGTATATTTGATTTCTTTCTTATTTCTTTAAGTAGTAGTTCACCATTTAAGTATGGTATGTTAATATCTAATAAAATTAAATCAATTTTGCTATTTAAAATTATATTTATAGCATTTTTATAATCTTCTAATATTAATACTTCATAATTTGAATTAACTAATAAGTTATTCAACTCTTTAGAAACAGTATCATCATCTTCAACAATCATAATTCTTTTCATAATAATTCACCTAGTAACATTATATCAAAAATATTTATTTATAAATATTACACTTTTGTAATGTATATAAATTTTTGCATATAAAAAAGCTCATAAATTGAGCTTTTAATGTTTAAAGATTTTCTTTACTAAGGTATCTTAATTGTTTTATTTTAGCTTTATCTTCTATGTATTCAAATCTTGGTTTTACAAAATTTGTTGAACCTCTTTTTTCGTTTTGATATCTTGGAATTAATTGATAGTGAAAGTGATTCATTTTGCCATCACACATCGTACATAAATATACGCTTTCTGCTGAATATACTTTTTTTATAATATTTTGCATTCTTTTTGAGAGTATAATCATTTGTTTTAGTGTTTCGTCATCACACTCTGACATATCTTTGTAATGTATTTTTGTACTTATTATAGTATGTCCATATGCTCTAGGATTGCCAGCTAGAAAGCATTCGAATAAATCATCTTCATAAATTATTTTATCTGTGTTATCGCCATATAAAATGGAATTATTTTCTTTATTAAAACATGTAGGACATATACCTGAATCAGTTAAATCAGCTGCCGTTACTTTCCCTTCTTTTATTAATCCAATTATTTCTTCAGTTGAAAATTTTTGTAAATTATTCATATTTCCTCCTGTTCTTATATTTTTTTCATTTTTTTAATGTTAGAAATAATTTTTATTGACACTTTTTATTAAGTATTTTATTCTCTCTATTTAAGCTTTTTTATATCACATACTAATCCAACTACAAATGTAATAATACTTGGTAGTATAAATTCTATTAATCTTACTATTATATTTAAATAAAATGGTGCAGAAGTTATCATAGGATTATAATTTTTATAATCATAAATTATAAATACTATAAATAGTATCAATAGAATTATTGATATTATATATAAAATTTTACTTATTGATCTTTTATTCATAGTTTTACCTCTTAATTATTTATATTTTATTTTGATACATAAATTAATGATGATGGTGATGTTGTAATGAATTGCTACTAGTAAGATTTATATTGCATTCTTTTTCATCACATACTTCTTCTTCTGTTTCTAAAATAACATGACAAATATTATGTTCTAATAATTCTTCTCTAATTTTTTTCTTAATTTCTTTTGCATCTTTTAATTTTGAAACAATATGCATAGTAGCATAATTATTATATCCGTCAATGCTCCAGACATGGATATGATGAATGTCTTCTACTCCGTCTATTTTAAGTAAATGTTTTTTTAATTTATCTAAATCTATGTCATTAGGTGTTTTTTCCATAAATAAATCTAATACATCTTTTAAATTTTTTATTGAGCTAATAAATATAAACAATGCTACAGCAATACTCATTAGTGGATCTAATATTTTTATATCGGTAAAATTCATAATTATTGCGCCTATTAATACAACTATCCAACCTAATACATCTTCTAACATATGGAGATTAACGGCTTTTTGATTTATGGAATCTCCTTCTCTTGTTATACAAGCTGCTAAAAAATTTAATACTACACCTATTATTGCAAATATTATCATGCCACTATAGTTAATTTCTACTGGACTAATTAATCTTTTTGTTGCATTAATAATTACCAATATCGAACCAACTAATAATATTGTAGTAGTAATAATCCCTCCTAAAACCGAATATCTTATATACCCGTATGTGTATTTTTTATCTGCTTTCTTTTTACTTTTTTTCTCTAGGAAATATGATATTCCGATAGAAATTGCATCACCTAAATCATGTATTGAATCAGATATAATCGCAACTGAACCTGTAATAAGTCCACCAAAAAATTCAAATATTGAAAATGAAATATTTAAAATAAATGCTATTAAAATATTTTTTTCTGTTTTCATTTTTACCAGCTCCTTTTTATATTTAATTGTGAAAATTATTTTTGTACTTCTGATTTTTATATTGCATATAAGTAAATACTAAAAAATTGTAATACTGCACCTATTAATACAAATACATGAAATACTGAATGGATATATTTTTTCTTTGCTCCTACTAAATAAAATAGAGCTCCTAATGTATAGGCTACACCACCAGAAACTAATAGTATTAATCCATTAACTGGTAGTAAATTCTTTAATGGTCCAATTGACGCTACTACCATCCAGCCCATTATCAAATATAATATGAATGATATTACTTTATATTTTTCTAAATTTATAGCATTTAATATTACTCCAATTATCGCACATCCCCATATAACTCCAAATAATGTCCATCCTAGAGCACCACCTATTAAACTTATACAAAATGGCGTATAGCACCCAGCTATAAATACATATATATCGCAGTGATCAATTATTCTAAATACTTTTTTTGCTTTTATTTTTGGACTAAATGAGTGATATAGGCAGCTTATTGTAAACATTATTATCATTGTTGCGCCATATATAGATGAAGCAACAACACCTGCAGGATGATGATTTATTGCCGCTCTAACAATTGCTAATACTAATGCTGCTATACCTAGTAACCCACCTATTCCATGTGTTATTGAATTTGTTATTTCTTCGCCCAATGTATATTTGGGTATTTTTATTTTTTCCATATTTTCACCTCTTTGATTGTGTTCATTTTTAGTATAATACATAATTTTATTCATTTATGTAATTGATTATTACTTTATCATATTTTTCTTTATTAACTTGTATTGACTTATCTACATTAATTATGTAATCTTGCAATGTACATTTTTTCTCTTCATTATAATATTCTTTTATTAGATTTCCACCAAGAGCAATCATTGTTTTTGCAGATGCTGGATTTTCTTTATCGCAGTCCATAAAAACTTCTTTAATTCCATGTTCTTGACAACATAGTAATCCTAAATATAAATTTACCTTATTATATCCTTTGTTTCTCTCAGTTGGTCGAATACTGTAACCTATATGACCGCCAAATTTTTTTAAGCTTTCATTTAATGCTAGTCTAATATTAATCATACCTATAATTTTATTATCTGACTCTCTAACTAGGAAAAAAGTTTCTGTAGGAACTCGTTCTTCTGTAACCGGTCTATTTCTATCTTCTTCTAATTTTTGTAACCATCCATCGTAGTTATTTAAAAACTTATCTAAACTACCTGATCCATTAACTTCTGAATTATATTCATAAAATTCTTTTATATATTCAATAGCCTGTGATTCATAATCTTTTGTTGGTCTTACATGTTTTAGTATTTCCATATAATCAACTCCTACATAAATTATATCATACTAATAAAAAAGATACGATTTTAGATTAAACTTTCATATCTTTTTTATTACTTTATTTTTAAACTTTTTAAATATTCTTTTTGTTCTTCTGTTATTCTATAGCTTTCTCTGGCTTTTTGAATTGTTTTATTGTGAATCCACTTATCAAGTCTTTTTTCCTCAATATATTTAATTGTATCATCCCATTGTTTTGCTAAGGCTGTAGCAAAAAACCAAGCTATCATCATTTGAATGTAGTATTCATTTGAATGCACTTTAGCTGGTATATCTAAATATTCTTTTTTGAAGTCATCATCTAGATAATGACTCATTAACATTTCAATTCCAAATCTACATGTATATATTTCTTTTGAATTTGACCACTGTCTTATTTTTTTTATTAAGTCAGCTTTATGTTTTTTAAATACTTTTGGTGACATGATATCGCATACTGCCCAATTATCTACATATGGTAAAAATTTATCAATTTCTTCAATACATTTATCATAATCTTTTATTTCTGAAATAAGGAGTCCATGAAGCATATTTTCGTCATAATAATTATGTGGTAATGTTTTTAAAAATTCAAAAATTTCCGGTTCTTTTATATATTTTTTTGCTAATTTTCTAACTTCAGGAACCCTAACTCCAATGAATTTTTCTTTTGGAATTGTTGGTGTTAATTTACTTTGAAATTCTGCATATTCTTTATCTTGTAATTTTAATAATTCATTTAATATTTCCATTATATTTACTCCTAGTATACATTTTTTTCATTATTCTTTAATCTAGTTATATTGTTAATTAACATTATATTTTTTCAAAGAAGTACACATTTTCTGGGAGACCTAATTTTTCAAAAATTCTTTGTTTAGCATATTTCCCACCTAAATGTTTATAAAATTCATTTGATGGATTACCATCTAAACATCCAATAATCATTTGATTAAATCCCATCTTTTTTAACTCTTTTATTCCTGCTTGAAATAATTTCTTACCATATCCTTTTCTCTTATATTCATTAATAATATAAATAGCATATAGTTCGCCACAATTTGGATATTCTTTTTCTTCTGTTGGACCTACATTTACAAATCCTACCACTTTGTTATCAATTTCAAGTACAAATACGTGATTATTATTTTCATCAAAATTGTTATAAGAATTAATAGATCTTAATTCTTCGTTTGTATATAATTCTTTCAAAAAATCATCTGGTACTAGTCCTTTATATGTTTCATTCCAAGCTGTTGTTACAACTTTGGATATGGCTGAGCAATCGTCTTTTGCTTTTCTTCTTATTACAATTTCTATATAAATCATCTCCTATAATTATTATAACATTTTCACAATTTATTTCGTATAAAAAGGACACATTATACAAAATATAGTATGTCGTTGATTTACATATTATATAATTTTAGTGGTGGTAGTGTTATCTTCATCCTCACTATAACACTCTAATATAACTAATTTTGCTGGATTAAGTCTAAGTTGCCATTAATAACAATTGGAGCAAATCCTTCTATTTCATCAAATAACATTCCTTCTGGAATATCATTATATAAATATATAGTTTTGCCTAATCTAAATGCATCATACATTTCTAAAAATGTTGCTCCACCTATGTAATTTTGATATAGTTTACCATCTTTTTCTTTATCTAAATTTAAGACTAACACAGCATCCATTTTTGATATTGTTTCTTCACTTTTCTTATACATTTCTGATTTAAATTTTTGGTGTTTTTCTTTTCCTAAATCCCACATTCTTTGTTCTGTTTCTGGATCTTCATAACAATTAGGTAGATAAACATCTATGTTTTTATTTTCTAATACACTTTTTAATTCTTCTATTTTAGAATAAAAGTTTTTACTACAAATAATTAATATTTTCATTTTTGTCCTCTCTTTTATTTAATACTATACCACATAAAAGAGCAAATCAAAAGATTTGCCCTAAATTTATTAAATTAATTATCTATACATAAAATTAAAAATATTAACACATTATTTAGAACTTCCAATTAAATTAGTATCACCATACACGTAGTCAAATAAATCATATAATTTTCCATCAGTTGTTTGAGCAACGACCGTTTGACCATTTGGAGAAACTGGTCTATCACTACTCAATTTAACTAAATATAATTTCTTAACATTTTTTAAATTATTAATCCTATATAGACGGAAACCATATTTTACGTTTCCATTATTATCGCTTTCAAATATTTCATATTTTAGATAATCAATATTTCCCTCTTCATCAAGAAATATAACTTTATATTCCTCCATGCCAGGTCCACCTTTATATATTAGTGTTTCCAAATACATTTTATAATTATTTGTTAACTCGTATGTAATATTATATGTACTATCATTTACTACATACCCAGTTTCTGTTTTTTGAACAAAACCATTATCATCTTTTTGATCAATAACGCTATATTTATATGTTTCATCTTTATTATAAATATTATTTTCATTAAATACTAAATCAATGTTTTTTTCTTCTTTAGAATTTTTTTCTATATTATCAGCAGGTGTGTTGCTTGGAATTGAAACATCTTTTGATAACAATTTATCATATGCGATGTATCCCCCTAAAACAATAATAATTAATACTAAAATAACAATAATTGATGATGAGTTTTTCTTCTTTTCTTCCATAATAAATATTCCTTTCTATTTTATAATTTAATTATACAACAAAAAAAATAACGCCTACATTTTTTTTAATATATTATTATGTTTTTGTATTTAAATACATAATTTTACATGTTTTTAGCATCAATAATTGCAAGTTATTATAATTACTTCTAATATTAATGCATGTTCTTTATCATCTTTATATGTTCATATCTCTTACTTTTTTAATTCTGGAAATAAATAATTAATTATAAGCGGTATCTAAAAACTACTTGTTTCCGACTATTACTTTTCCATCTAAATTACAAATATAGCAATCAGGTAATTTATTTTTAATATAATTTAACATATCTTGATTTTTTTCTATTTGTCTGCCAACAAAAATACCTTCAATTAACTTAGTTGGCATACCAAACATAATAGCAGATTCTCTATCTGTTGTTGAAGCATTTCTATTAAATCTTTCTTCTAAAAATTTTTGATAATATCTATAGTCTAAAAATTCTTTTAAACATTCATCTTCAAGTTCAGTATTCCATACATCTGCTTTTGCCATTTCTTTGGCATAATCATTATCCATATTTAAAATAAATGCTATTTGTCTTTTATTCGATACTAAACTTGGAATAAAACGAACCTCTTTTGTCTGTTCTCCAGCAAATGACCAGATATTATCATCATCATTTATTTTTTCAGTATATTCATCGAATTTATGGTATGGTACCATTTCACTTTTTAATTTAGAATTAGGTCCTCTGCCGATATTATAAGTTATTGTAAATCCACTATATTCATTTATGTAATCTCTTAATAAGCAGTCATCTTTTATATTCCACATTCCAATACTATTCTTTATTTTATTTTTACCTGCTGATGAACCTGTAAAATCATTACCTATAAATCCATTTTCTAAAATCCAATCAAAGTTATCTAACTTGCCGGGTATTCCATGAATAAAAGTACCTTTTTTCAATACTACATCTTGGCCTTTTGTGTACTTATTTTTTGTATTAATTTCTGTTTCATCATAAAATAAATTAATATTTTTTAAGACTAATTCTAGTGCTTTATCTTTAAAAGTTTGATTTGCGTATGCAATATATTTTTCTTTATTCATAATATCACTGCCTTTTGATATGATTATACCATATTTTTTATAATCTTTATAATAGACTATTAATGTTGTAATCATTTTGTATACAACGGAGTTTAATTTGGTTTACTAAAAAACATCAAATTAAAAACGAACAAGTTATTTGTTCGTTTTTTAGCGTAG
Source organism: Bacilli bacterium (assembly GCA_045627525.1). GTDB lineage: Bacteria > Bacillota_I > Bacilli_A > RF39 > UBA660 > CAG-877. Next base: position 124,400 of record JAZQNW010000002.1, read on the forward strand.
CTTTATACTATTTAAATTCAATGCTTGTAATTAAGTTTCCATCACCATTGTAATATTCGATAATAACAGCCTTAGTGTCTGGTGCAATGGTACGAACAGAATCAAGAACTGAATTAAAAGTGCTTGCTTGATTATTAATAGATGTTTCTAAAGATTCTTTCATAGTTCCAAGAACACTAGCATCGTATGTAGTTTTATAAGTATAAACATACACTAAAGAATTATCTTTAGCAACTAAAGTAGCATCTAGTACACTATTAGAAAGATTTTCAACTGCTTCTTTGTTTTCTTCTACAAATTTTTCTAATTGATTAGTCTTTTCTTCTTTGACAGTACTATCAGTATTAGTAGTATTGTCATTATTATTAGCATTATCCTTTGAAAGACCACATCCAGCAAGAGCAAAAACAGCTATAACACATACAAAAAGCTTAATAAATTTCTTCATACTTCTATACTCCTTCCTATTTTTTTCAGTATATCATGGATATTGTTCTTTTTCAAGGTGCTTAAAAGATATCTAATTTTCTTTCAACTAATAAATCTTAAACTTCTTTTTTGCTAGTAAATTTATCCTTTTCTGTAGCTGTTAAATACACTTTGATTAAGTCTTCAATATTTGATATTACGCTTTTATCAAAATTATCTTTAGTGCATATCCATGTAGACCTGTTTTTTGATTCCCTACAAATTATATAATTTTTTTCGTCATTATATAATTCCAATTCTGGACTTGATAAATCACCTAAAATTAGATGGAATTTATATTTATCTTTTTGAAACTCTGCTGATTTAAATATATCATTACTTTGAATCTATTTTTTTCATAATATCAACTACAATCTTGCTCTAATTATACCATATTAATGAAAAAGATACCCTTCATTATCTAAAAGGCCCTAAAAATGACTATTGGTAAAATATTTTCATAATATTTCAAACTCTTATTTATCTTTTTTAATTAATCTTCGTTAATGTAAAATTTGAATCAAAGAATACTGAACCATATCCACCAACAATTTTAGAGCAGTCATCTGATATACTTAAAAATGAGAAATATTTTTCTGAACAATCAGATTCAGGACCACAAGTAGATGGAGCATCTTTTAATAATAGAGCATTTTCTATTATAGTATAGTGTCCAACCCAATATTGTTCGATACCACTTTTTGTTAATTTATAAGTACCATCTTCTTTTAAATCAACAGTTATTGTTCCATTTACATTTTGCCCAGTTCTAGCATCTTGATAAATAGCTCCTTCACCACTATACGTTCCTATACAACTTCTTGTCTCAATGGTATTGTTTTTTTCATTTGCTGTTTCTGTCTTAATTTGCGTTTCCTCTTTTTCAATTTTCTCTGTTGGTTCTTTCTTTTCAGCATCCGATATTGTTGCTCTTTCTTTAGACATTATTTTATCTTTGTTGACAAAGATAAATGCTCCCATTCCTACACATGCTATTAATAAAATAACTATAAGTACAACTAATCCTACATTACTCTTTTTCTTTTCTTCCATTTAGATTACTCCTTTCTATTATATTTTGATTATATCATAGTTTTCTATCTTTGAATTAAAAAAAGACTTTTTCAAGTCTTTTAAATGCCTCTCTTATTCTTCCTTAAAATTATTTTCATATTCCCACAAAGTCTTGTAATTGCTTACTTTCCGCAACACGCCTTATACTTTTTACCTGAACCACATGCAACAGCTAATACTGTCACACATTGTATTTTTATTCGTTAAATTCCCTTATTTAATGGCTTTTTGGTATATATTTTATACTTATTACCCTATTTTAGTAAATTGCTTACATAGGCTTATTTTATGCCTAATACTGGCTATTTAGCAAAGAAACTTTATATCATTTTGTCCACATCCAATGAGTTGCTATTCACTAAAAAAGACAATGTTACTACTATCTCTATAATTACTTCAAATATATTATTTTCTACATATTGAAATAATGCGTAATTAGTTTTTTTTCTTAAATCTATTTTCAATTACAAAAATACTAATTAATATAATAATTGATATTATCATAATAATATACATTGTATTCATGTTAACACTATTATTAAAAAATTTTAAATTACAATCTAACGAATCTTTTATTCCATTAATAACTTCATTAGAAACACCATTATTAGATAATTCTTTTAACGATGCAGACATTGCATGATTTTTTATTAATGAAGTTCCATATGTGCCTGGCAAAAAAGATAAAACTTTTTGTAATCCAATATTAAATGAAGATATTGGCATATATGCTCCACATATAAAACCATATCCAGCACTGACCATAGTTCCAACAGCAGATACTTGTCCTTGACTCTTTAATCTAAAATTAATAACAGATGATAAAGCACAACCAAATAAAGTTAAAATCACTATATCTAATATTAATAACAATATATCAGATACTCCATAAAACCACCCTTGAGTATATGTGTAAATTAAACATAATACTAAAGCTACTATATTTACAATAATTGTTGATATAAATGATGCAAAGAAATAAGATAAACTTTTAATCCCATTACTTATTGGTGATATATCTATATCTTTTGCAGGACCATTAACTTTATCAGTTACCATTAATAAATTAGAAGTAAAAGCCACTGTAATACAGCTTACAGCTAATAATGAAGATAATATCTCACCACTGACTAATGAATGTATTATTTTATTAGATATATTTAATTCTTCAGGAATAGCACTTATGAAACTATCTTCAAATATACCACCTAAAAATGAAGCATATAAAACTAATAGAATAGCAGGAGTAATTAGTGAAGTGATAAACATTGATTTATCGCTAAAATAAACTTTAATATTTCTTAATGTTAAATTAATAAATTTTTTCATCATTCTGCCTCCAATTTATAACCTGTTGCTTCTAGGAACACATCATCCATATTTCCTTTAATTATTTCATAATCTTGAAATACTTCTTTATTCTTTACTATTAAATTTGTTGCTTCTTTAGACGATTTAATATTTAATTTATAAGAATTCTTTATCTTTTTATATGGTAAATTTAATTTCTTAACTAACTCTTCATCAGTATTATATAAATAAATTACATCTGATGCATATTTATTTTTTAAATCAATTGAAGTACCTTCTGCAACTATTTTTCCTCTATCTAATATAACAATATAATCTGCATCTGTTGTTTCTTCCATATAATGTGTTGTTAAAAATATCGTCATTTTATAATCTTTTCTTAATTTTTCAATAATAGTCCAAATTTTTTTTCTAGTTCCTGGATCTAATCCTGTTGTTGGTTCATCTAATATTAATATTTCAGGTTTATGAATTATAGATCTTGCTATATCTACCTTTCTTCTTTGTCCACCTGATAACTTACCAAGTTGTTGATTCTTAATATTCTTTAATTCGAACAATTTATCTAATTCATTAAATCTATTAACAAAATCATTACCAACTATTCCATATAAGCCTGCTCTATACTTTAAATTTTCATAAACAGATAATGATTTATCTAATACTGTATCTTGAAATACAACACCTATTAAATGTTTTATTTTACCAATATCAGTTGATACATCATATCCACATACATTAATAGAACCTTTATCAATATTAAGATTTCCACAAATCATACCAATTGTAGTAGATTTACCAGCACCATTAATGCCTAAAAAAGCAAACAATTCACCTTTCTTTACTTTAAAATTCAAACCATTAACAGCTTTAACATCTCCAAACGATTTATATAAATTATTTATTTTAATTATATCATCCATATAACTCACCATCCATCAACAATTATACACTAAAAAAAGTATTTACCTATACCTTCTCATAAATTAGTTATTGCGCATTATTCCTTAAAAAACGAATCTAATCGCTAAATTGTAATTTGTTTTATTCTTTAACCTTTTTATTTATATAACATGAATAAATAAAAGGAACAATAATTAATACTATTGGTGCAATGTATAGTGAAATTGTGTTTTCAATATTAAATATTGATGTTGCATTAATTACGATATGTGTCACAATACACGGAATAAGTGATTTACTTTTATAAAAAATAGTAACAAATAAATAACCAAGTGAAACTGCATAACATATTTGTATTAAAGTTGGTATTAAGTCTGCACCATTTAATAAGTTAACTATATGGCCTATTCCAAATGTTAATGAACTTACAATAATTGCACTTTTTACATTATCTTTAGCCATCATTTTAAATAGAAATCCTCTAAAAATTATTTCTTCAATAAACCCAACATTAATCATAGTTAAAATATGAAATATTATTTCAGAAGTTGATTTATTTAAATTAAACCCATTCCATAAATTTACACTTACTATTAAGAATAACGGAACAAAATATAAATATTCTTTTATATTATTAATTTTTCTTAATCCATAGTACTCAATTCTTTTTAAAACAATCATAGTCCAAATCAAAACAAATGATAATATAGTATTTATAATAAAACTTATTAAACTCGCATAACCATAGTTTTGCATACAATATGAATTAACAAATACATATGCTATTATTAAAAGAATACAAAATAAAGTCTCATTTTTTTCAAATTTTTGTTTCATAAACAATCCTCCATTTAACAAGTTACTATTTATCTTTCTCTTACACCTATATTATACAACAAAAAAGATGGAATATTTCATCCACCTTTAAATAGCACCTTATTTTCCCTTAATTAAATCATCGGATCTAATTCGGATCTAAAGTCATATTTTTAATTTTTAAAATCTTCGTAAAGCCTTATATTTTCTTATTTTCCGCAGCATACCTTATACTTCTTTCCCGATCCACATGGCTTTTTTATTTGGTCAATTCTACTCCATTTAATAGCATTTAACCGCCATTTCTCTTTAAAAAAGTTATATAGCTCACTTCTGTTCACTGTGGATTTTGTAGTAGAACTTATCTAAAAACTTATCCAAAAATCATTTTATTTTGCTTAATTCATTAATCATTCCAAATATATTTTTATATGATACTGGTAGAATCTAGGAAAACAGACATTTTTATTTTATATTTTCCTACATTTTTATATCAGCTTTAAAATACGCCTTATAATTCTACTGATTTTTTTTATATTGAACCCCATCAATAATTACATATTCTCTATCATCACTAAATTCTATATTAAAATAATTAGGCACCTGTTGACTCGGAGCTAAATATTTTTTTATATCTACTGAAATTTCATTCTCAGAAACAATATTTTCTAAATTAATATCACCTTGATAATATTTGCATAACACATAAGAATCAATTGGATATTTGTTGTAATCAAATCCTATTATTTCCTCAATAGTTTCTAATTGATTAGTTTCTGGATTTATAAAATCCAATATTGCTTTATATTCAGGATTGTCATTTTCATATGATCCTGTAGTTTGAATATCTCTAACTATTCCGTAACATTCAATACCATATTTTTTTGTTTTTCTATCCTTTATTATTTTTCTTAAACCACTAATTAACAGATATAATCCAATAACTTCAAATAGAATAAAAATGATAAATAGAAATGGATCCATGTCCACTCCACCTCTTTGCTCACCAGGAACAATCAAGCACATAATAAATATTGGTGTTATAATACTTGTCCATACAAGTCCAAATTTAAATTTAAACATATCTTATACTCCTTTTTATACTATTTTATATACAATATTCTTTTATCATAAAAAGCTTATCTAAAACTTATCTAAATGCAATTTTTTTCGTCTTTTTATTTTTTACATCTTTGCAAACCCTTGTAATTGCTTACTTTCCGCAACATTGTTTGTACTTTTTACCACTTCCACATGGTGTTAGGAAAGTTCCATTTTGGTTCGATTTAGCCAGTCAAACTTGCTATAAAGTTCGTCTTGGCTCGTCAAAGTAGCCTCAAACTTCGTTTTGGCACGATGGGTAAATTTTCAAAACGTATCTAAAATCGTATCTATCATATTATTTCGTTTTTGATTTCGTATCTAATATTTATTTGTTAAAGTACGATGATATAACATTTTCATTTTTGATTTATCTTGTCCAAGAAGCCAGATATAATCATTTATATCTATTCTTGAAATTTTATTATTAAGTTTATTTGCAATATAGTTAATTACAACAATATCATTCGCTCTAATTTCAATTTCCATTTTAGAATCTTTTTCTATTTCTATCTTATTATCAACTAAATTGGCTAATTCATCATTAAATTCTAAAATCCCATAACATCTCATTACTTGAGGTATTTTATAATCTGCACATCCTGCTAAATTCGAATAATCTACTTCGACATTTTCTAATTTTTCTCTTACATGTAATATATCAGATGTAAGTAGTTGTGCTCTTTTGTAAAAATATACTTTGTAATTTGAGTATTCGCTTTCATCCTCGAAATAAGGAAACTTATCTATTATATAATTAAATAACTCATTATCCTTTGTATATTGTTCAATTAAAGAATAAAAATCATTTTGCTGTAAGATTTTATTCATCTCAACTAAATTATCAAATCTGTCATCAAATAATGGGATTTCAGTATTGCCTTTTAATAACTTTCTAAATTCTTCTTTAGACATATTAAATTGGTTACCATTTTTAATATTGTTTAAAACAATATACATCATTGCATAAGATCCATCTAATTTACCTACATCTGAATCAATTTCCCATTTTGGTTCTCCCCAAAAACAATAATCCCCAATTGTGTGATAAACAATTAGAAAATTAATGATTGTTCTACAATCTGACTCCAAAATATTAAATGGATTCGTATCTAACCAATATCTTATTTTTGATATATCCAGATTATCAATCACTCTATCTAATACTTCAAAATTAATTTTGACATACTTAGATTCTTCACTTACCTTTTTGCATGATTCTATTACATTACTCAATATATTTTTGCTCATAACAGACCTCCAAAATAATTATACCATATTAATAAAAAAGATACGATTTTGGTACTAAAATATCGTATCTAATGGTACTTTTTTACCATTTTTTGAATCTTATAAATCTTCGAAAAGCCTTATTTTATCGCTATTTTCCGCAACAGTTCTTATATTTCTTACCACTTCCACATGGATGCGATTTTTCGAACTCCCGAGGCTATAGTTGGCTTTAAAACCTTTATAAAACCTCATAATTTCACGTTTGAGAACGTTTGAGAACTTCTGAGAACGCTACCAAAACGTATGTAAAAACGTATGTGAAATTCAAAAACTAATTTTTCTTATTCTGCAGTTGTTTCACAAGTTTTCTAAATTGTTTGTCTATTCTAGATATCTGATACTTATATTTTTCACAGGTAATAAAACATAAAAATTTTTCTATACATTTAAACATTTCATAACTTGCTATAATTAAATTTTCATCAAAATTAGTATAAGAAAAACTTAAATATGTTACTTTATCATCTTCTCCAAGTTGTAGTTTTTCCACTAATGACCCTATACCATAATGAGTATCTTGTGAAAGGAGTGAGTATTGTTTTTCATATTCTGATTTTAGTGAGCTATTATTTGCCCAAGATTCAATGCTCATTTTTTTATTTTCATAGTTATCAAAATCATAATCTTCTTTATTTATTTTATCAATTAAATCATCATACCAATTATTCTTATTATCCAAAATTTGTTTAGCCCAATATGTTGAATAATATTCTTGCTCTGCTACAACTTTATTATAATTTCTTTTATTTTTTATAACAGCAAACAGTTTAAATTTTTTTTCATAAAATGTCCTTAAAAGTACACGGTAATCAGAAACTAATCCTCGTTCTAATAATAATATTTCTGACGAATAAGTAGTATAGCAGTCATAAATTGTACATATTATATATTTTTCCCTATCATTAGTATATTTTTTACAATCCTCATCATTCATAATTTTATCAATTAATTCAATTATTGAAAAAACCAATTTATATTGCTCTGTATGTTTCTTTCTAAAATTATTAACTAATAAATAGGCATTATTATCTAAAAAATCGTATTGAATATTCATTTAACCACTACCTCCATTTTTAAATTACATATACTTTTTTTAATGTTTTTGGGTATATTTACATTTAGGATAATTAGAACATCCAATAAATTTACCATACTTACTCTCTCGTCCAACTAACATTCCACCGCATTTAGGACATTTGTTAGTATCACTTCTCTCAATATTGCTTTTTATATTTTCAATGTGTTCTTTTTTTATCTTTCTATCTTTTACATTGCTTTCAATCAATTGTTTATATAATTCATTGGCATTATTAATTATCTCTTCATCATATGACATTATTTTATCAACAATAGTATCATACCTAACAAGTTCTCCATCATGTTCTATTTTTAATTTTGCCTTGCTTGGAATACAAACTATATTATTAATTTTTGATTCATCTACATTTAATAATTCAGCTAATGCTTTGCAATGGCCATAGTTTTGCCTAATAGGATTTGTATAATAATAATTATTTTTACCAGCATGCCTTATCCAATTTTTATCATATTTACTTCCTGTTATGTAACCATTATACTGTTTTGTCTCTATGGAAAATATTCCATATGGAGAAATAATTACGTGATCTATTTGATGAGTTAATCCATTAACTGATATAAACAAATTATTTATAATTTTATATTTGGCTTTAGGTAATTTACTTAAGGATTTTTTAGTCCAATGTTCACCAAACCACCCAATAATTTGTTTATAAAAAATTGCAGACATTAGTCCCAAAACTAATATTGATATTATTAATGGATTAGTTAGATAATATTTTAAAAATTCTTTAGTAAAATCTGACATAATTACACGCTCTTTTCATTAATATTATATCATGAATTTTTATATTCTTTGTCTTGAACTATGGTGGCAGTGATCATTTCCTTCTGGAACCCTTATAAATAAAGGCTTTATAAGTTCCAAAATACTGGCTACATACGTTTTACATACGTATGTGGAGGCACTTTTTGAAGAAAAATTACAACTTTTTAGAAAAATAAAAAGCCTGGAAACTCTTATATTTCCTGGCTTTACAAGTTATTTACCACAACATTGTTTATATTTCTTACCACTGCCACATGGGCATGGTTCATTTCTACCTATTTTGTTAGTTCTTTTTGGGGCTTTTTTTGATTTTTCTTCGCTTTCATTTGTTATTTGTTTTTTTGCTACTACTTTTCTTTCAATATTTTGTCTTATTTCTGCTTTTATTAAGAATATAGAAACATCTTTATCAATCTTTTGTAGCATTGAATCAAATAAGTCATATCCTTCTGTTGTATATGCTCTTAATGGATCTTCTTGGGCATATCCTCTTAAATGAATTCCTTCTCTTAGATGTGACATTGTATTAATGTGTTCCATCCAGTAATTATCAACTACTTGTAACATAATTACTTTTTCAAATTCATTAGCTATTTCTTGTGGAATATCTTTTAATTTTTCTTCGTATTCTTCAATTACTAATTTTGAGATTGTATCTATTACTTCTTCATTACTCATATTTGTAATATCAGATTTTTTTATATCTTTTTTTAGTAAGTTTTCATTAGTGAAATCAACTATTTCTTGTAAATCATCATCTGTTAATAATCCTTCTGGCGCTATATGTGAATTTACTAAGTCTTCTATATGATGTCTAAATGAATTAATTACCATTTCATGAATTGATTCACTATCTAAAATAGTATTTCTTTTTTCATAAATTATTTCTCGATGATTATTCATTACATCATCATATTGTAATAATTGTTTACGTATATCAAAGTTATTTCCTTCAACTCTTTTTTGAGCTGTCCCAATTGATTTTGTAAATGTTTTGCTTTGAATAGCTTGTTCTCCTAACCCCATGTTACTCATCATTGTTCCAATTCTATCTGAACCAAATCTTACCATTAGATCGTCCTTCATAGACACAAAGAATTGAGTAAACCCTGGGTCACCTTGTCGTCCTGAACGTCCTCTTAACTGATTATCAATACGGCGTGATTCATGTCGTTCTGTACCAACTACACATAAACCACCTATTTCTCTTATTTCATCTGATAATTTAATATCTGTACCACGACCAGCCATATTAGTTGCGATTGTTACTGATTTATGTTGACCAATTTTTGAAATTATTTCTGCCTCACGCGCATGATTTTTTGCATTTAATACTTCGTGTGGAACACGAGCTTGTGTTAATAGTCTACTAATTAATTCACTGGTTTCAATAGCTATTGTACCTATTAATACGGGTTGTCCTTTAGCATATTTTTCTTTAACAAAATTTATAATAGCTTTATATTTTGCTTCTTTTGTTGCATAAACCATATCTGGAGCATCAATACGAGCTATTGGTCTATTTGTTGGTATTTCAATAACATACATATTATATATGTTTCTAAATTCTTCTTCTTCAGTCTTTGCTGTACCAGTCATACCTGATAATTTTTTGTACATTCTGAATAAATTTTGGAAAGTGATAGTAGCAAGAGTTTTTGTTTCCTGATTGATGTTAACTCCTTCTTTTGCTTCTATTGCTTGATGTAAGCCATCAGAATATGCTCTACCTTTCATTAAACGACCTGTAAATTGATCTACTATTACTACTTCTCCTTCTTGAACAACATAGTCAACGTCTTTTTTCATTGAATAGTTAGCTCTTAATGCTTGATTAATGTAATGAAGAAGTGATGCATTTTCTATGTCATATAAATTCTTTATATTAAAATTGCTTTCAGCTTTATCTGATCCAGATTCTGTTAAATTAACACTTTTAGTTTTTTCATCATATATATAATCTTTTTCTATTTTTAAACTCTTAGCGAATCTATCAGCATCAATATATAAATTAGCACTATGCATTTGCCCACCAGAAATTATTAATGGTGTTCTTGCTTCATCTATTAAGACTGAATCAACTTCATCAATGATAGCAAAGTTTAATGGTCGTTGAACTCTTTCTTCTTTATGTACAACCATATTGTCTCTTAAATAATCGAAACCTATTTCATTATTTGTAGAATATAGGATATCGCAATTGTAAGCATCTTGTTTTTCTTTTGGACTTAAATCTCTCATATTAACTCCAACAGTTAATCCAAGAAATTCATGAATTTTTCCCATCCATTCTGCATCACGTGTTGCTAGATATTCATTTACAGTAATAATATGTACACCTTTTCCTGTTAATGCATTTAAATAAGCTGGTAATACACTTGTTAAAGTTTTACCTTCACCAGTTTTCATTTCAGCAATATTACCATAATGTATTGCTAAACCACCTAGTATTTGAACATAGAAATGTTTTTCACCAATTACACGATAAGCTGCCTCTCTTGCAGTTGCAAAAGCTTCTACTAAAATATCATCTAATGTTTCACCATTGTTTAATCTTTCTTTAAATTGTTCTGTTTTACTTTGTAATTCAGTATCTGTTAATTTAGAATATTCTTCATCTAAGGCTATTACTTTATCTGCTATTTCTTTGAATTTTTTTAATTCTTTATATTCGTGATCTAATAACTTTTTTAAAAGTTTCATCATATCAGCTCCTCAAGTATTTATTTTATCAAAAAAAAAGGAAGAATAAAAGAACATTCTTCCTTTTTATGACTATTCTGACTCTAAAACTCCATAGTTTCCATCATTTCTTTTATATACTACAGCAGCTTGTCCTGTCTCACTATCTTTATACATGTAAAATTGATGACCTAATAATTCCATTTGAAGAATTGCTTCTTCTTCTGTCATAGGTTTTACTTCTACTAGCTTTCTTTTTGAAACTTTTGTTGTTTCTTCTTCATCTTTTTCTATTTCAATCATTGACATATCAAAATCAGGCACTTGTTTAGGTTTTGACATTATCCTTGTCTTATTCTTTCTTATTTGTCTTTCTAAGGTATCTACAGCTTTATCTACAGCAGCATAAAAATCTTCTTTTGTTTCTTCTGTTCTTAAGATATAGTTCTTTAATGGTATTGTAATTTCTATGCGTTGTTCATGGCCTTTTACTTTTACTATCACATTTGCGCGAATACTTTCGCTATTTTTTAGGTATTTATTTAATTTTCCTATCTTTTCTTCAATATAATCATGCATAGATTCAGTAATTTTAATTTTGTCACCACGAATTGTAATTTCCATATTTATCTCCTCCTTATAATTTCAGTATAGCATAATTGATATAAAAAAACTACTATTTTATAGTAGTAGTTTCTTTAACTAATTTTACGTTTATACCTTGATATCCTTTACTTGTTTCTACTAATTTAAATTCAACAAGTTGACCTTCAGATAAAGTTTTATAGCCTTCAATTTCTATAGCTGAATAATGAACAAATATATCTTCGTTTTCTTTATACTCGATAAATCCATACCCCTTTTCATTATTAAACCATTTAACGCGACCAATCATCATACCACGTACACCTCTCATTCTACCATTTATTGTTTTTGTTGGTGTCTTTATATTACCAAATATATTTTAATTTTTTATTTTTTTCCTTTAATTGTATTATTTATAGTCTTGTATTGCACGAAATAGTTATTTTTCGACAAAATTCGACATTTTAACTTTAGTATTTTTCATTTAAAACCATCATTATAATTTTTTATATATAAAAAATTATAATGATTATGGTGATTGAATGAAGAAGAAATTTTTAAATAAATGCCTTGCTTTTTTAAAAAAATACAATTCATATACAAAAGAAGATGAGGAAAAAATTTTATATGGATTAGAGGGATTATATTTAACTTTTACTAAACTTATATTTATATTTGTACTTTCTGTTATTCTTGGAATCTTTAAAGAAGTTTTAGTTACTATTTTATTATTTAATATAATTCGATTTTTTGGATTTGGATTTCATGCAGAAAAAAGTTGGCAATGTTTAATTATTTCAACTACAATTTTTGTTCTTGTTCCATTACTTTTTATTAATATAAAAATTAATTTGTTAACTAAAATTATTATATGTATTATTTGTATATTAAATTTTACATTATTTGCTCCTGCTGATACTGTTAAAAGGCCTTTACCAAATAAAAGAAAAAGATTAATAAGAAAATTAGGTACTATTATTATTGGCTCTATATATTTTGTTTTAATTATTTTCTTTGATTCTTGGATTAGTCCATTATTATTAGTAGCATTAGTTAATCAGGCTATTGCTGTTAATCCATTGATATATAAATTATTTAAACAGCCTTATAATAACTATAAAAATTATATACCGGATTAAATACATTTGTATTTAAAATAAAAGAAAGGAGTTTATTATGAAAAAAAGATTTGCATTCATTATAGCTGCTATTGCTATGATGGCTACTGGTGCTGCTAGTATGGGATGTTTATGGATTATGATTGATGAACCAAAAGCAATGAGAGCATTATGTGATTAGAAAAAAATCTACTTTTTAGTAGATTTTTTCTTTTTAATAATTAATTGTTGTATATAGTACTTATCTACTATATCTTGTTTTTCTTCTATCCAATCATTTTCTTTTATTAATTTAGATGCAAAGTATAATCCGTATCCATGGCCTTCACCTTTTGTGGTAGTTCCTTTTTTATTTCTATCTTTTAAAACATTTTTAAAGGTATTAGAAAAGACAAAATTTACTTTATTATCAAATTCATAAATTTCTATTAGTACTTTTTTCTTTTTTGTTTCTGATGCAGCTTCTATTGCGTTATCAAAATATATTCCTATCAATTTACATATTGTTCTTATATCTTTTTCGGATAGTCTATTCAAAATTGTTTTTTCCTCTAAGCTAGCATCTATTGTAATATTAATTTTTTTCTTTTGAGCTATGGCTACTTTGTAATACATTAATCCTTTTATTCCGCCTTTAGGTAGTACTTTTAATTCATTAATAGTAGTTCCATCAATATTTATGTTATCTTCTAATATTTCATCTATTTTATTTTTTACTTTCTTTTCTTTTGTTAAACATCTTAATACAGCTAATTGATTTTTATATTCATGGCGGTTTAATCGCTCTTTTTCTATCCAATCTTCAAAGTTTTGAATATAATCAAATAATTGATCATATTCGATACTTAATTGATGATAGTTATTATTATTTTTAACATACATTAGAATAATAATGATAACTGCTACCATCATTATATTATTTAGTATATAGTCAACACTCCATGCTTTTGCTGACATAATATTGTAGGCATTTATATTAAATTCTACCATTAATAACGTTAATAATATAATTGTAGTAATTAATTGTTTTTCCAAACAGTATTGATAAAATTTTTTTAGGGTTTTATTGATTAATTTTATTTTTATTAATAATATAGTTATACCAGCTATCACTATATTTGCTATTAATACCATCGTAAATTCATTTCTCATAAAATCTAACGTTAAGAAGCTTCTAAATATTAATGAAATTAATAAATCAGAAATTGTTAGAATTAGCATCATTATACCAACAGAAATTATAGATTCTTCATATTTAATTTTAAATACATTTTTATATATTATTACATTAATTATAAAGTTGGTTAGAATATTGAATTTATTATATTCAACTTTATACAATAATGTATCTATTACACCTATTGTTATAAGTAGTGCGATGTGTTTATAATTTATTTTTTCCTGATAATTTATTATATTTTTTATTACATAATAGCCTGTAAAAGCCATTATCAAGCCACTAAGAAAGACCCCTAACATAATTTACTAGCTCCTTTTTTATAGTTCTTGATATATCGGTAATTTTTTGATTACTTTTTAAATATAGTTTATTTTCTTTTGTATTATAGCTTTCTATTTGTTCTTTGTTAATAATTATACTTCTATATATTTGTAGAAATCTTTTATCTAATTGATCCATTATTTTTTTTAATGAATCATTTGTATAATAAATTCCATGTGTTGTATAAATTGTACATTTTTTACTATTTTGTTCTTTTTCGATATATAAGATATGTTTAAATTCAATATTATATACAATGTTTTTATAAGTAAATTTTAATGAATTTGGTTTACTATAATAATTTTTAATACAAATATCTAGTGCTTCAATTAGACGTTTTTCACAATTATCTAATTTGTTTATAAAGTCAACTAGCATTAATCTTTTTCCCAGTGCATCATACTTGTACTCGTTATATGCTGTTATTATCATTATCATTGATGACCAATCTTGAAATTTTTCTCTTATTTTTCTAGCAGCATTTATTCCTGAGCCTTTAGATGTTTTTATATCTAGAAGATATATTTTAAAACTACCATCAGATTCAGCATATTCTTCCCATTCTTTATCATATCCATCAAATGTTTTAAACTCATAATCAATGTCATATTTCATCATATACTTATCAATTATAGAAATATATTTTTTTCTTAACGCTTCTTTATCATCACAAATTACAAAGTTTATCATTTATTTCCCACCTTATAGAAATAATTTTACCATAATTTTCCAATTTTTGTATATTTTAGTATATAAAAATAACCTATATATTAGGTTATTTTTTTCTTTTTATTTTGGATTTTACTTTGCTAATTAATTTTGGATTTTTATCAGTAATAATTGTTGTATGAAATATAAGCCATAAAAATATTAACAGCAATATTATATATAATATACTTCCTATTAACTGATCTTTTAATACATAAAATATTGATGCTGCGGCAAATAATATATTTATTCCATATATTATTAAAACAGTCATAGTTTGTGATATGTTCATTCCTAATAATTGATGATGTAGATGTTCTTTGTCTGCTTGAAATGGTGGTTGACCTTTTAATAATCTCCTTATAATTGCGAATAATGTATCTAGTATTGGTATTCCTAATATCATAACTGGTATAAAAAATGATATTAATGCTGGGCCTTTAAATTCTAGTAATGTAATAATACTAATTATAAATCCCATAAATGTCGCACAGTCGCCAGCAAATATTGAGGCTGGATGAAAATTATGTAACAAGAAGCCTAATGTAGAACCTAGCATAATAAATGTTAAAATCATTACTAAACTTCCATATCTGCCTTGATAGAATCCTATTATTCCAATGGTTAAATAGAATATACTACATATTCCACCACTTAATCCATCTAGACCATCTATCAAGTTAATTATATTAGTACAAGCTACAATAAATAGTATTGTTATGGGATAAGCCATTAAGCCAAAGTCAAACAAGAATCCAAATGCTGTTATATTATTTAGTAATATTTTCCCATAAAATACAATTATTGATGCTGCAATCAAATGGCCTATTAATTTTTGACTTGCTTTTATTGGTTTTATATCATCAATTATACCTGTAAGTACAATAATAAAGCTTCCAATTAAGATGGCATTCATTTTAACACTTTGTTCTCCAAATAGCATATAACCAAATAAGAAGGAAAGAAAAATTCCAACTCCTCCTAATTTTGGGGTAGCTTTGGTATGGATATGCCTATTGCCTTCTTCAGTTCTAGGAATATCAATAGCATTTATATGAATAGCAACTTTTTTCATAAGAATCATTATTATTGCTGAAAATAAGAATGTTATTAAAACTATTTTACTTGCAAATAGTATTTGCTGTTGCATACTACCACTTCTTTCTATATATAATTATAGCAAATTTAAATATTTTAGCAAATAAAAAAGCCTAATTTAGGCTTCTGATAAAATTTTAATATTATTTAATAAAACTCCTGTACCTTCTACTACACATGTTAATGGATCATTAGCTATCGTTATCTCAACATTTAAGGCTTCAGCTATTGCTTCTCTTAAGCCTGCTAATAAGGCTCCTCCACCTGTTAGTACGATTCCTTTTTCAACAATATCAGATGATAATTCTGGATCTGTCTGTTCTAAAATATTTTTTGTTGTCATTATAATCTTATTAACACTGTCTTTTAATGCTAATTCTATATCTTCTTGATTTAATTCTATTATATCTGGTAAACCTGTTATTAAATTTCTTCCTTTAATAGACATTTTTTCTTTTTTATTAGGGCGATATACATTAGCTAAATTAATTTTAATA
This sequence comes from Bacilli bacterium, assembly GCA_045627525.1. Classification (GTDB taxonomy): domain Bacteria; phylum Bacillota_I; class Bacilli_A; order RF39; family UBA660; genus CAG-877. The sequence goes on from JAZQNW010000002.1 coordinate 141,422, forward strand.
TTTTCTGCTGTTCTATCACCTATTAATAATTTATAATGTTCTTTTACATATTTTATTATATCTGAGTCAAATGTATTGCCTGCTATTTTTAATGATGCGGAGTTTACAATTCCATTTAGTGATAAAATGGCTATGTCTGTAGTTCCTCCACCAATATCTATTACCATATTAGCTTCTGGTTTTGAAATATCCATTCCTGCTCCTATAGCTGCAACTTTTGGTTCTTCTTCAATATATACTTTTCTAGCTCCCATTCTTTCTGCGGCTTCTTTGATGGCATTTCGCTCAACAGGAGTAATATTAGTTGGACAACAGATAAGAATCCTTGGTCTTGAAAATAAATTTCTAGCTTTTATTTTTTTTATAAAATTATCTAACATTATTTCTGTCACTTCAAAATCAGCAATTACCCCATCTTTTAACGGTCTGATAGCTTTGATTTTTCCTGGAGTTCTGCCAATCATTGCATGTGCTTCGTCTCCTACGGCTATAACTCGTTTAGTGTCTGTTTCTAAAGCTACTATGCTAGGTTCATTTAAAACAATACCTTCATTTTTTATATAGATTAGTACATTAGCTGTGCCTAAGTCTATTCCTATATCCTTAGCCATCTTTTCACTTCCTTTCTTTAGTAAAAAAAGAGAATTTATTCACTCTCTTTATTACTTTTTGGTATTTCTTTATCTAAATAAAGAGTTGGATCTACTACTTGACCATTAGCATAAAATTCAAAATGTAAGTGATTACCAATTTCTTTATCTAATTCATTTGTTCCACTTTTACCGATTACTTGGCCTTGATTTACAGTATCACCTTTTTTTACTGATACTTCAGATAAACTTTGGTAAATTGTTATATAATCGTTATTATGTTTTATTTCTATTGTTTTTCCCAATGTTTCATTATCTGTTATTTCAGTTACTGTCCCATCTAATACACTAACTACATCAAATACATTCTCATTTACAAAGTCTATTCCTGAATTTTGCATATAAGTATTTTCATGATATACAATTGACTTTTCTTGACTAGATGCATCTCCTTTATAATCATAAAAATATTTTCCTATAGTTACTGTTGCTTCAGTATATGGATTAATAATTTTGGCTGTTGTATTAATAACTGCTATATCATTATCAAGAATAGTATTTGTTACATAATCCACTGGATTCTTTTCATTTAAATTTGATTCCTTCATATTAATAATACTAACAAATACACCACTTATTAATAAGAATGCTGCTAATGATGGTATTACATAAGACTTCAATTTTCTTCTTCTCATTTTTTTCACCTCATTATAAGTTTTAACCAAAAAAAAAGATTTATACTTCTTTTAAAAAATTTTTCCAGAAGTAAATAAATCCATTACAAAATTAGTTACTAAATATATAATTGAAATAGCTAATAAAAAGTAAAAAACTCGTGCTTGTAATATTTTATTTTTTTTAAAAATTTGATTTATATTTACTGAATCTAATGACCATATTACTAATATTGTTACAAGTATATAAACAAAAAATTTTGCACTCATTAATGTTTATCCTCATATTCTGTTATTTTATTAATTCTTCTTTGATGTTTTTCTAAATTTGAAAAAGGTGTTTCAATAAATGTTTTTACAATATTTATAGCTGATTCTAAACTTGTATTTTCTCCAAAAGCTACTATATTAGAATCATTATCTATTCTTGTAACTTCAGCTTCTTCTTTAGTCGTAACTTTTGCACATCTTATTCCTTTTACTTTATTGCAAGCTATACTTATTCCAATTCCTGATCCACAAATAGCTATTCCAAATTCTACTGTTTTATTGGCAACATTTTCTCCTAATTTAAAGGCATAATCTGGATAATCTGTTGATTCTTGTGAATTTGTTCCATAGTCTACTATTTCATAATTCATTTTTTTAAATTCTTCAATTAATTTTATTTTTAATTCATAACCTCTATGATCACTTGCAAAACCTAATTTCATATTCTTTCACCTCGATAATATTTATGATTTAATTATAACATATTAATATTTATAAAAACAAAAAAGCTGATTATTCAGCTTCTTTTTGTGTAAATCCATATTTTCTGTTAAATTTATCAACACGACCTGCGCGTGATGCTCTACTTTGTTTTCCTGTATAGAATGGATGACATTTTGAACAAACTTCAACATTAATTTCTGATTTTGTAGATTTTGTTGTGAAAGTTTCTCCGCATGCACAAGTTACTGTACAATCCATAACTTCTGGATGTATTCCTTTTTTCATACTATCTCTCCTTCCGCCATGACAACATTTGTCATAGTAATTAAATGCGTTATTAGTATAGCAACTATTTTATAATTTTTCAAGTTTTTTTCTTATTTTTGTTATTATTTCTTTAGATATTGCTTCATATCCCTGTCTATTTGGATAAATACTTAGTGAATTTTCTCTATAATTATTGTTTTTAAATAGCTTATTAATATCAATATATATTATTTCTTTATTACTTTGTAATATGTTATTTAAATTACTTAAAGCCTCCGTATAGATAGTACTGTTTGGATAAATATTATAATATCCTATAACATATATGTCATATTGATAATACATTTTTATTTCTTTTATTAAATTATTATATGATGTTAGTATTTTTTTATTAATATTATTAATATTATAGGTATTATAATTATCAATTGTACTCATTAAATATAATAGGTCATTTAAACCAACATTTATTGTTAATATTGTTGATTCTCTTAATTCTCTTCTTAAATTATATTCTTTTTTATTTAAAACTATCTTTTTATTATTTTTTATATCATTGTATAAACTTAAAATTGAAGAATCTTTTTCTGAAAATGATTTTATATATTTGTTTAAGTAATTATTATCTTGTAAGAAATCCTTTACATAGTCACTATAGCCATAATCTATTTGACCATAGCAATCTATTCCTAAGGCATAACCATCTCCTATTGCTAAATAATTTTGATTATTTTTGTTGTTGGTTTTAAAAATTACAAAGATTGATAAAAAAACGCATATTGTTATAAGTAATTTGTAGTGTTTTAGTAAGAATCGCATATTACCTCCAAAAAAAAGAAATATATTAAATTATATTTCTTTTATTCTTACTTTAGCACCTACACCTGTTAGTTTTTCTACAATTTGCTCATAACCTCTTAAGATATGTTCTACATTTGTAATTACCGTTGTTCCTTCTGCTTTTAATGCAGCACAAACCATAGCTGCTCCTGCTCGTAAGTCTGTTGCGACTACTGGAGTACCTTTTAATCTTGTAGGTCCAATAATTGTTGCTGTTTGATTTTTTACTACAATATCTGATCCTAGATCATTTAAATATGGAACATGCATAAATCTATTTTCAAATATTGTTTCTATTACTTTAGATTTTCCTTTAGCCTGTGTTAATAAAACTGAGAATGGTTGCTGTAGATCTGTTGGAAAGCCTGGAAAAACTGCTGTCTTAACATTTGTTGCTTTGTATTCGTCTTGACTATTAACAATAACGTAATCTGAACCTATTTCTAACTCTACGCCTATCTCTTCTAGTTTTGATAATAGTGCATCTACGTGTTCAGGAATAACATTGTCTATTTTTAAATGGTTACCGCAAAGAGCTCCTATAATTATATATGTCCCAGCTTCAATACGATCTGGTATTACTTCATGGAAACATTTATGCAAGTGTTCTACCCCTTCAATAGTTATTGTTGAAGTACCAGCTCCTGTAATTTTGGCACCCATATTATTTAAAAATGTTGCTACATTAACTATTTCAGGTTCTTTTGCTGCATTATCAATAACTGTTTTTCCTTTTGCTTTTACTGCAGCAAGCATTATATTTATTGTTGCACCTACTGATGCAAAATCTAAATATATGTTTGCGCCTTTTAGTTCTTCTGCTTCTATTGTATATTTATTGCTTTCAATTGTAACAGTTGCTCCTAATGCTTCAAAACCCTTTAAGTGCAAGTCTATTGGTCTTGCTCCAATTGAACATCCTCCAGGGAAATACATACAAGCTTTTCCAAATTTACCTAAAAGTGCACCTAAAAAATAGTATGATGCTCTTAATTTTTTTGAAAAGTCCTCTGTTATTTCTTGATTAATCATTTTTGTTGGATCAACTATTACACTTTCACTTGCTCTTTTTACATTAACATTTAATTCTTTTAGAATACTACATAAATCATCAGTATCTGTTATTTCTGGAACATTACATATTGTTGCTTCTTCATCTGTTAAAATAGCTGCTGGTATTAAAGCAACTGTTGCATTTTTAGCTCCACTTACGCGTATCATACCGTCGAGTTTGCGGCCACCATCTATTTCTAATATTTTCATATTTTACCTCCGTATTTACTACTATATTTTATAATCTTGTTTCAAATAATGTTACTATTTCATCTATTCTTTTTTTCATTGATTCTTCGCCACTACCTATGATTTTTCTTGGATCATAAATTTCATTATTGTCTATTATATATTTTTTTACTGACTTAGACCAATTTGTTTGTAAATCTGTATTTATATTTATTTTAGAAATTCCATTTGATATAGATTTTTTTATCTGATCATCTGAAATGCCTGTTCCACCGTGTAAAACTATTGGAATAGGTAGCTTTTCATTTAATATTTTCATTGTTTCAAAATCTAAATTTGGTTTTTCTTTATATAAACCATGATGGTTTCCTAATGCAGGTGCTAGAGCATCTAATTTTGTTTCGCTATATATTTTCTGGCAATCTTCTAGAGTTGCATTTTTTATTAATTGATCTCCTTCTTTGCCAATATATCCTACTTCGCCTTCGACACTAACGTTTTTTTGATGAGCATAGTCAACTACTTGTTTTGTAATATCGATATTTGTATTCAAATTTTTATCGGATGCATCAATCATAACACTGGTAAATCCTGCGTCTATAGCCTTTTTGCAGGAATCAATACTTGAACCATGATCTAAATGTAAGCATACTGGTATTTTTATATTTAAATCCTTTATCATTGCTTGTACCAGTTGACTAACAACATTGTATCCGCCCATATATTTAATTGCACCTTCACTTACTCCTAAAATTACTGGTACATTTAACTTATTACATTCTTCTAATATATATTTTGTCCATTCTAAATTATTAATATTAAAATGTGGTACTGCATAATGTTCTAATTTAGCTTTATGTAATATTTTATTAAAATTTACGAGCACTCTTATCACCCAATTAAATCATAAGAAAAAGCTTTAATTTTGTCAATAAATTAGGCATATTATATAGTAAAAAAACGTAAATTTTTATTATAAATACTTATCAATTATTTCTTTTATAAACGATGTGTATTCTACTTCATTTGTATTATTTTCATCGCCTTCTAAAAGACATAGTGGTGGAAATAGTACACACCAGAAATTTTCACCCAGACCATCTCCTAAAGTTACTACTAATGATTCATACTCTCCTTCTTCATATGTTAAGCCTTTATATTCTTTTTTTGGAAAATAGTTAACGCCATAATTTATTGTATATTTCTTATTATATTTAGCCGATTCTAGTGTATGATTTATAATTTCGTCAAAAACAGGTATATTTTGTTCTATTTTATTGCGTGATTCTTCAATGCTTGTTGAATTACTTGTAATAGTACTCAACTCAGTAGATAAATTATTTGCTACTACTTTTTTTATATTTTGATCATATTCATCATTACTATTAGCAATAACTCTAAAGCGAATAGAATTTTTAGGTATTATTACTTTTTCTGGTTTTATTGTACTTATCGTTAATATTATAATAGTTATTATTAATAAAATTTTTTTCATTTAAAAACCTCACTTTCATATTAATTGTGAGGTTTCTTTTTATTTTTTATTCAAGATTTTGAAAAATAAATATCATTCTATCTTTTTCAGATAGATCTTTTTTTATTTCTATTTTTGAAGTTGGTAATACTTTTTTTATAAGCTCTTTTATTTGTTCAGCTTGAGTCATTCCTATTTCAAATGCTACTAAGCATCTTTCTTTCATATGTTCAGGCAAACTATTTATTATTTTTTTATAACAATCTAGACCATCTTCTCCTGCATACAAAGCTAAATGAGGTTCATTATTTTTAACAATATCTTCTATTTCTTCGGTTGTTTTGATATATGGTGGATTACTAATAATAATGTCATATTTTTTTGTTATATTTTCAAACATATCACTTTGGATAAGATTGGCCTTAGAATTTAAATATCCACAGTTTTTGTTAGTAACTTCGAGTGCTTCTTTACTAATATCTATTAAATCCACAGAATTTGTGGAAAGTTTTTTTTCTAAAGTTAATCCTATTACACCACTTCCACAACCTAAATCAATAATATCTAATGGCTCTTTAAAATATTTATTTGCATATTTTATAGTGTTTTCAACTAATTCTTCCGTCTCAAATCGTGGTATTAGAACATTTTTGTCAACATAAAAGTTGTTGCCAAAAAAGTTTACATAGCCAATTACATATTGAATTGGCTTTCCCTCTTCTACTGCTTCTACAGCCTTTTTATATGTTTCTACTATTTCTTCTGGTACTTCTTCGTTTAAATAATTTAACAATTCTAGGGCATTTTTGTTTAGTAATTCTGCTAATATAATTTTGGCATGATCGGAATGGATGTGCTGCTTAGCAAAAAACAGAAGATTTTCTACTGTCATTATTCTTCTGTTTCTCCTCTTAATTTTCTTTTTTGGTCTTCTTGAATTAGTGCATTTATTACATCATCTAAATCGCCATCCATTACACGATCTAGATTTTTAGTTGTATATCCTATTCTATGGTCTGTTACACGGTTTTGTGGATAGTTATATGTTCTGATTTTTTCAGCACGATCTCCTGTACCAATTTTACTACGTCTTTCGGCTCCAGCTTCTTCTAATTGTTTTTGTTGTTCTAATTCATATAATCTTGTTTTTAAAACTTTCATTGCTTGTTCTTTATTTTGAATTTGACTTCTTTCATTTTGACAAGTAACTACTGTATTTGTTGGTAAATGTGTAATTCTAACTGCTGAATCTGTTGTATTTACTCCTTGTCCACCGCAACCACTAGAACGATAAATATCAATACGTAAATCATTTGGATTAATTTCAATATCTATATCATCATCTGCTTCTGGCATTACTAAAACTGTTGCTGTTGATGTTTGAAGACGTCCATTTGATTCTGTTACTGGGACACGTTGAACTCTATGAGATCCACTTTCATATTTTAATAATGAATAAGCATTTGATCCTTTTACTATAAATTCTATTTGGCTAAATCCACCAGCTGTTCCTTCTACCGAATTATATACTTGATATGTAAATCCTTGTTTTTCAGCGTATCTTGTATACATTCTAAATAAATCTCCGGCAAAAATATTTGCTTCGTCTCCACCAGCTGCTCCTCTAATTTCAATTACTACATTTTTTCCATCATTAGGATCTTTAGGAATTAATAATATTTCTAATTCACCATCTAATGTTGTTTTTTCTGACTCTAATAATTTTAATTCTTCTTTTGCCATTTCACCTAGTTCAGGATCTTTAGTCATTTCTTTAGTATTTTCAATGTCTTCTAATACTTTTTTATATTTTTTGTAGCATACTACTATATCTTCTAGATTAGACATTTCTTTTGAATACTCTCTAGTCTTTTTTATATCATTTAATACTTCAGGTTTAGTTAATTCATTTTCTAAATATAAATATTTTTCTAAAGTTGCTTCTAATCGTTCTATCATATTTTCACCCTTTCCATGTAATCACGAGTATTATACCATATTTCTTTTAAGAAAAAAACTAGATTATTGTTCTAGTTCTAATTCATCTTCATCGATAATTACTAAATCTTTTAGTTCTTCATTTGCATCATCATCATAATTATCGTCGTCAGTATCATCATATGAATCTTCTTCATTTTGATCTTCTTGTTCTTCTTTTGGTTCTTCTTCTGATTCCTCATCATCTTCTTCGTCTGCTAATTTTAATACTTTATCAGAAGTATGGCGACTTCTTAAATCCCAAGTACCATCTTCTAACATTATAAATCTTTTATCAGTAGTTAGTGATGTATAATAATCAGCTATTTTCTTTTCAAAAGTACTTTCTGGTAATTCTAATAATTTTATAATTTTTTTAAACAAATCTGCTGTATTGATAGATTTTTTACTTTCTTCCAATATTAGATTTGTGATATCTTTGTTTGATAATAATTCTAATTCGTCTTTGTTCATTTTTTTTAAGCTCATATTGACCTCCTATGTATAAGACATTATATGTAATTTTTAGTATTTTGTACAACTAAGAAAAATACCAATAAACTTATATCATATATTTTTCTTAATTACAACAATTTTTTACATTTTTTCTGGGATGCTTATTCCAAGTGTATTTAATAGTAATGAGTTTATGTTATAAATTATTTTTGTTAAAACTAACCAAGATTCTCTTTTTTGTTCATTTTCTTCACTAAGAATTCTATTTTCTGCATAAAAGCTATTATATTGAGATGTTAGTTTATATAAATATTCTGCAATTTCATTTAGTGATTTTGATTCTAATGATCTTGTTAATACATTTGGCATATTTAATATTGTTATAGCCAAATCTTTTTCTAGTTCTGATGATAGAATGCTAATTTTGTCTTGTGATAGTCCTTCTGCTTTATTTAAAAGTGATTTCATTCTTATAGTTGAATATAGCAAATATGGACCTGTCTTACCTTCTAAATCAGCAAATTTTTCAACATCAAATACAAAATCTGTTCCACGGAATGGTAAGAAATCAGCATATTTAATAGTTGCAATAGCAATTTGTCTAGATATAGTATTTCTTTCTGCTTCCGGAATATTTTCATTTAATCTTTTTAATGTTTCATTATTTACTTCTTCTATTAATGTTTTAAGTGGCATTACTCCACCATCTCTAGTTTTAAATGGTTTTCCATCTGGACCATTCATTGTTCCAAAACCGTAGTTTAATAATTTTACATTATCACCAACAATCCTAGCTTTTCTTGTTGCTCTAAATACTTGTTCAAAATGAAGAGACTGTCTTGCATCGGTAAAGTACCATATTTCATCTGGATTTTGTTCTTTCTTTCGTTGAAGAATTGTAGCTATATCTGTTGTTTCATAAGAAATAGTACCATTTGATTTAATAAATAATAATGGAGGCATTGGAGAATTATCTTCTTCTGTTGCAACATTTATTATTTTGGCACCATTGCTATCTTCTAAAATATCTTCCTTATCTATTATTTCTTTTAATTCATCAAAATATTCAGCAGCATCGCTTTCTCCATACCATAATTCAAATTCAACATTTAATTCATCATACACTTTTTTGATATCTCTTTTTGAGATTTCTATTACTTTCTTCCAAATATCATAATAACCTGGTACATGATGTTGAATTTTATAAGTTACTTCTCTTGCTTCTTCTAGATAAATTTCATCTTCTTTTGCTTTGCTTGATGCTAATGGATATATTTCTTCTAAGTCTTTATTGGTTATTGGTAAATCTAGTTCGGAATAGTCACCTGTGTAATTTTCATTAAAATATTCTAAGTTTGGATAACGCTTTTTTATTTCTAAAACAACTAATCCTAATGGTCTACCATAATCACCAAGGTGAGCATCACCAATTACTTTATGGCCTAGTAATTTAGCTAATCTTTTTATTGCTTCTCCTATATCTGCACTTCTTAAATGTCCAACGTGTAGGGCTTTAGCAACATTGGCACCACCATAGTCTATGATAATAGTTTTTGCTTCTTGCTTATCTATATTTTTTTCTATGTCATCATTTATTTTACTTAATAATGATGATAAATATTCATTAGTTAAAGTTATATTTATAAATCCTGGTCCAGCAATATTTAAATTAGTAAATCTAGGATCTTTTTCTAATTCATTTACGATTTCTTCAGCAATTGCACGAGGATTCTTACCATATTTTTTTGCTAATTGCATGGAATCATTTATTTGATATTGTCCTAAATCTGGTCTAGATGATATTTGTAATACCAAATTATCTAAATCATATCCAACATTTTTTATTATCTTTTTTATATCTTGTTCTAATTCTTTTATTAAACTCATTCTATCACCTCTATTTTATATTCAAATTGATCTTTGTCTAGTGTATAGTTTATTTCTATTATATTTTTTTTATTAATTAATTTATTGGTTTTAATATAAACATTTAAAACTTTATCTAAGTCTTTTATTAAAATACTTCCTTCTGTTTTACTATTTAAATCAAATTTATATTTAAGACGTAATTTATTATTATCTCTTATTAGCTCGTTATTTTTAAAATCATATAGTACTTTTGTTTTATCTTTTTCTGTGTATATTATTTTTTCATTATTTATTACAGCTGTTGTTGTATAATCACAAATTTCTTCATTATTTTTTATTTGTGTTTTTACTTTGTATTTTGGCATTTTTCCACCGCCTTAAATTTCTAGTTTAGATTATAGCATAAAACATTTAATTTTTATACATATTTTATTTTTTTCTTTTAATACTAATATTGAAAGGAGAGATTTTTAATGTTTAAAAAAATTTTTAAATTAGTTAAGATCTTCCTAATACTTTTAGTACTAACAATATCTGGTATTTTTATTTATATAAAAGTATCACCAGTACCAGAAATATATAGTGCTAATAATTTAGTACTTTATGATAATAATGGAAATGTATTTTTTCAAGGAAATGAATCAAAGCAATGGATTAACTTAGATAATATTTCTGACTATGTTATTAATGCTACTATTTTTACTGAAGATAAAAAATTTTATGAACATAAAGGATTTGATTTTACTAGAATTATAAAAGCTAGTTATGTTAATATTACTAATCGTTCTACAGTGCAAGGTGCATCTACTATAACTCAACAATATGCTAAAAATTTATTTTTAGATTTTGACAAGACTTGGAAAAGAAAATGGCAAGAGATGTGGTATACAATAAAAATTGAAGCTAATTATACTAAAGATGAAATATTAGAAGGATATTTAAATACTATTAATTATGGTCATGGACAATATGGAATAGAAAATGCTAGTAAATTTTATTTTAATAAAAGTGCTAAGGATTTAGATTTGGCAGAGGCTACTATTTTAACAGGTATTCCTAAATCACCAGCTAATTATTCACCATTAATAAATTATGATTTAGCTAAAGAAAGGCAATTATTGATATTAGAGTTGTTAGTAAAAAATGATATTATTTCTCAACAAGAAAAGGATAATGCTTATAATGAAAAGCTTTCATTTATAGGTTTAGATAATAATACTGAATTGAGTACTGCTATGTATTATCAAGATGCAGTTATTGATGAATTAAAGACTATTGATTCTATACCACTTTCATATAATGATAGTAAGGGTTTAAAAATTTATACTAATCTTGATATGGATGCTCAAAAAAATATTGAGATGACAGTAAAAGATAATCTGCCAAGTGATTCTGAAATACAAACATCTATTGTAATGATGAATCCTAATACTGGTGGTATTATAGCGTTAATAGGAGGTAGAGATTATAACGTTTCTTCATATAATAGAGTTTTAAGTTCTAAAAGACAAGTCGGATCTGCTATGAAGCCTTTTTTATATTATGCTGCTTTAGAGAACGGATTTACTTCAAGTTCTGCCTTTACTAGTGAAGAAACTACATTTACTTTTAAAAATCAAGATGACTATTCTCCTCAAAATTACAATAATGTGTATGGGCATAAAGCTATATCTATGGCTACTGCTATTGCTTATTCTGAAAATATTTATGCAGTTAAAACTCATTTGTTTTTAGGAAATGAGGCTTTAATAAATGTAGCTAGAAGAGTTGGTATAACTTCAAAATTAGAAGATATTCCCTCTTTACCTTTAGGAACTAATGAAATTAGTATTATTGAAATGGCTGCTGGGTATTCTTCCTTTGCTAATTTGGGATATAAGATAAAACCACATTTAATTGAAAAAGTGGTAGACGCTAATGGGAATGTTTTGTATGAAGCTGATAATAGTAAGGAATTAGTTCTTAATTCTAGTCTTACTTTTATTTTAAATAACTTATTAACATGTACTTATGACCCCGATTTTATTGATTATAATTATCCAACTGGAATTAACTTGTCGTCTAAACTTACTCATAAATATGGATTAAAAAGTGGAACTACTAGTGGAGATAATTGGAATATAGGATTTAATAATGATATTGTTACTGCTGTTTGGGTTGGATATGATGATAATAGAGATTTAAAAACAACTGAATATAAATATGCTCAAAATATTTGGTATAAATCTATTGAAAATTATGAAAAAAACAAGCCTGATAGTTGGTATGAAATTCCAGATAATGTTACTACAGCTATTGTAAATCCTATTACAGGTAAGCCGGTTACTAATGCTTCTGAAAAGCAGAAAGTCATGTATTTTATAAAAGGAACTGAACCAAATATTACTGATTCAACATTTGACGAAAAAAATAGTCAATACAACGCTTATTAATTATATTTTCTTGTACAAAATATTTGTTTTTGATATAATCAATATAGTAGGAGGCGTTTATAATGTCAAAGGAAGTTAAAAAGAAAGATTTTTATGATGGAAAAATAAGTTTAGAAGATAGAGTTATCATTCTATTTACTAGTATTTTATGTTTTCCAGTAGGTTTTGTTTTATACTATTATTTTAAAGATAAGAAAGAAGAATATCATGCAAAATTTGCAAAAACTGGTGCTTTATGTGGATCATGCATTACTATTTTCTTTATCTTATTAGCTATATTTTTATTATTATATGCAAACATTAATTTTTAAAAGCCAACATTGGCTTTTTTTATTTGTATATAATTTGTTATTTTGATATAATTACTTATGATAGAGGTGGTTTTATGGAAATACTTATTGGAGTATTTATTCTAATTGCTATTATTTTTATTGTATTAATTATTGTTTCTAATAATAAATTTCAATTATCAATAATAAAAATTGAAGAAGCTGAAAATAATGTTGATATATTTTTACAAACTAAAAAAGATTTATTAGAGCGTACTTCTCCTATTATTATAAAATCTTTAAAAGTAGAAGACTTTTTACCAGAACTTTCTACTATAAGTAATGATTTTAATAATTTTGAATTATTTGATCTTTTGAAAAAATCTTATAATAAATTATTTGAAACACTTGATGAAAATGATAAATTATCTAAAAATAAAAAGTTAATAGAACTTATTGATAAAATTAATAATAATGAAATTAATTTAATGGCTGCGATTAAGTTCTATAATGATTCAGTAGTTTCATTTAATTCATTAGTTGTTACTTTCCCTGGTAGTATAGTAGCATTTTTTAAAAAATATCAAAAAAAGGATTTCTATAATAATGAAAAAAGGGAAATTTATGAAATTTTAAATGAAAAGTAAAGGGTGGTTTTATGAAATTTATAGATAAAATTAAAGAAAGAGCTAAAAATGATATTAAGACTATAGTATTGCCTGAATATATGGATGAACGTGTATTAGCTGCGGCTTCTATTGTTTTAAAAGAAAAAATAGCAAATATTATTATTATAGGTAAAAAGGATGAATTAGATAATTGTAAATATGATATTAGTGACGCTACAATAATTGATCCTGTTAATTGTAGTTTTACAGATGAATTAATTAACAAGCTTTTTGATCTTAGAAAGAACAAGGGGCTAACCTATGATGAAGCCAAAGAGTTAGTTCTAAATGATTATATGTATTTTGCATGTATGCTAGTTAAAACTAATCGAGCTGATGGGATTGTTTCTGGTGCATGCCATTCTTCTTCGAATACTTTAAGACCTGCACTACAAATTATAAAAACTGATGGGGAGGATGAATTAGTATCTGCTTTTTTCCTTATGTGTGTTCCTAATTGTGAATATGGAAGTAATGGTACATTTATATTTGCTGATGCAGGTCTTGAACAAAATCCAGATCCAGAACGATTAGCAGATATTGCAAATAGTAGTGCTAAAAGTTTTCATTTTTTAGTTCAAGAAGAACCTTATGTAGCAATGCTTTCGCATTCAACTCTTGGAAGTGCTAAGCATGAAGATGTAGATAAAGTTGTTGAAGCAGTTAATATAGCAAAAGGTAAATATAATTATAAAATTGATGGTGAATTTCAAGTTGATGCAGCTATTGTCCCAGAAATTGCTAAAATAAAAGCACCTAATAATGATGTTGCAGGTAGAGCTAATGTTTTGGTATTTCCTGATTTAGATGCTGGGAATTGTGGATATAAGTTAGTTCAAAGACTAGCAAAAGCTGAAGCTTACGGTCCTATATGTCAAGGTATTGCTTCACCAGTTAATGATTTATCACGTGGTTGCTCAGTTGAGGATATTGTTGGAGTTATATCTATAACTGCAGTTCAAGCTCAAAAATAAAAAAGAATCTTTATGATTCTTTTTTTATTCTATTCTCCAGTCAATTTCTTTTATATTATTTGCTTTTAAAAAAGCATTTGCTTTTGAAAATGGTTTACTACCAAAAAAACCGTTATATGCTGAAAATGGGGATGGATGAGCTGATTCTATTATATAGTGTATTGGATTTGTTATTAGTTTTTTCTTGGCTCTTGCATAACTTCCCCATAATATAAAAACTACAGGTGTATTTTTTTGATTAATTATTTTAATAACACTATCAGTAAATTGCTCCCAACCATGATCTTTGTGAGATGTAGGATTATGTTCTTCTACTGTTAATACAGCATTCAATAATAATACCCCTTGTTTTGCCCACGGTTTAAGTGAGTTATGTTCCGGAAAAGGGATTTTTAAATCATTTTCAAGCTCTTTAAATATATTTTTTAATGATGGTGGTTTTAGTACTTTATTACTTACTGAGAATGATAATCCTTCAGCCTGATTTGGTCCATGATATGGATCTTGACCTAAAATGACTACTTTTATTTTATCAAATCTGGTGTAGCGAAATGCATTAAAAACTTCGCTTTGTTTTGGATAAATTTTTTTATGATTGTATTCATTTTTTATAAAATTAATGAGATTTAAAAAATAGTCTTTTTTTATCTCTTCTTTTAATAAATTATCCCAATCATTACCTATCATATTTCCTCCTATTTATGATAACTCTCATTATTCATTATTTTAAAGGCTCTATATATTTGTTCTAATAAAATAACTCTAAATAATTGATGGGGAAATGTCATTTTTGAAAATGATAAATGCATTTTTGCTTTATTTTTAATATTTTGACTTAGTCCATAGCTTCCACCTATTATAAAAGTTATATTACTGTTTTCTATTTGGATATTTGAAAGATTTTTTGAAAATTCTTCTGATGTTAATTCTTTTCCTTCTATTTCTAAGGTTATTATATAGTCTTTATCTTGAATATGTTTTTCTATTTTTTCAGCTTCTTTTTCTATTGCTTTAGATGGCTCTACTAGTCCTTCATCTTTTAATTCTATTATTTGTATATTTGTGTATTTACTTAATCTTTTTAAGTATTCATCTATTGCTTCTTTTAAGTACTTTTCTTTTATTGAGCCGACGGTTATTATTTTTATCATATTACACCTCTATCATTAAACTTGACTCATCTTGTCTTGCTGCTAAAATGGTTATGTCTGTATCTTTTAGGCTTTCTTTTATTGTTCTTAATGCTAATTCTTCAGTGTTATTTGTTTCGCTTATATGTGCTAACAAAATTGTTTTAGTATTATCTCCTACTATTTTTGTTAAATATTTTGCTGTAGCATTATTGGAAAGATGTCCTATATCACTAATTATTCTTTCTTTTAAAAATCTTGGGTATGGACCATCCATCAACATCACTTCATCATGATTGCTTTCTATAACGTAAACATTTTTATTTGATATTTTTGGTAAATATTTTCTATTTATATATCCCGTATCTGTTATATATACTAGGCTACTATTTTTACTAGTAATAATAAATCCAACAGAGCTTGGAGCATCATGAGATGTATGAATTAGTTCTATTGTAAGATCATTTAAAGTAAATTTATCTTCGATAAATATACTACGTTCTTGTGGTAAATGTTCTTTTAGGCTATCATACATTGATTCTGGTATGTATACATTTAATTTGGTATGTTTTATTAATGAGGATAACCCCCTTATATGGTCTTTGTGACAGTGGGTAATTAATATACCATCAAAATTATCAAAAGAAAGGGAATTTTCTTCTAAACTTTTTTTTAAAGTTAAGTAGGAAATTCCCATATCTATTATTAGATTTATATTTTCTGATAAAATGATAGTACAATTTCCTTTTGATCCACTGGCAATTGTTCTAACTTTCATTAATAGTAACTTAAAGCGTTTTGAGCTCTACCTCCACGATAAGGATAACCATACCATAATCCAAAGTGTAAGTGAACACCTGTTGCTGCTCCTGTCATTCCCATACCACCAATGACTTGTCCTTTTACAACAGTATCACCAACACTTACATAACGACAGCCAGGACATAAGTGTGCATAAATTGTGTAATAACCATTTTTATGGTCTATTATTATATATTCTCCATTATCTCCATAGCCACCTTTATAGCCACCATTTTTTCTTTGCGAAGCTACAACAACACCTGATTGAGCTGCAAATATGTTCGAACCATAACCACAACCTGCTATATCAACACCATCGTGTAATGCTCCCCAACGGTAACCAAAACCACTTGATACTGATGAGCATGTTGCTGGCCAGCCCCATTCACCTCTTGTAGGTACGACACTTCCATAACCATGGACATTCTTTTTACCACCTTTTACTATTATTTCTGTAATTGGTTCTTTTATTGTTTCAGTATTAACAGTAACTAAGTTTGTAGTTTCGCCATTAACTTTTTGAACTTTTTGAGTTACTTTATTTTCACCATTTACACCTTTTTGTCTTATTTCAGTATAACCTTCATATTGATTATTATCATATTGTGTATCAGTAGTAAAATTCTTAGTTTCATAGAAAACAACATGATCAACTTCAACTATATTAAATTGAGGTTTTAAAACACCAATTGTTATAACTTGGCCAGGATATAATAAACTATTAGCATCTCCAATTGAAGGATTTGCTATTAACAATTCATTTGTAGATACCTTATTATTGAATGCTATATCTTCAAGCGTATCTCCATCTTGGACTACATACTTTTGTTGTTCGTCTACTGTACCAAATATTAAGTATTTACTCAAGTCTTCTTCATTTTGATAAATTGTTTTATTTACAGGAATTTTTTTCTGCTTTATTGTTATTGTATTTTGTAAATAAATATTTTCTATAATTTTACCTGTATCATCTATTTTTGCTTGAGTATCATTAGCATATGCATTGTAATCCTCTTCTAAAATAAATGATTTTGCTACTTTATCAACTGCTTCTCGAAAAATATTTTTATCTAAAACATAAATAACATTATTTTCACTTTTTACTGTTTTTCCTGTAACATCTTGAGTTTCTACCCCATGAATAGTTATAGAATAACCCTTAATTGTAAATGGTGATATATCTTTTATTTCACTGTATATTTTTTCAACTGATGTTAAATTGTCATCATAAGTTATTTCTTTTATGATATCTAAATCTGATGGAATATATACTTTATCAACATTATATTTTGCTTTTATTTCAGCTTGTTTTTTATCAATATAATTTTCTAATTGTTCTTTTGATTTTATTAAGCCTAATGATTCTCCTTTTAAGTAAACTCTATATACTGTATGTGGAGTTAATCTTTTTGGAGTAAATCCTGTCGATAATATAAAAGCTGCTAATGCTAACAAAATTACTAAATTCTTTAGTTTTTTATTTGGCATTTTATCCCTCCGTATTCTCTTTTTCTCTTCTTAAGTTTAGGAATGTTGATGTATTCTTTTTAAATAGCAACTCTATTGTAGTAGTTGGACCATTACGATGCTTTCCTATTATTAGTTCACTTATACTAGTGTTATCTTCTGTTCTGGCTTCTTTATTATAGTAATCATCTCTATATAAGAATGCTACAATATCTGCATCTTGTTCAATAGAACCAGATTCACGTAAATCACTCATTAATGGTCTTTTATCTTCTCTTCCTTCTACACTACGTGATAATTGTGATAAAGCTATTACCGGTACATTTAATTCCATTGCTAAAGTTTTTAAACTTCTTGATATATCTGATACTTCTTGTTGTCTATTACTACCATAATTTTTTCCACCTGATATTAATTGCAAGTAATCAATAACTACTAAACTTAATCCTTTTTCACTACTAGCAAGTCTTCTACATTTTGCTCTTATTTCACCTATTGTAATACCTGGTGTATCATCTATTACTAAATTTGTATTTGATAATTGTGACACAGCTTCATTTATTCTTTTCCAATCATTATTCATTAAATTACCAGTTCTTAATTTGAAACCTTCTAATTGACCTAGAGATGATAATATACGCATTGCTAATTGTTCTGCACTCATTTCTAAGTTAAATACTGCTACGCTTTTTTCTTGAGTCATAGCCACATGGGTTGCTAAATTTAGAGCAAAAGCTGTTTTACCCATAGCTGGTCGAGCGGCAATTATGATAAATTCATTGGGATGTAATCCTGTTGTTAGTCTATCAAAATCATACCATCCTGTTTCTAGCCCTGTTATTTCACCTTTGTTTTCGGATAATTTTTCTAAATCTGCTTGAGTCTTAGCTAGGACATCTTTTATTGAACGAAATTCACTCGACTTACGATTTTTAACAATATTTAATATTCTTTTTTCCGAATTATCTAAAATTTCATTTACTGTTTCATCAGTTCTATATCCTTCTTCGGCTATATTTGTTGCTGTTTCAATTAAATTTCTTAAAATTGCAGATTCTTCTACTATTTTTATATAGTAGTCTACATTAGTAGCTGTTGGAACAAAGTTTAATACTTCTGTTAAGTATTCTACTCCACCAACTTCTGTTAATTCATTTTTCTTTTTTAAATAGCTTGTTACTGTAGTAATATCTATTGGAGTCTTTTCTTCAGCTAAATTTACCATAGCTGAGAATATTTTGGCATTTTTATCATTATAAAATGCTTCTGGTGTCAAATTTTCATTAGCCTTCTGAAGAGCATATTTTGATAAAAAACAAGCTCCTAGTACTGATTCTTCTGCTTCTTGATTATTTGGCATTATTCTTGCTGGCATACTACCACCTCTACTTTACTACGTGTACTTTAATTATAGCTTCAACCCCTGGATATAAATTTATTTTAACATTATGGAAACCTAATGATGAAATCGAATTTGTATTATCTATTTGATTCTTTTCTATTTTGAACCCGTTTTTTTGTAAGGCTTCTTTTATTTGCTTAACACTAATACTTCCAAATACTTTATCGCCTTCGCCTGTTTTAACTTTAAATTCAATCACTTGCTTATCAAGCTGTTTTTTTATCTCTTCTGCAATCTTTTTATTTTCTTCTTCTGTTGCCGCTTTTTTTGCTTTTTCGTGTTCTAATTTTGAAAGATTTTCTTTTGTTTTTGCTACTGCATAACCATTTTTTATTAGAAAATTTTGTGCATATCCATCTTTTACTTCTTTTATTTGGCCTTTTTTACCTTGGTTTTTTAAGTCTTTAACAAAAATAACTTCCATTATTATTCACCATCCTGTTTTTCAATTTCTTTCTTTAACATTTGCTCAACTTTACTTATAGTTGTTTTTTCAAATTTGGCTGCTCCATTATATGCGTCTCCACCGCCGCCTAATTTTTCTAAGATAGGCTCTATTTCATAATTTCCTAGACTTCTAGCACTTAGACCTATTGTATCTTTGCCAATTTTACCTATTACAAAAGATGCTTCAATATTATTAAAGAATAATAATGTATCAGCGGTTTTTGCTAAGTCTTCACGACGATAAATTGTATATGGTGCTGCCTTAGTGAATGCTACTTTTCCATCTATTGTTTCTATTCCTGTTAATAATTTTTGACGTTCAGTATATTCCATTACATCTTGTTTTAGTAAATACTGCACTTTCTTAGCGCTTGCACCTAGACAAGATAAGTAGTAAGCAGCATAGTATGTTTCAGAAGTTGTTTTTAAAGTAAAATTGTTTGTATCTAATACTATTCCTGACAATAATATAGTTGCATAATATGGTTCGAACTCTACGTCATAATATTCTACTAAAGAAGTTATTATTTCGCAAGTACTGGATACTTCATTATCAATAATTGATAGGTCTGCTTTTATTGATGATTTAGTTTCATCATGATGATCTATCACTATTTTATTATCAATTAAATTTAGTACTTCTTTATTTTGTACTAATTCAGGTTTATTTGTATCTAGTATTATTAAAAGATTTTTATTAGCATTATGATTTAAATATTTTTCTATATCTTCGCTTTTAATTACTTTGATGCACCCTTCTAATTCACGTAATACTTTTTCTACACCTAATTCATGTTTTTTATCATCAATAATTATATAGCAATTTTTCTTTTTATGACTCAAAATAACACTTAATGCTACAGAGCTTCCTAAAGCATCCAAATCTAAATCTTTATGAGCCATTAAAAATATGTCTTTACTATTTTTTATTGCTCTATTAAATTGATTTTTATTTTCTAATATTCCCATATTATCCTCCTGCTAAATATCAATATTATTATATATCAAATTACTATATTTGTCTAATTGGTTTTGGGCTTTTAGAAAAAAAAAGAACCATTTGGTTCTTTTTTTATTTTGTATAAGGCATTAAAGCAATAGCACGAGCTCTTTTTACTTGGTTTGCAATATATCTTTGATGTAATGCACAGTTTCCAGTAACTCTTCTTGGTACTATTTTACCTTTTTCATTTGTATATCTTTTTAATGTTTCTGGATCTTTATAGTCAACTGGTGGCTTTCCAGAACACATAGCACATACTTTTTTCTTTCTTCTAAATTCTGCCATTATTTTTCCTCCTTTTTAGAATGGTAATTCATCATCACTTATTTCAATACTTGAACCAAAATCAGCAAATGGATTACTTTCTACATCTGTTCCCTTAGGTTCTGGAGTATTTCCAAAATCATAAGGTGTTGGTCCCTCATTTGATTGAGCGTAACCGGTATTATTAGAATTATTTGAGGAAGATTTTGTTCCTAAGAATTCAACATTATCTGCGACTACTTCAGTAACATATCTTTTTTGGCCATTATTATCATCATAGCTTCTAGTTTGAAGACGACCATCTATTGCTACTTGACTACCTTGACTTAGGTAATTTTTAACATTTTCAGCTTGTTTTCTCCAAACAACTATATTAATAAAATCTGCTTCTCTTTCACCTGATTGATTTGTAAAGCTTCTATTTACTGCTAGAGAAAAAGTCGCAACAGCTGTATTACTTCCTGTATATCTTAATTCTGGATCTCTAGTTAATCTTCCTATTAAAAATACTTTGTTCATAAATACCTCTTTCTCTTAGTCTTCTACTTTTACAACTAGATGACGAAGTAAACTTTCATTAATTCTAGCTACACGATCAAATTCTTTAACAGCTTCACTATTAGATTCTACAACGAATAAATAATAGTATCCTGTTTTGAATTTATTAATTTCGTATGCTAATTCTCTTTGACCCATAGGTTTTTCTTCTACAAGTTTAGCTTTTTTATCTGTTAATACCTTCTTCATGTCTTCAGCTGTTTTTGCAATTTCAGCTTCTTCCATGTCTGGTCTAACGATAAACATTACTTCATATTTGTTCATATTTCGCACCTCCTTTTGGACTAATGGCTATCAAATGATAGCAAGGAGCATTTTTAATACTCGGATGTATTATATCAAATGCTAATTATTTTGTCTACATTTATTTATAGAAAAACCCTACAAAATTTTGACCTTTTTTATTTATTTTTCCATTATAAGCAGCTATATGTGAATAAAAGTAATCATCTGTTACTGTATCTCTGTTACTAAATTCTATATTTTTTATTCCTATCTTATTTAACTGATTGGTTATTGCTTGTACCATATCGATATAGTAATTATTGTTATTTTCGACTATACAATTTTTCCAGACTTCTTTATTTGTTGCCCAAAGAGGATACTTATCATATATATATGTTTTTTTTGTAGCACAACTTCCTATATAAACATATATATCATTTAAATTACTATTATATTCTTTTTGTAAAGATTTTATTGTATCTATTGGTAACTTTCTATTAATATATACTGCTCCACAATGGGATAGGGCTGTTACACCAAGCTTTCTATCTTCAGCTATTAGAATTGGGCAATCTGCCATTTGGTGACCGACTATAATTCCTTTATGCTTTTGTTCTAAAATTATAATATCTGATGGTATTTTTTCATTCCAATAATCTATTTCTTTAATTTTGTCTGGATCTAATACGTAATATGTTCCATCAGGATATTCACTGTCGCTTTTACTATTTTTTTGAAATGATTGTACTATTTTATTTCCATCAATATTATACTTTTTTCCTAAATTATTTCGACATTCTTTAAATATACTTTTAATTTCTTGGGTAGTCATAGTTTTGGGATAAAAAACGGCATTTTTACTAAAAATACCATCTTTTATTCCAGTTTCTATTATTGTTATTTTACTTTTCATTAAACGTTAAATCTAAAATGGCAAATATCTCCATCTTGCATTAAATAATCTTTACCCTCTAGTCTTGCCTTCCCTGATTCTTTTACTTTTAATTCACTACCGCATTCAATTAAATCTGTATATGATATTACTTCTGCTCTTATAAAGCCTTTTTCAAAGTCAGTATGAATAATACCTGCACATTCTTTAGCATTCATTCCCTTTTTAAAAGTCCATGCTCTTACTTCATCTTTTCCTACTGTAAAATATGTAGCTAGACCAAGTATATCATATGTTGCTGTTATCAATTTATCAAGGCCAGAATTATCTAAGCCTAATCCCTCTAACATTTCTTCTTTATCTTCTTTTGATAATTCACTTAATTCTTCTTCTACTTTAGCACATAAGCTTACTACTTTAGCATTTTCTTTTGATGCATATTCTTTTACTAATTTTACATATTCATTATCTGGATTTCCTAATTCTGATTCTTTGATATTTGCTAAATATATTATTGGTTTTAATGTCAAAAAGCTATATGATTTAATTATTTTCTTTTCTTCACTTGTTA
This sequence comes from Bacilli bacterium, assembly GCA_045627525.1. Lineage (GTDB taxonomy): Bacteria > Bacillota_I > Bacilli_A > RF39 > UBA660 > CAG-877. The sequence continues at coordinate 164,628 of JAZQNW010000002.1, forward strand.
AATTTATTCTACGTAATGGTATATTTTCTTCTAGGGCTTTCTTTGACTTTTCTAAAATTTCCACTTCTAATAGATCATCTTTATTTTTTGTTGTTCTTGCTTTTTTTGCTACTTTTTCTAAACGATTATTTATTATATCTAAATCTGATATTGCTAACTCTAAATTTATTGTTTCTATATCACGAATTGGATCAATATTACCATCTACATGTATAATTTTCCCATCATCAAAACAACGGACAACTTCAACTATTGCATCTACTTCTCTAATGTGTGATAAAAATTTATTACCTAGTCCCTCACCTTTTGATGCTCCTTTTACTAGTCCAGCTATATCAGTAAATTCATAAGCTGTTGGGATAAATCTATTAGGATCGTACATTTCTTTTAACTTATCCATTCTTTTATCTGGTACGGTTACAACACCTACATTTGGTTCTATTGTTGCAAATGGATAATTTTCAGCTAATATTTTTTGATTAGTTATAGCATTAAATAGTGTTGATTTTCCAACATTTGGTAAACCAACTATTCCAGCTGTCAAACTCATATATATCTCCTCTTTTCTCTGTAAAATATTATAATTTCTTTTTACTATTTAAGCAATAGAAAACACCTTTTCAGGTGTTAAATTGTTGGAAAAACTCCAGGGCCTATTGGAAGACCTGTTATATACCAACATACTATTAATAAAATCCAACTTGCAGAAATTATTAACAAATATGGTGTTATTAATTTAAGTGATTTTTTAATACCATATGGTCTTCTAGTATTTAAATTATATATATTTAAATAGCCGATATAAATAACAAATGCTGCTAATAATGGTGTATATCCATTTGTCATTGAATCACCTGCTCTCATTACTATTTGAGCAAATTCAGCAGATATGTTAGATTGTAAAAACATTGGTACTATTACTGGAGAAAATATAATCCATTTTGTTGAAGTTCCAGTTAATACAAAATTAGATAAAGCAATCAAAACCATACTTATTATTATTAATGGTAAGCCTGTAAATTCTAATATACTTAGTAAATTAGCTAACCATGCTGTAATAACTGTTCCGATATTTGTTTTTTTAAATATTGCTATGAACTGAGCTACAACAAACATCAAAATAAATATATTTCCTAATTTAGAGAAGGCTTGCTCTGTCCTTTTAAACATTGCCTTATCATTTTTTATAGTATGGGCTCCAAAACCATATGCTAATCCAGTTAATGTCAAGAATATAGCAACCATATAAGTAAATCCATCTTGAAAATAAGATTTTTCTCCAAATAATTGATTTAGATATGTTGTTTCATTTAAATCTAATAAAACTCCAGATTTTGGTAAACCAGGTATTATCATATATGCAAAAAGTAATAAAATTATTATTCCTACGATTAGAGCTCTTTTTAAACCTGCTTTTTCATTTTTATCTCGTTGGATTTCTTCTTGTTCAATTTCTTCTAGATCTAATATTTTATATTGTTCAGTTGGTGATTCCTCATCATCAATTTTATATTTTCCTATTTTTGGAGCTATCATTTTTTCAATTACGATAGTACCTATTATTGATAGTGCAATTGTTGCTACTATTATGAAAATTAAATTTGAGGATAGTGCAATATGAGCATTTTCATCGATTAATTTTGCTGCACTTTCTGTATAACCTATTAATGAAACTTCTGCAGTTCCTACAAATATTGATACTCCATATCCAAACGCTGTTCCACAGAATGCAGTTATAATACCAGTAATTGGATTTCTGTTATTTATAAAATATATTAGTGCTGATAAAGGTATAAGTATTGCATATCCAACTTCATTTATTAGTGAAGAGCATGTTGATATAAAGATAATTAAAAATGTTAATGCATATTTAGGCATTTTGCTTAATTTTCTTCGACTTAGCGCTTCAATAAAACCAGTTGATTCTGCAATTGATAATCCTATTAATGATATTATTAATGTTGCTAATGGCGCAAAACTTATAAAATTTTTTGTAGCATTTGCAATAATAAACTTTATACCATCAAAATTTAACATGTTTTCTACAGCGACTAATGTAGGCTCTAGTTCATTTGTATTTGGGTTTACTATATTATAACTTGCTTGCATTTCTAAACCAGATAGAATTGCACTTAAAATTAATACTAAAAATGTTAATAATATAAAGGCTGTTATCGGATGAATATTAAATTTTTTTAGATGCAATTTTTTCTTGCCAACCATTTTTACTCCTCCTCTTTTATTATCTTTTTTAACTTCTTATTAAATTCAATTCTAGGAATTAACACTGTTCTCCCACAATTTAAGCATTTTATTTTTATATCTGCTCCTAATCGTGTTATTTCCCATTCATTTGTTCCACATGGATGTGGCTTTTTCATTATTACTTTTGTACCTAATGTATAATCATTTCTATTTTCCATTATGAACCTCTATTTGTGGGAAAGGTATTTTAATATTAGCTTCATCAAAAGCTTTTTTTATTTCTCTACGTAATAATCTTTCTGTTTCAAAGTGGTGCATTGATTTTACTGGCACTGTTACTCTATATGTAACTGCTGATTCATCAAGACTATTAATACCAAGTACTTCAACATCACCTGTTGCATTTGGAATTTTTCCGCTTAACTTAGATGATAAATTGTTTAATACTTTTTCTACTTCTTCTGGTGAGTGTTCATAACTTGTACCTACATCTACAATAGCTAAAGTATCATGGAGACTATAATTTATAATTTTATCCATATTATGATTTGCTATAATTTGGGTTGCTCCACTTATATTTCTTATTTTTGTTGTTTTTAATCCTAGCGATATAACTTCACCCATAAATCCATCAACTTCGATTGTATCTCCAACTTCATATTGATTTTCAGTTATTATTGATATTCCAGCTATTAAGTCTTTTGCTAAATCTTGAAAAGCTAATCCTATTATTGCTGTTGTTATACCTAATCCGGCTATTATTGATTTTACATTAATACCAAATACTGATAGTATTGCTAGTGTTACAAGTATAACTGTAATATATTTAATTATATTTAAAATTAGCATTTTTAAAGTCTTTGCTCGTTGTTGATGTGCCTTTGTTGTTATTTTACTAGTATTTATACTTTTCTCTACTATATTTTTTATTACTTGATAGATAACAACACCAATTAATATATATATTAATGGTGAAATAATTTGAGTAATATTTATATTTGTTTTCATATTTAACTCCTTGATTGTAAATTCATTATCTCTAGTAATCTATTTAAATCATTATTATTTACAAATGATATTTCTAGTTTGTTGTTCTTTATTTTTACTTTTGTTCCTAATTTTTCGCTTAGTTCATCTTCTAAATATGTGTATTCACTATTTGCTTTCTTTGGTGTCTTTTTTATTTCATGTGTTTTTACATATTTTTTGTCTGATTGAGTTAAATTTTCTATTTGTCTTACACTTAATCCTTCTTCTATTGTCTGCTTTGTAACACTAATTTGTTGATTTTCATCACTTAATTTACTTATTACTCTAGCATGACCCATGCTTATTTCTTTTTTACTTAGTGCATCTTGAACTTCTTGTGGTAAAACTAGCAATCCTAGCATATTTGTTATATGACTACGACTTTTACCTATTCTGTTTGCTAATTCTTCTTGAGTTAAATCTAATGCATTTATTAATTTTTTGTATGCAATGGCTTCTTCTATTGCATTTAAGTCTTCTCTTTGAAGATTTTCTAATAATGCAATTTCCATCATTTCATTATCGTTGAAATCTCTAATAATAGCTGGAATTTCTGTTAAACCTGCTTTTTGAGAAGCTTTTACTCTTCTTTCACCGGCTATTATTTCATAGCCATTAATACTCTTTTTTATTATAATTGGTTGAAAAACGCCATGTTCTTTTATTGATGATGCTAATTCTTCTAAAGCTGTCTCATCAAATACTTTTCTTGGCTGATATGGATTACTTCTTAATTCTGATAATGGAACTTTTACTATTTCTTCTTTTGGAGTTTGATCAATTATTTTTTCTTCTACCTTATTATAATCTATTGGTTCATTATAAAATAATTCTTCTAATCCTCTTCCTAATGCTCTTCTTTTATTATTTGTCTCCATTTCTTTCAATCACTTCCTTAGCTAAATTTATATAAGCCTCTGAACCACGACTTTTTGGATCATAAGCTATTATTGGTTCTCCATGTGATGGAGCTTCTGTTAATCTTACTAATCTTGGGATTATTGTATTATATACTTTTTCCTTAAAGAATTTTCTTATATCTTCTACTACTTCAAATCCTAAATTAGTTCTAGAATCTAGCATAGTTAATAAAACCCCTTCTATATCAAGTGTTGGATTTAAATTTTGTTGAGCTAATCTTATTGTTTTTATTAATTGAGTAATTCCCTCTAAAGCAAAGAATTCACATTGAACTGGTATAATTACGGAATTTGATGCAGTTAAAGCATTTGTTGTAATTACACTAAGTGAAGGAGGGCAATCAATTATAACAAAATCAAAGCTTTCTTTTACTTCGTTTAAACTGTTTTTTAATTGTTTGCTCTTATCAAATCCGGCTATTTGTCTGCTTTTTTCTGTTAATTCTGATTCTAATCCAGCTAAATTTATTGTTGCTGGTAATACATATAAATTTTTATATTTTGTTTTTATCATGGCTTCTGCTATATTACATTCACCATTTAAAACATTATAAATACTTTTTTCTATTTCTCCTTTATTAATTCCTACACCAGTAGTTGTATTTCCTTGAGGATCTAAATCTATCAATAAAACTTTTTTCCCTAATACTGCTAATGATGCAGAAAGATTTATACTTGTTGTAGTCTTGCCTACGCCACCTTTTTGATTTACTAATGATATAACCTTTCCCATCTAATCACCCATTTTCCATTTTACTTATTCATTGTATCAAATAAATGACATTTTTGAAATGATTTTATCAAAAAAAGTAGATTTTTATCTACTTTAATTTTCTGTTTTATCAACCTTAATAATAACTTGATATGCATTAGGAAAATCCATTTCATCAATATTAATTTTTATGCCATTTAATTCAAGTTCTTTTACTAACTCTCTTATCTTAGATATTGCTTGTTGGATAGTATAATTTGTTGATGAATTGGTGCCCATTATTGGAGTTGGAATATTAAATATACTATTTTGATTATTATCTACAGGTGATACAGTTTGTACATCTGCAGGCATGAATCTTTCTTGTGATTGTGTTAAGTCTGGAGATGCAAAATAATCTTTTTTATTAATAGTATTATCAATCAAATTATTACTGTCATTAATTGCTGCTGCTGCTGAAAATTGATTTGAATTTATATTTGGTGTACCTTGAATATTTAATAAATCATCTAATCCACCTGGTACATTTGTTGATGATGGTAGTGTTATATCAGTCGCTTGTTCTTTTATATTTTCAACACTAACAGGGTTAAATTGTTCATTGGTAAAATATGAATTTTTTGGTTCTTCTAATAAATCATTATTATTTATTTCGCCATAATTAATAATTTGTTGCATATTTACCATACCTCCATTATCTCCAGATTCTTGATCATTATTATTTTTTGGATATAGTCTAGAAATTTCTTCTTCTAATGCTCTTACTGTCATCTTATTAGTTATTACTTTTTTCACCATTTCTTTTTGCTTTTTGCTATCTGGTATATTTAGTAATGCTCTTGCATGTCTTTCTGAAATTTGTTCTTTTAATAATAATTCTTGAATATCATCCGGTAATGATAATAGTCGAATTTTATTTGCTACTGCTGATTGACTTTTTCCCATTGTTTTTGCTAATTCATCTTGTGTCATTTCGTCTAACTCTAATATTTTTTGATAAGTTCTAGCTTCTTCTATAGGATTTAAATTTTTTCTTTGAAGATTTTCTAATAAAGCTACTTTTGAACTTTCTTTATCATCTAAGTTTCTAATTATTGCAGGGATTTTTGTTAAGCCTGCTAATGCAGTTGCTTTATATCGACGTTCACCAGCAATTATTTCATATTTACCATTTACACTTCTTACTATTATTGGTTGAATTACACCATGTTCTTTTATAGATATTGCTAATTCTTTTAAAGCACGTTCATCAAATACTTCACGTGGTTGAAACCTGTTTGGGATTATATCATCTAAGTGTAAATATACTACTTCTGCATTTGTTTCATTATTATTCATAGGCTTTTCCTCCCTTTATTCTACTATGACTATTATATATTATTTTTATAGTTCTTTCAATATTATTTTTACATATAAAAAGCAAGTTTTTAAAGCTTGCCTTTTAATTATTTTTTTTTAAAGCTATTTTTATTAAGCTTCTATTACTATTTTCTTTTGGTAGTGAAAATTTATCTACTTTTACAAAATTATATTTTTTATTTAGTTTTTGTTCTATTATTGGTGTTAATTCTTCTTCTATATTTCCTTTCATTGCGACAAAATGGCCATTATTATTAACTAAATGCATCGTATATGTTAATAATTTTTCTATATTAGCTACTGCTCTAGCAGTTACTAAATCAAACTTTTCATTATAATCTTCTGCTCTGACATGAATAGCAGTAATATTTTCTAAATTTAATTCTTTAATTATTGTATTTAAATAATTAACTCTTTTTTGAAGTGAATCAACTAATGTTATTTTTAAATGAGGATAAACTATTTTTAAAACAATTCCAGGAAAGCCCGCTCCTGTTCCTACGTCACATAGTGTACTTATTTTATTTAAATCGATTATTCTTGTTATTGTTAAGCTATCATAGAAATGTTTCAAAAAAACATCTTTTTTTTCTGTTATTCTTGTTAGATTTATTTTTTGATTCCATTCTATTAATAATTCATAAAATTTATTTAGTTTAACTAATTGTTCTTCTGTAATTGTTATATTAAGATTCTTTAATTCATCTATAAATTCTTTCTCATTCATTATTATATCTCCTTAAATATACCATTATAATTGATATATCAGCGGGATTTACACCACTTATTCTTGAAGCTTGGCCTAGTGTTGTTGGTTTTATTTCAATTAATTTTTGTCTTGCTTCACTTGCTAAATTAGGTATCTTATTATAATCAATATCTTCAGGAATATTTTTTTCTTCTAGAGCCAACATTTTATCGGCCTCTTTATTAGCCTTTTTTATATATCCTTCGTATTTTGTATTTATTTCTACTTGTTCTTTTACTTCTTTTGAGAATGGTATATTAATAAAATGGCTTAAATGTTCCATTGTTATTTCTGGACGTTTTAGAAATTCATATAGTGATATTCCATCTTTTAATGGTGTTGAATTTATTGAACTTATATAATCATTAGTTGCTTTTTTTGGTGTTATTCTATTTTCTTTCAACATTGCAAATAGTTTATTAATATCTGCTTTCTTTTTAAGAAATTTTTTATATTTGTCTTCACTTATTAATCCTATCTTGTAACCATATTCTCTTAATCTTATATCTGCATTATCATGTCTTAATAATAGTCTATACTCAGCTCGTGAAGTTAATAGTCTATATGGATCTTTTACACCTTTTGTTACTAAATCATCTATTAAAACTCCAATGTAAGATTCATTTCTTTTTAAAATTAATGGTTCTTGATTATTTATTTTTCTAGAAGCATTTATACCTGCTATTAAACCTTGTCCGGCTGCTTCTTCATATCCACTTGTTCCATTAATTTGCCCAGCTGTGAATAGATTTTCTAAGACTTTTGTTTCTAATGATTGTTTAAGTTGTAATGGATCAATTGCATCATATTCTATTGCATAAGCGTATTTTAATATTTTAGCATTTTCTAAACCAGGAAGACTATGAACCATTAAATCTTGAATTTCTTCTGGCATACTTGTTGAAAATCCTTGTACATATATATCATCATAATAGATACTTTCTGGTTCTAAGAATAATTGATGTCTTTCTTTATCTTTAAATCTTACTACTTTATCTTCTATTGATGGACAATATCTTGGACCAATTCCTTCGGCATATCCACCATACATTGCAGATTTATCTAAATTATCCATTATTATTTTATGTGTTTCAGGGGTTGTATATATTAAATGACATGGTACTTGATCTTCTACTTTATATAATGGTTCGTTATCGTATGAAAAAGTATGAGGTACATTATCACCTGGTTCTAAACTTGCTTTTGAGTAATCTATACTGCTTTTTTCTATTCTTTGAGGAGTTCCTGTTTTTAAACGTTGAATTGTAAAACCATATTCTTTTAGTTTAGTTGATAAAAATTTAGATGGTCTTTCGCCATGTGGACCACTTACTGTTTTATTTGATCCTCTTAGTATTACTGCTCTTAAATAAGTCCCTGTAGTTAAAACTACGGCTTTAGCTTTTATTTCTTCACCAGTTTCTAATATAACACCTTTAACAATATTATTTTCTACTATTAAGTCTTCTACTAATGATTCTTTAATATCAAGATTATTAGTATTTTTAATTGTTTCTATCATTGCTTTTGGGTATGTTATTTTATCACCTTGGGCACGTAAAGCTCTTACTGCTGGACCTTTTTTAGTATTAAGCATTTTTACTTGAAGACAACTATGATCTATATTATTAGCCATTTCTCCACCTAAGGCATCTATTTCTCTAACAATTATTCCTTTAGCTGGTCCTCCAATTGAAGGATTACATGGCATATCGGCTATATTATTTATATTTCCTGTTACTAATAGAGTTTTATTTCCTAAACGTGCAGATGCTAAGCATGCTTCACATCCTGCGTGACCTCCACCTACTACTATGATATCATATTCCATTTTGATACACTTCCTCTTTTTTTCTAGAGATATTATACAATATTTTTAGATATTTTAAACATTTTTTATTATTAAAAAGAAATAATTTATTTCCCGGGAAATAATTTTTATTCTATTTTTCTATTTTCCTAAACAAAATTGACTAAATAATTGATCTAGTAATTCTTCTGTATATGTTTCTCCTATTATTTCACCTAGTTTTTCCCAAGATCTTTTGATATCTATTTCAATCATGTCTACTGGTATATCATTTTTAATACCAATTTCAACTTCATTTAATATTTCGAAAGCTTCTTTAGCTAAGGATATTTGTCTTACATTATTTAAATAATTGTAATCTTGATGTTCTAATTCATCTAAATTAAATAATTCTATTATTTTTTCTTTTAAGGAGTCGATACCTTTTAATTCTTTTGTATTAGTATAAATTATATTTTCATAATTTATTTCAGATACATCTAATTTATTTTCTAGATCATTTTTATTTATTACTACAATGGTTTTTTTATTTTGACATGAATCTAAAATTTCTTTATCTTCTTGAGTTAATTCTTCATTATTATTTAATACTAATATTACTAAATCAGCTTCATTTATTAAATTTAAACTTTTTTCAACACCTATTTTTTCTAC
>JAZQNW010000003.1:0-54279 GCA_045627525.1 Bacilli bacterium
AATTTATAAAATAATCTTTAAAAGTAATTTTATTTTTATCAATAAATTTTGTATGTAAATAGTTAATTCTTTTTTCTATGTCTTCTTTAGTTAAAAATTGATCTTTTAAATATTTTGATTCTTTCAGTATTTTATCATCATATACTGGTAATATATCTTTTTGGTTTAAGAACAATCCTTTACCATATAAGTCAAAATCTTTATGTTTATAGTCTTTTCTTTTATTTGTTTCATCATTTTCAAGATTTAATATTTTATTATTTCTTAGTCTAATACCAATAATATTTTTATCTTTGTCTTGAACCCAATATTTTGTGTATATGTAATTATTAAAGTAATAGTCTGTTAAAAGATGACATAAATATCCTACTACTATAGGGTGATTTAACTTGTTTTTATAGTCCTTTAGGAATTCTTTAATATTTGGAAGATTTTCATTAGGACATGATTCACATGGTATACCATAATAATGGCTATTATAGCGATTCATTTTGCCATTAAAGTCAACATCAGGTATTAAATTAGAATAGTAAAAAAGATTAGCATCATATTTTAATACTTTATTTACTTTTCTAGCTATTTCTAAATGTATTGGCCAACATGGCATAAGTCCACCTCCTATAAGCAATTATTATTGGTTGAAAATAAAACAGGGCTTGTTGATACAGCTTGTATCCATGGATTAGAATTACTTGGTTTTATACCTGTAAAGTAGAAAATAAAGCCTGATATATTGACACCACTTGATACACAAACTATAGTATCGTCTTCAGCATGTTTTTCTATTATCTCAGTTAATATTTTATTAATTCTTAATTGGAGATGTTCCCAACTTTCTCCACGTTCTATTTCATTTAATCTATCATCACATATTATAGGAGATTTTGAATATTCATTTATTAATTCTGCTGTATGTTTGCATCTTAAATATGGTGATGTGTATATAGCTGCTATATTTAGATGTTTAAATTTTTCAGCTAATAATTGACATTCTATTTGACCATTTTCAGTAATATCGTCTTTTCTTCTATCTGCATTTGGGTTTCCTTTAACATTTGAGATATCTCTTTCTGCATGATGGACATATATTACTCTCATACTATCACTCCTATTTTAATTATAACATTTATAAAAGAAAAAATCTCATTATTTTGAGATTTCTTTTTTTATTTATAAAACTATTAAGCAACTTTTTGAGTACCCTTTGATAATCCTTTATAATACGTGTCAATTGCTGTTACTAGTTCAGGAGAAGTTTTGTCTTTTAATCTCTCTATATATTGTGGACCGTTAGAAGATTTTTTTAATTGTACATAGTTGGCAAACATTTCCTTAAATTGTCTATCATCTCCCATAATAAAATATATTGCATCATGAGTACTGGTTTCAGCTTTTCTAGACATACTTGACCATGATTCTCCTACCTATATTAATTATAACATAAATTTTTAATGGTTTGCAGTCTACCTTTGATATCTAGATATATTGAGTATTATTCCAATACTACATAATGTTATAAGTAAACTACTTTCTCCATAAGATAAAAATTAATATTTCCACGATTTCGCATTTAAAGGAAGACGATTTTTTCTATATTATTTTATACAAAAGCATTGTGTATAGAACATTTGTTTACTATAATATTATTTAGGAATTACTTATAGCTTGAGTGCTACCTCCGAAAGGAGGTGATGATATGTCTAAGAAAGATTTTTTAATCTTTTCATTAATCATTATCATCATTCTACTTATACTTCTATTATTTAAATGATAATGAATTATAAAAAAAGAAAAAGCACTTAAGTTCGAATGAATTAAGTGCTACACCATTATATGAGGTAGTACTCAGCATTTGAGATATGAGTAATTCCTCTTTTTTTATTTTATGCAAGATTGCTTGCTAAATACATAATAACATATTTTTTACTCTTTTGCAATCTACCTTTGATATCTAGATATATTAAGTATTATTCCAATACTGCATAATGTTATAAGTAAGCTACTTCCTCCATAAGATAAAAATGGTAATGTTACTCCTGTTACTGGAATTAGACCTATTACGACCATTAAATTCATAATTGTTTGAAATATTATTTGAAAAATAATACCAAATGATAAATACTTTGCAAACAAGTCTTTTGAATTTAGGGATATCTTAATGCATCTTGATAGTATTATTGAAAACAGTCCTACTACTATAAAAGCTCCTACTACTCCAAATTCTTCTGAGATTATTGAAAATATAAAATCTGTTTGAGGTTCTGGTAAATAAAAATGTTTTTGTATTGAATTTAAAAAACCTGTACCTAATAATCCTCCTGGTCCTATAGCGTAAAGACTTTGAATTATCTGAAATCCCGTTCCTAGAGCATCATTCCAGGGGTTTAAAAAAGATGTTATTCTATCCATACGATAAGGAGCAATTAATACTAAAATTACTATGCCTAATAATCCTATTAATCCTGTTATTATAAAAAATTTCATATTGACTCCAGCAATAAACAACAATGCCACAATTGATATAACTAAAATTAATCCTGTTCCTAAATCTGGTTGGAGCATAATTAGTCCAAAGAATAATAATGTTATAAATAAAATTGGAAAGATACCAGTTTTATAACTTTTTATAAATTTATTACTTCTTGATAGATATTTACTTGTAAATATTATTAATCCTAATTTAGCGGCTTCACTAGGTTGTATACCAAGTGAACCTATACCAAACCAGCTTCTACTACCATTTCTAATGCTACCTATTCCCGGTATTAATACTAATATTAATAATATAAAGCAAATTAAAATTATTGTATTAGACTTTTCATAATATTTGTGATAATCAATTTTTGATACAATTAGCATTATAATGATTCCAACTATTAAAAATATGGTTTGATATTTTAAGTAATGAAATGAATCATTAAATTTATATTCAGCCCAAATACTAGATGCTGAATAAATCATTATAATTCCAAAAATAGATAATATTATAGTACTTATTAATAATAATTTATCTATTTTATGATTCATATTATCACCTTGTTAAATTATATTTTTATTTTAGTAATTTATTACAAAAGAAAAAGTCACTTTGTGACTTTTATAACCAAACTCCAAATATGATACCAGCCATTGATAAAATCAAACCACATACCCAGAATAATTTAACAATATCGCTTTCATGCCAACCTAATTTTTCAAAATGATGATGAAGCGGTGTCATTAAGAATAATTTTTTATGAAATACTTGAACCCAAAATGTTTGAATAATTACACTTAATGTTTCAATAACAAATATACTAGCAACTACTAATAAAGTTAATTCACGATGAGTAAGTATTGCGATAGCTCCCATGACTCCACCTAAGGCTAGGGATCCTGTATCACCCATGAATACTTTTGCTGGATAGGTATTAAATATTAAGAATCCAAATAAACTACCAGTTAAAATTAAACTAAATATCCCTATATCTTCAAACCCAACAATTAGTGAAATTAAACTAAATGCTATAAATGCTATTGCTGATAACCCTCCAGCTAAACCATCTAAACCATCTGTTAAGTTAACAGCATTACTAGCTCCAACTAGAACAAGTAAAATAAATAGTCCATATAGCCATCCCATTTCAACATCTATATGAAGTGTTCCAACAACCCATGATGTTTGGCCACCACTACGCATATATATATAGAAAAAACCTATTGCTATTAAAACTTGCATAAATAATTTTTGATAGGTAGTTAATCCTTCATTATCGCCTTTTCTTATGGATAAGAAATCATCTAAAAAACCAATGCATGCATAGCCTAAGAATACAAGTACTACTATACCTAAGTTAGATGTATAAGGTATTTTTCCCATCAGTATTAATGTTATTGTAGCAACAACAGTTGGCAATATGAATATTAATCCACCCATTGTTGGTGTTCCTTCTTTTTTACGATGTGCTTCTCCTACAAATATACTTATTTTTTGGCCTACTCTTATCTTTTTTAAAAATGGAATTAATACTAGACCTAGCATTGTAGATAAAAAGAAACCTATCATAACAGCAAATATTGCTTTTGTTAATAATAGCATTTTTGTCACTTCCGTTTCTCTTGAATATTATATCATAATAAATTTTACATTATGAAAAATAAGACATTTTTAGACATAACTTTACATTAAGATGTGTAATCAAATTATATCTTTTTTACATATTGAACTTGATAATTATTGGTTTTTAAATTCTTGTCTTCTTTTTCTTTAATTATTTCTAATTCTTCTTTTTGATTTTTAATTTGTTCTTTCATTTGATCTAATTCATCTAATAAATTATCTATTTCTTTCACCTTACCAATGTAATCGCTAAATTGTTTTTTTACCTCTTCAGTTATTTTATCTAATTCTTTTGATACTCTAATTAATCTACTTAAACTTTTTTCAATGTTTGATATTTCGTTTTCAATATCTTTGCTGTAATCAATTACATTCGTATTAGTTATTGTTCTTGTTTCATATTGAGGATTTATGACATTACGTATAAAGTTAATAGATGTTGCTGCTAATATTGCTAGTCTATTGGCTCCTCTTGCACCTCTTCTTCTATTTCTTGCCATCATGTTTCTAATTCTTCTATTTTGACTACTAATAGTTGTAGCTTTTATTTGAACTGCGTGTGTTGTTGTTTTAGCATTAGCGACTTTGTCTTTTAATTCTTTTAAAATAGATTGTTGATTTTTTACTATATTTTTTATTTCAGAATTAAAATCTTCTATTCCAGAATATTTATCTTTTAATTCTTCTAATCTATTTTCATTTATTTCTAATTTATCTTTTCTATCTTCTAAATTGACTGTTAAATTATCTTTAATATTATTTAATTCATCTAATTTTTTAGATATATTTATATATAAATTTGAGTCTTTTATTTCATTAACTAGATTATTTTTATCAAACTCGTCCATATATTCATTAACTAAGTGACTAATATAATTATCACTTTCTAATCCTTTTGGAAGTTCTATTTTATCCTTTAATGATTCAAGTTTTTTTATAAGATCGTTTAATTTATTAATTAATAAGGCTATTTCTTTTGATTCATAGATATTTTCATAATTATCAGCTATAACATCATACTCATATTCTAACTCGCGTAATTCACTACGTACTTCTTTCATATTTTTAGTATATTCTTCTGCTATTTTATGATTAATAGCATTATCTATTTGTGGTATTTCTGTTAATACTATATCTTCTATATTTTTTTTATTTATTGGTGTTTCTATAATTTGTATTGCATCTTGTTTTACTTCTTTTACTTCTACACCTTTATCTTTATTAACAATTTCTATCTTTTCAACTACTTCTGGATGTTCTTTTAATATTTTTATTACTTTTTTTGTATCATTACTTTCTACTTTAAATATTTTATTTTTATAATCTTCTTTTTTTAGAGTTACTTCTATTAAGTTATTATTTTCATCTGGCATGATAAAGGTTATTTTTTTAAAATTAGTAGAATCACTTTTTGGTAAAATTAAGGGGCTTTTTGCTTCTTTTTTAGTTATATTTAATAATGTTTCTAAAACATTACCTACTATTACTATAGGTACAACTGTTAGAGCATTTTTTATTTGAATATTTTTAACTTCTTTTTCTAGTTTTTTTAATTCTTTAATTTTTTTTAATTTTTTCCTAGAAATAGCAAGAGATCTTTTTCTATCATTTTTTCCTCCTCTTGCACCTATATTTTCATTCATATATTTCACCATATTAAGTTTATCATAAAAGTTGATTATTTTTATTTTTTTAAGTATTTTTATTTTGATAATTGTAAAGCATTTATTATTTTAGTAATAATCTTACCGTTCCCCCATCTTCCAGTGATTCATTAGCTTCAGGTGATTGTGAGGCAATTATTTCACCATTTCCACTATATTCTATTGAAAAATTTGCTAGTTCTTTTTTTGCTTCTTTTATATTTTTTCCTACAACATTTGGAACTTTATAAATAATTTTATCTGACCATTCTAGGTCTTTTTCTATTCCATTTTCTTGTTTTTCTATATCTAATGCATTAATAATATCTAGTAGTATACGTCTTGCTATGGGGGTTGTTGTATAACTAGATAATAATGCTGTATTTTTAGGGTTATCAATAGCTAAATATAAAACTGCTTCTGGATCATTTGCTGGTATTACTGACATAAATGACATAATGTAGTTATTAACTAAATATTTTCCATTTTCTACTTTTTGGGCTGTTCCTGTTTTACCTCCTATTCGGTATCCTTCTATATAGGCGCTTTTTCCTCCCCCTTTAGCGACAACACTTTCTAAGGCATATCTCATAGTACTTGACGTTTCACTACTTATAACTTTTCGAACTATATTTTTAGTATTTTCTTTTATTATAGTATTTGTTTCTCCTTCTGAAATATTTTTTACTATGTATGGAGTCATTAGATATCCACCATTAACTACAGCTGATGCTGCTGTTACTTGTTGAATTGGAGTTACACTTACTCCTTGACCAAACGCAGTTGTTGCTAATTCAACATTACCAACTTTATTTAAATTAAAAATAATTCCTGTTCCTTCTCCGGTTAAATCAACTCCTGTTTTATCGCCAAATCCAAAATCATCTATATATTTAAATAATCGTTCTTTTCCTAACATTTGACCTAATTTTACGAATCCCGGATTGCAAGAGTTTTCTAAAACTTGAAGAAATGTTTCGTCTCCATGTCCTCCAGCTTTCCAACATTTTAATATTGATCCATCTACATTAACTTTCCCACTATCATAAAAATGGTCTTTATTTAAATCAACTAATTTTTCTTCTAGGGCTGAAGCCATTGTAATTATTTTAAATGTTGAACCTGGTTCATAAGTTGCCCATACTGGTAAATTACGACTTAATGTACTTTGAGAAAAATTTTGATAATTGTTTGGATCATAGTCAGGTCTTGATCCCATACCTAATATTTCTCCACTTTTAGGATCCATGACTATTGCTAAGGCCATATCTGGTTTAAACATATCAATGATATTATCTAATTCTCTTTCTATTGACTGTTGAATATTGACATCTATTGTTAATGTTAGATTCATTCCATTTTGTGGTTCTACATATATATCTGATAGATTTAATTTGTTACCTTTAGCATCAGAAAAATATTTTATAGCTCCACTTTTACCTGTTAGATACTTATCATATTGTAATTCTAATCCTGATAATCCTTGATTGTCTATACCAACATATCCTAAGGAATGTGATAATAAATTTTCGTAGGGATAATATCTTTTTGCTTCTTTTACGAGATATACTCCATCTATATTTAATGAAGATATTTTTTCTGCTGTATCATAAGATAATCTTCTTCCCTCTGGATGAACTCTTTCAATAGAAGTATTCTTATAAACATGTTTTTTCATTTCTTCATAACTTACGTTTAAAATTTCAGCTAATTTTTTTGTTGTAGTTGCTTTATCTTTTATTTGGTTTGGTATTAATACTAAACTTGTAGTGGTTAAATTATCAGCTAATACAACACCTTTTCTATCTAATATTAAGCCTCTATTTGCTTCTATTGGTAAATCTCTACTCCATAGGGATGAAGCTAAATTATTTAATTTTTTATAGTCAAAAATTTGAATATAAAATACTCTTAAAATTATAATAATAAATAATAAAAGAATAATTAAAAATATTATCTTAATTCTGGTATCTATTTTTTTATAAAACATATTTCACCTCTAATATGTTTTATTCATATAAACAAAAAAGGATGATTCAAAATCATTCTTTTTTTTCTTTTTCTTCTTTATTTTTCAAAATTGTTTGTATTTGTTGTTGGGCTTCTACTAAGCTATCTGGATCTGGTTCAATAACAAAAAGTGCTTGTCTTCCACCAGAATAAGTTACATTACGGGAATTTGTTCCTTTTAAACTATTTTTACTTATATTCCAGCTAGACATATCAGAAATTTGATTTTTAACTAATTTTGATAGTGCTGTTTGATCCATGTTAGTTTGAATACTATTTCCCATTGTGTCTAAAATTGATGAATACTTTTCAAGTAAAGTTTTACTTGATGTAATTTTTTCTATTATTGCGGTTAAAACTATTTGTTGATTTTTAATTCTTTGATTGTCACCATCTCTAAATGATTTTCTTTCTCTTGAGAAAGCTAATGCTTCTTCACCATTTAAATGGTTTGGTCCAGCTTTGAAATAATATTTTTTACCACCATTTCTCATTCCATGGGTACTAAATGTATATTCTGAGTTGATATCTATTCCACCTATTATATCGACTAGTTTTGTTACTGTTGAAAAATTAACTCTAACATAATAATTTATATCTATTGATAATAAATCTTCAACTGAAGTTACTGATTCATTAATTCCATAAATACCACTATGTGTTAGCTTATCTTTTTGTCCATAACTATGTAATGTAACATAATAATCTCTTGGTATTGATGTTAATAATATTTCATGTGTTTCTGGATTAACTGTTACTATCATGTTAACATCACTTCTAGCAACATTATTAATATTTCCAGTTGTATCTATACCACTTATATAAACATTAAATGGTTTCTTTCCCACATCGACTTTTTTTGTTATGTCTATTAATTTTGATTTTATTTTTACTGTATAAATAATTTTAGATATATCATCAATATTATATGGAGATTCACTTAATATTGAGTATGCACTGCTACTTATAAATGCTACTTTTTTATTTTTTACATTACTAACTATATCTTTTACATTATCTATTTCTTTGTAAGTAATATCTACTTTGTTTTTTAATTTATCCTTAGCTTTTTCATACGATTCATCTTTTATTTTTAAAATATTAACTTCTGATTTTTCTATATCTGATAATTTAGCCATTTTACTATCTTTATAAACTATGACATAATAATCTTCACTTTTGGAATTGTCAGATTTAAGATTCTTCATAAAATCAAGCGTATAATACATATAATAAATTCCAATACCAGCAATAATAATCATAATAAAACTTGTAAATAATGATAATATTTTAGGTTTTCTTTTTATCTTTTTATTAAATAAACATATATCTACAAATAGTAAGATTAATGTTGTTACTATTATAAGTGGTAATAAATATTTATTAGGTACAACATTTAATTTTATTATTAATAAAATAAAAATCAAATGAATAATAGTACATATTATTCCAAATAATTTTGAAATTTTATTTAAAAACTTACCTGCTTTTTTCTTTGACTTCTTCATGCTTCCTCCTATTTAAGTGAATTCATATAACTTTGATATTCATCTAAAACATCTTTAGGATTACCAATCTTTTTTATTTTACCATCATCTAACCATATAACTTCATTACATAATTCTTTTAATGTGGAAATACTATGAGATACGATAATAACTGTTCTATTATCATCATTAATTAATTCTTTCATTTTATTGTAACTTTTCTTTTTGAATTGTGTATCACCAACACTTAAAACTTCATCTATTAACATAATATCTGTTTCTAATATTGCTGTTATGGCAAAGGCTAATTTAGAATACATTCCAGATGAATACATTTTTACTGGTTTATATATAAATTTGCCAATATCAGCAAAATCTATTATTTCTTGTTCTTTGGCTTTTATTTCTTCTTCACTAAAACCTAATAACATTCCAGATAAATAAATATTTTCATAACCTGTTAATTTTTTATTAAATCCTACACCAATAGAAAGTAATGAAACTGTATTATCGTGTAAATCTATAGATCCTTTATCAGCTGAAAAAATACCAGCAACTGCTCTTAGTAATGTTGATTTACCACTACCATTTTTACCTATAATTCCTAATATTTTCCCTTTTTCTAATTCAAAAGAAACACCTTTTACGGCCTCAAAAACTTCACGTTTTTTACTTTTCTTTTTAAAAAATTGTTTTTTAATGGAAAATTTTTCAAGATCTCTATAACAAACATGAACATTTTTTACTGTAATTGCTATATCTTTTTCCTTCATATTATATCACCTTTGCATATGTATTTTCATTTTTATTAATAGTATGAATACCAATTATAAATATAACTATACTTATAGCATACCAAATAAGTACTCCCTCAAAGCTTGGTAATTTAGCATATAACATAGCTTTTCTCATTTCATTCATGGTAAAAGCTACTGGATTAACTCTTAATAATAAGTATTTTACAATTCCAGTAAGTCTATCATTTATACTATAGAATACTCCAGATAAATAAAATATTAATCTTAATGCAATATTAGTTAAATTTTTTAAATCATTTATATAAACACCAAAATGCATTAATATACATGATATTCCAAAAGTAAATAAATATATTAATGGTATTATTAGAAAAATAAATAATATGTTAAAAGTAAATGGTACTTTTAATATTAGCATTAATACAAAAGTAATACCAATTGATATAAACATTTTAAATAGATATGTAAAGGACTTTGCTAGTAATAAAATATACTTTGGTATATATACTTTTGTTACTAGATCTCTATTACTAGAAATTAATGTTATACTTCCTGTAATCATTCTATTAAAGAATTGCCAACAAGTTAGTCCAATAAAAACAAAAGCACCAAAATATCCTTCTCTTGATGTAAATACTACAGTAAATACAAATGTATATATAAACATAAAAGCAAGTGGTTCTATTACCCACCATAACCAATTTAAATATGAACCACTTACTTCACTTTTTAATTCAGATTTAGCGCTTCTAATAGCGTATTTATAATATTTTTTTATATTTTCAAAAAACTTCTTCATTTGTTATTTGCTCCTTATATGAAAATATTGTATCATATTTTTCTTTTTTTACAAAAAATATCTAATAAAAAGGAAATTTATTTAAATATTTCCTTTTTAAATACTATTTTGATGATAACAATACTGATTCACTATAAAGCTTAATGCCTGCTTCTTCATTAGGATGTATAAAATCAACCATATACTTATTTATATTATTTGATTTTGTTAATACGCTATTTATTTCTTTATTTGGATTTATGTATAAATATTTATTCTTATTACAATAACTTTTTAAATTTTCATCATACTCTTTAAACAGTTTATTCTTTTCTTTTTCATTCACTTTAGCAATAGTATCGTTAGGAAGTGACATCCATGGAGAAATAAATACTATTTTAGCCTTACTATTTGCTTTTTTAATTTTAGAAGCTATTTTTTTTAATTCCTTTATATATTCTTTTGCAGTCATAGCACATGTTTTTTCATTTCTATATCTAATATCATTAGTACCAAGCGCTACTATATACAAATCACCATTTGAACTTAATATTTGATTAGAATATTTTTCTATAATATTTTTTGTTGTATAACCACCTTTTGATATATTAATAATTTTTTTGTTTTCAAAAAAACCAATCATTGGTTCATACCATGGATGGAAATTATTTTTAGTACCTTCTGTAATACTGTCACCTATAAAAACTATAGTTGGTGATTTTTTAATTTCTTTATATAGTTGTTTTGATTTATATTTTTTTACCCAATTAGGCCTTGTTTGACTATAGTAACTACCATCTATATAATAGTATCTTTCTCTTATATTATTTATAGAAATACTATTGTTAATCATTACTTTTGTGACTATATTTTGAACTTTTTCAATTCTAGTAAGTTCCGCTTTTGACATACTATTATAGATATCTTTATCATTATATATATCGTATATTGGCAAAGCTCTGAAATATCCTGTTTTATATTCCTGTGTATACATCGGAATCACATCTGCCGCAATTACGTTTTTTTCTTTTTTATCAATATATACGTCAACAATTGATGTGGCATCTCCATCTTTAGCAACATAAGAATTGGCGAAATTACCAGGGCAATTTACTACTAAGGTGTTTCCTATATATTCAAGTGGTTGAACAGCATGTGCATGATCTCCAAAAACTATATCTGCTCCCAAATCAGCAAAAATCTTATTCCATTTATTTTGAAATGCATCTGAGGAATGTGAAAATTGTGTACCCATATGGGCCATTACCACAATTATATCTGCATTAGCATCTTTTGCCTTTTTGAAATCCGCTTTGATACTATTGTACATTTCATTATAATATTTATTGTTAGAATATGGCATATATGATGTAATGTATGGATTATTTTTATACACTTCAGTTATTCTATTGTTATTTATGAAATTTAAATATGATAATACCGCTATCTTGACACCATCTTTTTCTACTATCAGCAATTCATCTTTTTCTTGTTGATTTCGATATGAACCCGTGTGTTTTATGTTATATTTGTCAAGAACGTCTAAGGTTCTAATTGCCCCTGATATTCCATTATCTAATAAGTGATTATTTGCAGTTGAAACAACATCGATTCCAGATTCTGATACCGCTTTAGCAAACTCGTCTGGAAAATTTAAAGATAATTTTAAACCGTCTCCAAAATTACTTGTTGAATATGGTCTTTTATTTCCTGCAGTTGGTCCTTCAAAAACACCAAACGATATGTCACTACTATCGAAATATTTCTTAGTATATTTAAACATATCTGAAAAATCATATTCTTGTTTTTCTTCATTATAGGCTGAAGTCACTTGATCTTTTAATAAAATCAAGTCGCCTACATATGATATTTTTAAAGCGTCATCTATTTCTGATTTTTTTTCTTTATTTAAAGTTTTAACAATTCTACTATTTAAAGTACTTGTCTTATTTACTTGACTATTCAATATCATTTTAATAGGTCTAAGCATAAGAAGGCCGATAAAAATAATAAATGCTACATATATTAGTTTTTTTCCGAGTTTATCTTTATTTATGATACTATCAGTTATTTTTTCTACACCGCTTGTAACAAAATTATTTAATTTCTTTGAGCTTAGTATTAAACATAAGATGATTGCTATTAATAATTCTGCTACTACTATTAGTTTATTGTAAGACGTAAATTTAAACTTTGAGTTTATAACACATACAATTAATCTATGACCCAAGTATATTAGCAATGAATATTTTCCAAAGTGTGATAATATTTTCACTTTTTTATTTGGGATTAATAGTATTAGTCCATATATCATTGCCACCGCATTAATAAATATAAAGATTCTTATATACAAATCACTAAATGAGTTATATTTACCCATTAATAGATGTGACATTGTAAAATTTTTATTTTTTACTATCATAAATATAAATCCACAATATAAAATAAAAATACTTGTAAATAATATTTTTTTCACAATATTATCAGCACTAATTTTTTTTAGAAATTCTTTGAATTTTTCCAAAGAAAATTTGTATCCTAATAAAAAGAATGGTAAGAAACATATTGTTCTACGTATAGATAGCAAATTACTAAATTCAGGCCAGAAGCCAATTAACAAGCTAATTATGATTGTTATTGGTATAATATATTTTATGTTATTGATTTTGTCAATTATTAACCGCCAAAACAATAAGGATAATATGTACCAGTATGAATTATATGGACTCAAAAATGAAATTTTTGTCTTATTCAAAAAGTAAAGCAAAATCATCATTAGTGAATTAAAAATAAGATAATATATCAATAGTTTTAATAAGCTTTGTTTGCTTTTTGATTTATCAGATTTACTAAAATAACCGGATATAAAGATGAAACAAGGCATATGAAAAAGGTATATAAACACAAATATGCTATTTATGGATGATTTCGGATATTTAAGAGCATACGGATACAATAAATGTCCAAAAACAACTAAAAATATTAATAATCCTTTATAGTTATCAAATAATTCTATTCTCTTTTTCATAATTCTACCTCTTTCGCTATTTTTTTATTCATTTTCTAATTCATTGTATCATATATTTATAGTTTTTTTCAAAAAAATATATATTCTTATTGTTAAACCTTATATTGTTTATATTTTTTCTTTGTGTTATAATATTTTATAATATTTTTGAAAGAA
Source organism: Bacilli bacterium (assembly GCA_045627525.1). Classification (GTDB taxonomy): domain Bacteria; phylum Bacillota_I; class Bacilli_A; order RF39; family UBA660; genus CAG-877. The sequence goes on from JAZQNW010000003.1 coordinate 13,960, forward strand.
GTGTTTATATGGCAAATTTAGTATATTCTGATAAGGATCAAGAAAAAATTGACAATATTAAGTCGATATATCAGCGCACCTTACCAAGTAATATTCGAAAATGGTTAAGAGGCAGATTCTTATTTAATATTTTTAGGTGTTCAATGGTTGCTCATGAAAAAACATTTTTCCCAGATAAAGAAAGAAAATGCTATATTAGACGTTTATTTGATAATTATGCATGGTATTTTAAATATCATAGGGTTTGCTTATTTTATAATCGTTTTGGCTTAGATATTAAAAATTGGAGAAAAATGAGTGACTATTTGGACTTTGGCTATGTAAAGAAAGATCGTGCTTTAGTTCATCATAAAGGACATCCTTTAGAAAAAGTTAGAAAAGATAATATTAATGTACGATACTCAATAATTGCTGATAATAAAATGATATTTTATTCTTATATTGAGAAAATGTTTCCAAACAACGTACCAACTACAGTATTTGAATTTTCCGGAAATAAAGTAATAATGCCGTTTAACGATAAAATAACTACTATGACTGCTTTTAAAAACTTGGAAGATGGTAAATATGTATGTAAGCCTGAAGTTGGTTCTCATGGTGATATGATTGTTTCTATTACTAAAAAAGGAAATAGCTTTAAGTTTAATGATAAAGAAATCACTTTAAAAACCTTAATTGATAATAGTCTTGAAAAACCATTTTTGGTACAAAAATTTATAAAACAGCATGAAGCTATTGATAAGATTAATGATGCTTCTGTTAATACTATTAGAATAATATCAACACATTGGAATGAAAACGTTAACATACTTGCTGCAATGATTAGAGTTGGTTCTTCTAAAGAACAAGTTGTTGATAATGCTGATGCTGGTGGTACTTTTATAGCTATAAATATTAAGAATGGTAAATTAGATAAATATGGTTATTTTTATAATAAGCCAAGAACTGTTAGTCATCCTATTACTGGGTTGGTGTATAACAAATATCAAATACCTTACTGGAAAGAAACTATTGAGTTAATAAAAAAATTACATCCAATTATATTTGGTTTTGCTACTATTGGATGGGATATTGCCATTACTGATAAAGGCCCTGTAATAGTTGAAATTAATTGGAATTATTCATTAAAAGGCATTCAAGTATGTAATGGTGGATTAAAACCAAAATGGGAAAAATTAAAACTTCAATAATAAAAAAAGAAAAGATTAAAAATCTTTTCTTTTTTTATAAATATTTATCAATTAGATTTTTTGCTATTCCTGTTTTAGTTTGTACTTTTATTAATTGGTAAACAAAGTAGGCACCTGTGTTTCCTTCTATAATATCAATACCATTTTCTGTAATTGCAAAATCCCAACCTATTGCTTTTGAATCAGGTACTATTTTTGATAATTCCTTTGATAGTTCCACAATCTCTTTCCAATAAGGTATTTCAAATCCCTTTATTTTTTTGCCAGTTGCCGGACTGTTTTTATAAACTTCATTATTAACATTAACAGCGTTTGAGTCAACTATACCTGTTTCTACATTAATATTAGCAGCTAAGCCATCAGCATGAAAATTATCTACTGGACCACCATTTCCCATTCTTAAGAAGGCATAAACTATATCACATACTCCTTTGTCATATACAGTATAAACTCTAACTGTGTTGACTGATGTTCGACAGAATTCTGTTAATTCTTTGTTTTGAACTATATATTCTTCTATTATAGACTTATCTAGTGATACTAATTTATTATATATTTTTTTGTTATCTTCCTCACTTTTATTGCATTCATATGTTGTTATACCAATTCCACATGTAGATGATAACGGTTTTACTATTATTTTCTTTAGCCCTTTTATATACTTTATAAACTTTTCATAAGTTAAATTTTCATTTGTAAACCAAACTCGCTTAATATAATCTTTAAATACAATATTAAAATTAGATTTATTATCAAAATTATTTCTCGTAGAGAAAAACTCATCAAATTTTATTCTTACTTTATCATATTTTTGTAATGTTGCATAAGTTTTTTGTTTTTGAGGAGAAACATTCCAAAATTCAAATGCTAAATAATCTTCATAAGAACATCCACATCGAGCTTTTGCTTCTTTTTGCATTAACTCTACTTTTTGAATTGGCCATCCTGTTTTTTTGCATATTCCATCTATGAATCCCCATGATTCCCTAATTATTCTCTTTCTATCTTCTTTTAAAAATTCTGATAATTCAATTCTTTCTTTTTCATTTAGATTATAGGCACCTTTTTGAACATATTTCTTCTTTTTAATACCAATTTCTTCACATTTCTCCATATCTTTTAGCAACTTATCTTTAGATAAGTTTGTTCTATCCATTGCTAAATTAATATAAAATTCATCATCCCTTTTTTCATTGTTTCTTATTTGTTCTAATGCCTTTATATATCTTTTAAATTCGTTATCACTTAATAAATCAAGATGCTTACGTTCATATGTTTGTTTTGTAATTTTGAATTCTTTAAGAAGTTCTTTTCTATCAAATGAGAGTTTTTTCATTTTAATAAATTTATTAAATTTTCTCGAACTCATTTTATACAATTTTTGTTCATAGAAATCATCTGAATTTATTCCATATTTGTCACTTACAATTTTTCTAGCTGCGATAACTTCTTTTAACACGTGATCTTTTTCTTTTATAACAGATAATTGGTATTTATTTTTTTTCATATATTCTTCTATTTTTTTATTAGTTTCTTCCATTTCTTTATCTTCTAATTTCCAAAACTCATTTAATGTATATCTGAATGATTTTATGCCATACTTATCTTTTGCTATTGTTAATTTTCTTATAATTTTTTCATCATCCCATCCAGTATTTTTTCTTATTATCTTAATATTGTTTTTACGACTTTTATTCATTTACACCTATCCTTACTTTTTAATTATTTTATGTTGTTTATAAAAATTACCTAACTCGTTCTTTCTTTGCCCTCCCCATAGTTGAATTATGTTAACACCACTTGAAGTATTAGCTTCAATTAGTACTGGGCCATTATCAGTTACTAGGATATCCCAAGCAACAAAATATAAATATGGTAATTGTTCCATTAATTTTGTATAATGTTCTTTTATTTCTATCCAGTTTTTAATTCTTATATCTTTTATTTTACTATTGTTATTTGGATGTTTATCATAGTTACATTTTCTTTGAATTGATTTAGCACTTGATAATACTCCTGTTTCTAAATCTATTTTAGAAACCAGTCCACCTTTGGATCCATTATCTACTGGAATTGTTTCGTTAGTACCAATTCTTTGAACAGCATATAACACTTCGCATTTTTGATTTTTTGGATTTCTAACAGTTATTAGTCTGATGGTATTTGTTGAATCTTTAAATAAATTATTTAATTCTTTTGATTGCTCTATATATTCAGATATAAACCAATTATCTTTAGAATTTAAGTATTCTATGATTTCTTTTTTTGAAAACTTTGTATTATTAAAGTAAAATTTATTATCTTTATACTCCAATTTTACTACCCCTATGCCTTTGCCAATGTTAATAGGCTTTAGAATTAGTTTGTTTTTTGATTTGAGCAATTCTATAATACCTTCTAATGTTGACTCTAAATTATTATATGAAAAAATTTCACCTTTTCTTTTTATATAATATGTATCTGGTACATTTGTGTATTGTCTTAATAAATCAGCGCATACAACTTTATTGTTGAGGATAAAATTATAAGGTTCATTTATATATCTAGATTTATACCAGTCAAATTCTGATAAATATTCATTTTTATTTTTTTTATTTAAATTATATAATGCTATTTGATCGGCCATGAAGCCTCCGTTAATTGCATAATAGATTCTTTTGTGTAGTGGTACTTTGAAGTGCGATTTTGAAAACAATATTCTTATAATCCATATTGCTGTTAGTTTAATAAATTTGGTTATTTTGTCATAATTTTTTTTACCTTTATTCATGATTAATCACCTCTTTTATATAATCAGCAATTTTTTTTGTTGCCAATTGAAAATCCTTAGGTACATATTTTTTTCGATAATTAAGTAATGCTTTCATGTCATATATATCTTTATCTATATTCTTAATTAGTTCTTTTGCATTTTTAAAACTTAATGTTGGTAACTCTTTTAATGGATCAAAATTTAGTCCATTTGTTGTTATATACTGATTATAATCATATAAATAATAGTATGTTTTCTTTTTTAACGCTGCTGCTTCTACAGCTAATGATGAATAATCTGTAATAAAATAGTCACAAATTGTTAATAGCTCATAGATATTAACATTTTCACATTTATATACGGAATCATTTTTTATTTTTAATTGTTGTTTAGGGTGACATCTAACAATTAAATCATATTTGTCATAATCAATATTATCTATTATTTTTTGAACACTACCATTATTATTTACTCTAAATGTTGGAGCATATAAAATAACTTTTTTTTCTTTAAAACTTGGATACTTCTTATAAATTTTATCAGATATCTGTTTTTGATTATTATAAATATAATCAGCTCTTGGCAATCCTATATTTATAAGTTTATTTTCTTCTATACCAAATGAAGAAGAATAAGCTTTATTCCAAGCTGGAGCTCCTGCTATAACTACATCATAGTTTTTATGCATACGTAATAGCTTAGCCATTTTACTGCTTCTGCCAGTTACTTTATCTAATGTTTGATAGCCAGACTGCTTTATTTTACCCATGGCATGCCAAATTTGTATTACTTTTAAGTTTTTCTTGTGTTTTAATACAGATACTTGTAATGAATATGAATCTAATATGCATACCTTACTAGTTGCTAGATGATACATAGTAACAAAATTTTCAGAAATAAATTTTTGTAAATTTCTATATATATCTTTTTCTTTTTCAATTCTATTACATATAGTTACAATCTTGTAATTCTGATCTTCCAGCTCATTAATTATTAATTTAAAATCAAGTGGTAATTTATTGGATTGACGTGACAAAAATAAAACCTTTTTTTGTGTTGGAAGCCACTTTAAAAAAAAGTATACAATTTGCATACTTAGCTTACCTAATACAATAAACAATTCTTTTATGCGCTTTTTTATATTTTTTTTCATACTTCAATTGATTCAATAATACCTTCTAGACTATTTTCATTTCTTACTTTTGTTGAAGAAATATTTTTTCCTTTCTTCAGATATACTACTTTACAATATTCTTTTAGATAGTCGTATTTTCCTCTATATTCTTCACTACTTATTAATACATCTATATTATATTTTAATATATCTTCTTTTTTTTGTTCAAATGATTTCTGTTCAATTGTTTTGTCAACATATTTAATAGCATCTATCATTTTCTTTCTAATTTTATATGGGTAATATGCTTTTTTATGTTTTACATTTTCATTAAAATCGTCATTGCTTACCCCTACGATTAAATAGTCCCCATATGATTTTGCTTTTCTTAAAAATTCAATATGGGCATAATGTAGGACATCAAACGTGCCATAAGTTAAAACTCTTTTCATAATTTCACAACCATTAAAGTCTTTATTTAGATAAAAAACTTACATATTTATTGTACATTTTCATTTAATATTTGTCAATTAAAACACCATTTCATCCATTGATAAATAAGGTTTTTTATTATGATAATAAAAAAAGATGCTTTTGCATCTTTTATATTAGTTATTTGATAGTTTGTATGTATCTCTTAGGATAACTATTTCTTCATCTGTTGGCATTACGTATACTGGGAATGCTGAATCTTCAGTTGTGATAATACCACTTTTATTGTCTTTGAATTTAGCTATACTATCATTTGCTTTTTCATCTAATTTTATGTTCATTGGTTTACTAATTTTTTCTACTATTTGCTTACGTAAATCAATATCGTTTTCACCTGCTCCAGCTGTAAATACTAAGGCATCTACTTCACCGTTTAATTCAAAATAGAATTGAGCAATATATTTAACAATTGAATTAACTACCATGTCTAGTGCTAATTTAGCATGTTCATCGCCTTGTTCAATTAATTCTTCTACATCTCTAAAGTCATTTTGACTAGAAATACCTTTAAGACCACTTTCTTTATTTAGAATTCTAGTAACTTCTTCTACTGTTAATTCTGCTTCTTTTGATACATATTCAATGATTGATGGATCAATTGAACCACTACGTGTTCCCATCATTAAACCATCTAATGGTGTTAATCCCATAGTTGTATCGTAGCATTTACCAGCTTTAATAGCTGAAATTGATGCTCCACTACCAATGTGACAAATAATTAAATTAACATCTTCTTTACTTAATTCTTTTTGCATTGTTTCAGTAATATACTTATGAGAAGTTCCATGGAATCCATATTTTCTAACATCATAATCTTTATACCAAGAATATGGTACTGGATACATATAGATTTCCTTTGGCATAGTTTGATGGAATGCTGTATCAAATACTGCTACTTGTGGTACTCCAACCATAGCTTCTTCCATAGCTCTAATAGCAGCTAATTCTCCTGGATGATGAAGTGGTACTAATTTTGTTAGGCTATCAACATTTTTTAATACTTCATCGTTTATTAATACAGAATCTGAATAGAATTCTCCACCATGAACAACTCTATGTCCTACACCTTTTATTTCACTTTCGTCTTTAATAATATTATTATCTTTTAATTCTTTCATCATTACATCTACAGCTTCTGAATGATTTTTTAATGGTGCTGAATGTTTAATCTTTTCACCATTTATTTTTAATGTCCAAAAACAATCAGGTGAACCTATTTTTTCAACATAACCATTAATTAATTCTTTTTCTTCAGGCATTTCATATACTGAAAATTTTAATGAAGAACTACCACCATTTATTACTAAATACTTTTCACTTTTTTCCATATATTTTTCTTCCTCCTAATTAGTAATTTCGTCTTTAATTTTAGCCTTTTTTTTAATCTTTGTCAACGAATATAAAAAAACAATATGAAATAAATCATATTGTTTTTACTTACATTTCATTCCTAGTTTATTGTATTGTTTTTTTAAATTTTCAATACTTAATTTACCGTTATCTAAGGTTATTCCTGTCGTGGAATCCACTTTTTCTTTTGTATCTATATGTTCATAATCAATTGTTGTTTTAGTTGACAAGGTATTTTCATTTGTTGTTATTTCTATATCATAGTATTTAATATTTTTATAACTTGCAGCTATATTTTCAATCTCTTTTTTTGTTTCTTGTAGTGTTTCATTATCATCAAAGACTACTTCTTCTATACTTTCAACTTTAGTAACGTATTTTCCTTTATATGTAATATTGTAATTAAAATTTGCTTTTATCCCATTTTGATTCATTTTTTTAGAACAAGTCATTGTTTTTTCTGTATTACTTTGGCATCCTGACAATAAAAGAGTACAAACTAGTATTAATAATATTCCTTTTAGTTTTCTCATATAAGCACCTCTTTAGTTAATTTTATCATGAGAATAAAAGGTTTACAATATTATGATCCAACACTTGAATATTTTTTTACACCTGCATGGAATATTAGGATACATGGAATTAAATATAGTATTGTAATTAAAGGGCTATACATATATATTTGTTTATTTGTTTTTCCTAATAAATATAATAATGGATAATAGTTTACACATCCATATGGAATTATAAAGGTAAATAACCAGATAAATGTTTTACTAAATACTCCAATTGGATATTGAGCCATGTATTTTCCACCATCAGCAATTAAATTTCTTATCTCTAATCCTTGGGTGGTGAAAAAGCAATATGTAGCTGTAAGTGTAAAAATTCCAAAATAAATCACTGTGGAGCTTATAATCATAAAAATCAATGTTATAACTTTTGATATTTCCCAATTAATATTTAAGTTATTTAAAGCTATGATTATTACTATTATTGATTGTATAACTCTAGAAAGTTTTACTATATTTATTTCACTACAAAGTATTTGTAATAAAAGGTTTTTTGGTCTTGTTAATAATCGGTCAAAATCACCACTAATTATTAATCTATCAAAGTGGTCTAAGCCACATACAAATACTTCACAAGTGGAATAGCCTAGTTGAATAATGCCAAAGCATAGTAATACTTCATATAATGTAAATCCTTTAATATTACTGAATTTGTCAAATAAAGCAATAACTAAAAAATAGTAAGTGAAGAAGACAAAAATTTGGGCAAGAAATGATAAAATAAAAGACATTTTATATTCTAATATTGTTTTTATATGTAGTTCTAATGATTTAAAATAAATTTTCATATTAACCTCCTTGTACTACTACTTTCTTTTGGGCTTTTTTCATTAAGAGATAACCGATTAGTATTGTTATAAATATCCATATTAATTGGATTATTAAACTGGTTATTCCATTTCTTAAAGGAATGTTACCAGTATAAACTCTAAATGGTAAATCACTTACATATCTGAAAGGTAGTATATTGGAGATTTTTTGAAGAAATTTAGGAAAGAATGGTATTGGTACTACTAGTCCTGATAAAATATCTGCAAGTGCTATTATTATCATACTTATACCTTTTTCGTCTAAAGTATAAATCGCTATGACATGATACAGTGTTGTTATAGCGGTCATTAAAAATGTCCCGGCTATTAAAGTTAAAACAAATAGTATAAAGCTAGAAATGCTTATAGGTAACGATAGTCTATATGGTGATGGCAAGCAAAAGGCTAATATAAGGAGTGGTATGCATCTTAAAGTAACTAAGGATAATCGTTTACTAATTATTTTTGAATACCACATGAAGTAAAGATTTTTTGGTCTAATTAACTCATAGGCTATATTACCCTTTCTAATTAAATTAAATATTTCTTGGTCTGTATAAGCCATATTTACTAATGAGAAGAAGCATTGACAAAGCCAGGTATATGATACTATTTGTTGGAGAGTCATAGGTGTTTGAGCGTTATCTGATGTAAAAAATGCTATATAAACCATTATGTAGACAAAGCCAAAAAATATTTGGGTAAGTATTCCTGCTATGGCTGCTGTTCGATATTGAAGTCCTGTTTTAAATATTAGTTTAAAATATGATAAGTAAAATTTCATATTTGATACTCTTCGTATAATTTTACAATTATATTATCAATATTTTCGTTTTCAATCTCAATATCTTGTATTTCAATTTTTTTAGATATTAAATTTAGAAAATCTGAAACATTAATAATCGTTGTATCAATTACTACTTCATATCCTTCAGTATTTTTATTTAAGGTAATTATACCTTTATTTTTTAATTCTAATTTTTCATTAGTTACAATTTTTATATATTTGTAAGTATCATACTTATTTTTTAATTTTTGTAATGATCCATCATATAAAATTGTACCTTTACCTATTAGAATTATACGTTTTGCTAAGGCTTCAATATCTGACATATCATGAGTAGTTAATATTATTGTAATGTTTTTTTCTTTATTAATTTTTTTAATAAATTTTCTAACTATTTGCTTTGAAACTGCATCTAATCCAATTGTTGGTTCATCTAAAAAAAGTATTTCTGGATTGTGTAATAATGATGCTGCTATTTCGCAACGCATTCTTTGTCCAAGACTTAATTGTCTAACAGGAATATTAATAATTTCTTGTAAGTTTAAGATGTCTATTAATTCTTTTTTTGTTTCTTGATACTCTTCTTCGGGAATATCATATATATCTTTTAGAAGGTCGAAGGTATCTTCTGCTGGTATATCCCACCATAATTGGCTTCTTTGGCCAAATACAACACCTATATGTTTGACATATTCTTTTCTTTGTTTCCATGGGGTTAAGCCATGAATTTTACAAGTTCCAGAATCTGGTGTTAATATACCACTGAGTATTTTAATAGTTGTTGATTTACCAGCACCATTTGGGCCTATGTAGCCAACAATTTCACCTTTTTCTATTGAGAATGAAATATCATTAATTGCTTTAATATATTTGTATTCTCTTTTAAAGAAAGATTTAATTGCTCCTTTTAGACTACTTTTTCGCTTGGCAACTTTAAAAGTTTTATTTATGTTTTTTACCTCGATGAATGACATTTATTTTTTATCCCTCCTTTACACAGCAAAAAACCCACATATTTCTATGTAGTACCCTATCATGCATATTTCTTAAGAAATGTATAAATTTTTCGCTAAACGTCATTTTCCATTATATATTATTTTTATAATTTGTCAATAGTAAAATAAAAAAGAGAGAAAATTCTCTCTTTTGATTATCTAGAATTGGTTACTGAAGCTTCTCCAGTTTCTTTAGGTGCTTCTGACTTTGCTTCATAATCATCAATCATATCGTTTATAGCATTGTTGTATTCTTGATTACTATAATTAGCTGCCATTTGATTTGTTGGAATAGCTGCCATCGCTACGACTGCTGCATCAGCTACTAATGTAGTTAATAAATCGCTTGGTAATGTTGATAAAGTTTCAGCATATGCTGCTGTCATTCCATCTAATCCATCAACCATGTGAATTGTTCCATCTACACTTTCAAACATTTTTGTTATTGCATCTGGATTTTGTTGGATAAATGATAATGATCCTTCAACACCCGCAAGATCAAATGAATTGTTTTTAGCATAGTCTTTTAATACCGGTAAGTAACTATCTACAATACCACTAAATTGTGTTTGTAAATCACTTGTTAATTCTGTTAACTCATGCATTGCTTCACTTTGACTCATTGAGCCGTTTTGGACTTGTTTTGTAATGTTATCCATAGTAGCACATACTGAATCATACATTTCATGAGTAGTTGCATGATTTGCACTATCCATTGCTCTATAAGCATCACCATGTGGAACCCATCCATTAGCATCAAGTGACCATCTTTCTAATGTGTTTCCAGTCATAATTACATCTTGATGAGCAGTTGCTTCCATACCAGAATTTATATGAGATTTTTGATCATTTACATAATCTACTGTTTCTTGAACTTTTGCCATATTATCTGCATTTTGTTTATTAGCTGCTTCAATACTATCATTTATATCATCTAGTTTTCCGCTATGAACATTAATTGCATTTATAGCACTTATTGTTGCACTAGTTAGAGCTATTGTAGATATTAAATCTCTAACAAATGGATCATCACGATAATCTAGAGAACCTGCAGTTGGTGAGAATACTCTTTCTCCTGTTGAAATTGTTCCTAAAATACTCTTTTCAGTCTTTGTATTTTCCTTGATTAATCTTTCGCGTGCTGCAAATAAATATAGTGCAGATAAATCATCCTTTTCAATAATTGCTTTTTCTAACATATCTGCTAAATCTGCTTGCTTAGCATTTGTTTCATCATTGCTATGTTCTTTAGCAAATCTCATACCTACTAAGTTCATTTTACTTAGTGCAGCCTTTGTATTTTCAGCAAATGAATGTTCTCCACCACCATTTAAATGATTTTCTGCTTCTTTATGCTCTTCGTTAATGGTACGAACAATATCTGCTGAACCTTTAATTATTTCAGATTTTTGTTTTTGTAATTCTGCTTTAATATCTTTACTTACTTCTTGATCATCTAATTTTGCATCTATAGCACGTAGTTTTGCTAATCTGCTATATACTTCTTGATGCTTTTCTACTATATCTTTATTTAATTTATCAGCTTGCGCTTTATGCCATTCACTAACTCGTTGATTTATTAAATAATCTGCTATACTTACTCTACCAAAGTTATATCTATTTTTTCCTACATATTCTTCTGCTAAAACTTTTACGTCCGCTTCACTTAATTCTTGAATACGTTTTTGTAATTCTTCTACTCTTTCTTTAGAACGAGCACTTTTTATTCTACCAATTGCCTTTCTTGCCCAATTTATTGGGAAAGCTACCGTTTTTAAAACCACTTTTGATAAATGAACTATATTATATAAATAGTTTCCAGAATTTAATTCTTTTTTAAAATTAGGTAAAACTTTTATATTTGAAGCTTTAAAGTGTTTTAAATCTTTAGAATCAAGATTTAATCCTGCTTGTAATTCATGTAGTATTCTATCTAGTGTTCTTGCTTTTGCTGGTTCATCTGTTGCTTTATCTTGACCTTTTGTTGGTTCTACTGGTACTAAAGATTTATTTACTGGTATTGGTGTATACCCGTCGTCTTTGTTTTCCTCGCCTTGTTCTTTTTTAGGTTCTACTGGTACTAATGATTGGTTTACTGGTATTGGTTTATACTCATCGTCTTTATTTTCTTCAGGTTTTTTTATTGGTTCTACTGTTTTTGTTGAAGATTCAGGCTTTTTTTTGCGATTAGTACTACTAATTCCTAATTTATCTGCATCTGGTGTGATTGGTGATCCATCTTCATTAAATCCTGTTACTAAGGCACCTTTAGTTTCTTCTTTTGCTTTTGTTTTCTTAACAAATTTAAAATCTTTCATTGGTTCATCTGTATAGTCTTCACCACTTGCCCCGTCATAAACAACTTCTACTTCATCTGGATTAAATTCTTCTCCTGTTGCCATTCTATATTGTTCTTCTATACTTGGCATTCCTGGTCCTTCTGTTCCAGTACCTAATACAATTTCTTCTTCTAAAGTTTCTTCTTGCGGTATTTCTTCACCCATTATTTCTGCTACTAAATTAGCTGGCATATTTTCTGCTAATATTTCTCTAGTTCTTGCTATTTCATTATCTAGATCTCTTTTATATAGTTCTATTGTATCAGCTGATAAGTATTCTGGTATATCGCCATCTCTTCTTTCTCTTAATTCAGCTATTTTCTGAGCACTTCTATTATATAACTCATATATTCTATTATTTCTGTTTAGTTTTTCTCTTTCTTCTCTAACAAGATTTAAAATATTACCTAATTCATCATTATAGCTTAAACCATGTTCAGCTATGTATTGGGCTCTTTGTTCTTCTAATTCACTTAATCTTTCTTGACCTTCATTAATTTCATTCATCAATTTTTCAAATTCAGTTGCCATATTAATTCACTCCCAACTAATTTCTACTTTCATTATCAATTTGTTTTAAAACATCTTGTACCATTTCTATTTCTCTTGGATCTGTTAAGTCTTCTAATGTATCCATACCAAAAATAGGATCATATGATGATACAAATATATTTTTTCTACCATTTTCACCAAACGAATTATCTGTATATCCAATATATGATTTTCCATTATCTTCACAGTCAAAAGTAAAAAGAACTTCACAATCTATTTTTTTACCGTCGCGTTCTACCACTATTTTTTCTTCCATCTCATAAACCTCCACCTTATTCTCATTTAATTATATTATACAATAGATTAATTGTCAATTTATGGTATCTATCTTTATACTTATTGACTTTTTATTATCTATATTAGAATTTGCTTTTATAATTAAATAATATTTATCAGTTTTCTTCTTTTTTGAATTAATTTGATATTCTATACTCATACTTTCTTTATCATCATTTAATAGTTCTTTATTTTCGTCATTTCTATATAATGCTAATGATACATTATTTGAATTTTTAGTAATTGTTATTTTATATTTAGTTTTATTTGAATTTATTGTGCCATCTTTATAATTAGTAATTTCAAATTTATAATCTTTTAATGCTGTATCATTCATTTTAGATATATCAACATTTAATTTACCATTTGTCTTATTATCTAAGATAGCCACTGTTTTTGTTTCTTTCATTTTTTTATCATGTGAAGATTTAGCGCATATTGCTACTATTCCTAGAATTAAAACTATTACTAATAAAGCTATTATTATTCCTACTAAAATTTTTTCACTTTTTGTTTTTGGAATTATTTTATTTTTCTTTCTTTTTTTAGTTGCCATTAATATTACTTCCTTTCAAATTATTTATTACATTTATATAACGATCATTAAATATTTTTGATTCTTCGCTAGTTAAACTACTTAATAAAACCGATGATGAAACATCTTCATCAATTCTTGATTTATTATCAACATTTGAATCAATACTGATACTTAAATTTATTATTTCTTCTTTTTTCTTAGTATATCTAAATTCTAATTGTTTTTGATTATAATATGATTTATTTTTTTTAATATCTGTTATTTTAGAACTATAACTACCTATAATAGAATTGTCATCATTTATATTAAAATCTATTACATAATTCTTGGGTTCATAATTAAAACTTATTGTACCTATTTTTTCATCATTAGAGTTTGATATATTAATACTTTTTGAGTTGGATTTTTGTTCATAGTTATAATAGTAAAGTACTTTATCATTTTTTACAATACTACCTATATTATTGGAATAAAATGTCAAATTATATGTATCTTTACCATCTGTATATATTAATTCATATTTTTTTATTTTATATAAAAATTTATCTGTATATATATTTAAAATTATTTGTTCACCTTTTTTTAAAAAAGTTGTTTTAGTAGTAACTTTTTTCTTTGAAAAGTCTGAATCAAATCCTGATAATATAGTATTAGCCATCTCATCATTTTGTAAGTCTTTTAATATTGAATTAAACAATTCATTATCATTAATACTATTTAATTCTATACTTATCAATGAGCAATCAATATCTTTTGAATCTATTGTTATAGTTTTATATTTTTTTGTATAGTAATTTTCACTTAAATTATTTACTAATGATTTTACTGTATATTTTGATAAGTATTTTAAGTTATCTATTATATTATTTTCATTATTTATTGATTCAAAATAAGTATTATTTCCTGCGTTTATATAATTATTATTAACTTTATCATAATAATGATATTTAGTAGAATTTTGAATTAAGTATTTTTCCTTATATATAGATTTGTTATCTAATGTAGTATTTATATCTATAAGTAGCTGATTATTTTTCTTTGAGTTTACTATTTTTAAATTATTTTTTGTTCTTGTTAAATTATTTAGTAAGTTATTTTTTTCTTTATAGTTATTATCTATTGTTGATTTTTTATCATAACTTGAGCTTTCAGCTTTTATTGTTATTGTTGAATCTATAGAAAATTCTTGATTTATTCCAGTTTCTGTAGATGTATCATTTAAAAGATCAAGAATATTTGTTTCTAAATTACTGATAGCAGTTAAAATAATTTTTTTTGGATTAGAAATGTAATACAAATAATAACCGCAACCTAATAAAAGAAAAGAAATTGTTATTAATATTATAATAATTCTTTTATTCATACTACCAATTCTCCTATATTTTTATTATATCATACTACTTATTTCAATAAAATAAAAAAATTGGAATAATCCAATTTATTTTGTTGGTGATTTTGCTATTAAAGTTACTTCATATGGCACTTTCTTTTCAATAGGAGCAGATTTGTAATCAAATACAGCTGCGACATTTAATTCAATTTCTTCTCCTGGAGCAATTACTCTACCTGTAATATTATTATGTGATATTTTAACTGGTAAAATTGTTTGAGCTGATGTTTGACTATTTAAGTAATCTGGAACTTCTACTAAGTTTACTATTTCAGCATCAATAGTACCAGTATTTTTTATAATTGCCTTATAACTAACTTCATCTCTTGGAGAATATAAATTAAATTGAAACTTAATTGTTTGATTTGAGTTAGTTATAGTTGTTGTACCTGTAGGAGCTATTTTTCCACCTTGTACTGGTGTACCTAAAGTTACAGAAAGAAATTCAAGACTAAATTCTTGGCCATTACTATTTTTATCATTTAATTGCATAGCTAAAAATGCAAAACCAAATCCTAATATTATTATTGTTATACATAAGATAATAATAATTAAATTTCTAGTTTTTATATTTTTTTTCATTTAGCATATTCCCTCCTTTACATTTTCAATGTCTCCTTTATAACAAAATGAATAGTTATAATTATCACTTTTAAAATTAATATATGCATATACTTTATGATTTTCAATATAATACCAACTTTCTGATGATGGATATATTTCAATCTCTGAAGATGCTGGTATAAGTTGTATAGGCAAACTACTGTCATTAATATTTTGATTTGCTGTAGTAGTAGCATATGATACTAATTTAGTATAAATTTTATCAGCATATATTTTTGCTTCACTGTTAGAAATAGTTTTGAAATTTTCTATGATATGGTTATTTTTTTTAGTATTGCAAATAGTTTTTGAATATAATTCTAATGCCTCTATCTGACTTTCTATATTTGCATAGCTATTTATATTATATTTTTGGCAAAGTTCAGTTAGAGTTGATAATTCTTCAATAGTTTGTATTTTATAACTATTTATTTGATTATTAAATTCTGACTTTATTTCATTGTAATCATTATTTTTCTCATATTGAACAAATTTTACTATAGTATTTTCTTCTAGATAACCTTCTTTTGATAATTCATCTACTATTATTTTTATGCCATTTTTTAATTGTTTATTTTCAATATTTTTATTGTAAAGACAAGTTGATTCTTCATTTAAGAATACAATACTATTTATTACTTTATCAGAATCTGTTGTAATAATAAAATCGGGTCTTGTTGATAAATTTACTTCAATAATTGTATTAATATTTTCTATATTTACATACTTATCACTACTTCCTTTATTACTTTTATTTTCAGGAATTGCTTTTGTAAATATTAATATAATAATAACAATAATAGCTACAACAGTTTCAAAAATTGATAAATTTTTTTCTGATGTTTCTTTATTCATTTTATCACTTCTATTCTGTGAATTTTGGTTTTAATGTTAGCTTAATTTCTATGCCATCTGTTATTTTAGTTCCTTCTGATATTGACTGTTCAGTAACATAGCCAATACCATCTAAAACTACTTTTATATTTAATTTTTGTAATATATTTTTAGCTACTTTTGATGATAGTCCAATTACATTTGGAACTTTTATTTCTGGATCATTTGTAATCAAATAAATTGTATCACTGCTGGTAATTGTATCTCCTTTTTCTGGATATTGTTTAATTATTTTATCTCCATTTCCAATAACACTATATTTAATGTTTGAACTATCAAAAACTGTTTTAATATTTTCTACTTTTTTATTTATATAGCTTGATACTTCATATTCGCTAATCTTTATTTCATTATTTTTGACTATATTCTCTTCTGTACCAAAGTATTTTGATAAATTTGAAATAATTTCTTTTACTGAATTAGATACAGGTTTTTGACTGCCTCCAGAAGGTCTTTTTACTGCAGCATAAATTATATATTGTGGATCACTTTTTGGATAAATTCCTGAGAATGATGAAATAATATCTGACTGTCCAGATAAATATCCTCTTCCGTTCTCACTGGCAATTTGTGCTGTACCAGTTTTTCCTATCAATTCACCTGATTCTATTCTATAACCGCTACCAGTATTACCTATTCCATTAACGCAGTCATCCATTAATTTAATCATTTTTTGAACGGTATTTGTTGATGCTACACGCTCTGTTTCATTTCTAGTGTTTTCTAAATATACTTCACCTGTTTTTTGATCTACTATTTTTGAAACTAAATATGGCTTTAGTAATATGCCATCATTTGTTAATGGAGTCATTGCTTGAACGCTTTGAACTGGTGTTGTAGTAATTCCTTGACCAAATCCTGCGTTATAAATTTCAGTTTCATATTTAAATTCTAAGTTTCCTGAGTTTTCATTTGGTAATTCAATACCTGTTTTTTTACCAAATCCTAATCTTTTATAATACTGTCTTAGCATTCTACTATTCATATGACGGTTTATTAAATTGATTACACCAACGTTACTACTCATTGCATAACCTTTATCCAAGGTTATTGTTCCCCATCCTGGACGATACCAGTCACCTATTTCGGTTCCATCTTCTGTTACATAAACTCCTGATTTATAAGTTTCTTCTCCATTATAAACTCCATTTTCCATAGCAGCCATGTAAGTGAAAGTTTTCATAGTACTTCCTGGTTCAAATGGCACAGCTGAGAAAGTATCAAGATAATTAGTAATATTTCTTTTATTAGGATCAAATGATGGATGTGTTGTAGTACCTAATATAGCTCCGGTTTTAGCATCCATAACTGTTATATGGAACCAATCCCAGTCATAATCAACATCAGCATTTTTTATAGCTTCTTCAATAAAAAATTGAACATTACTTTCTATTGTTAAATAAATATTTTTACCTTCTATAGCTTCTTTTTCAATAACCGGTGTATTTGCTATTTGATATCCTTTTAAATCTTTTTGATAAGTTCTACTTCCATCTTCTCCTTTTAAAAGTTTATCATAGTATTTTTCTATACCCATTTCACCTGTTACTTCTTCTTTAGAATTTTTTTCATCTAATTTTGTTTTTGCATATCCAATAGTATATGAAGCAAAGTCACCTTTAGGATAATATCTTGCATAGCTTTCTATAAAATCTAAGCCTGGTAGGTTTAAATCTTCTATTTTTTGTTTTGTTATTTCAGATAAATTTTTACCTTTTACTCCAAACTCTGTTTGATAAGAATTTTCCTTATTTAAATATTTTAATATTTCATCTTGTTTCATACCTAATATTTTAGATAATTCTTTAGCGGTTTTTTCCTTATCAACTACATGTTGTGGTTTTTTAGGATTGGTTGTACGTTTTTCATCTAAATACGCTATTAATTTATATGTAGCAATATTTTGTGCTAGTACTTCTCCATCGGCTGAGTAAATATTACCTCTACTAGCAGATATTGTTTCTACTTTAGTAGTTCTTTTACTAGCTAATTCTTTCAAATTAATATTATCAATTTTACTTGATAGAGCCAATTGTGATAATCTTGCTATCATTAGGCCAAATAAAAGAAGAGAAACAATTATAACGATTCTTGAATACTTTATATTATTTCTCTTCTTACGTTTCATTTTATTCACTTCCTATTTATCATCGGTTACTGTCTTAATGTTATCATTATTATAGCTCAAACCTTGTTTTTCTGCAACCTCTTGAATTTTTGTTAAGGAAGCTAATTCATCAATAGCCATTGATATACTTTCATTGGTTTTTGATTGAGCTTCTATTTCTTGTTTTTGTTGTTCTACTTCAAAATTTATTTTTGATAGAGTAGCTTTTGAAAATACTATTGATATAGGTGAAATAACTAGTAAAATTATTGCCACTGTATATAATAGTTTTTCAAATTTAGAAATTTTCAATCTTTTTTTTACTTTTCTCACCTTATATCACCTTTCTTATTTTATTCTCTCTATAACGCGAAGTTTGGCGCTTCTTGCTCTAGGATTGATTTCTAATTCTTCTTTACTTGGTTCTATTGCTTTATTCACAACTAATTTAAAGTCTGGAAGGTATTCATCTGGTATATTTGGCATACCTTGTACTTTTGGATCAATTGCACATTTTTCTTTGAACTTCTTTTTAACTATTCTGTCTTCTAATGAATGGAATGTAATTACTGAAACTCTTCCACCAACTTTTAGCATTGATAGAGCTTGGTCTAAAGCAGGTTCAATTACATCTAATTCATGATTAACTTCTATTCTTATAGCTTGAAATATTTGCCTAGCTGGGTGCTTATCTTTACGAAATTTCATTGGAACTGCAGTTTTAATTATTTCTACTAATTCTAATGTTGTCTCGATTGGTTTTATCTTGCGATACTCAACTATTTTTTTAGCAATATTTCTTGAAAATTTATCTTCACCATACTTAAAGAAGATATTAGCAAGTTCTTCTTTTGTATAGTTATTTACTACTTCATAAGCTGATAATGGATTATCTAGATCCATTCTCATATCTAATTTTGCATCTTCGTGATAAGAGAATCCTCTTTCTTTTTCATCTAATTGTGGTGATGAAACTCCTAAATCAAATAAAACCCCATCTACTTCTGTAACATTTAATTTATTAAGTTCTTCTTTCAAATTTACGAAGTTGCTTTTAATGATAGTGAAGTTAGTACCAATCTTATTTAGTCGATCGGTACTATGCCGAATAGCTTCACTATCTTGGTCAAAGGCGAATAAAAACCCCTTTTTTATTCTAGCCAAGATGTTACTACTGTGTCCTCCATAGCCAAGAGTACAATCTACAATAATACTAGAATCGCTTAAATTTAGGGAAGAAATTGATTCTTCAAGTAAAACGCTAATGTGCTTTTCCATTATAAACTCACACTTTCGCTAAATAGATTTTCGGCTATGTCTGACATGCTGTCTTTAGCAGAGATAAAGAAATCATTCCATGATTCTTCTGACCATATTTCTAACCGATCTCCTGTACCTATAATTACACATTCTTTAATTATATTGGCATAAGAGACTAATGGGGAGGTAATGTTAATACGGCCCTGTTTATCAAATTCTGCTATAGTAGCGCCTGATAGGAAAAATCTAATAAATTGTCTTGCATCTTTTTTAGTAAATGGTAGGGTTTCAAGTTTATTGACTATTTTATTCCATGATTCTTCTGGATATACGAATAAGCAGTTTTCTATTCCACGAGTAACTATAAATTTTTCTCCTAATTCCTCTCGGAATTTTGCTGGAACTATCAATCTGCCTTTGTCATCAATAGAATGATGATATTCTCCAATAAACATATTAATCCCCCACTTTTCCCCACAATCAGCCACTGCTTAACTATATATTACCTAAATAAACAAAAAAAGTAAATCCTAAAATTTACTTTTTTCATAATTTTACATCTATTTACAATAGTATTTTTAGTCTCTTATTGTTCTTTCTTCGATTTCTTTTTTTATCATGTTTAAGAACTCTTCTTTAGTAACTGTTGTTGTATCTTGCGATTGGAATAATCTGTAAGAAATTTCATTATTATCCCTTTCATTATTTCCAAGTACTAATGTATATGGAATCTTTTTAATTTGAGATTCTCTTAAACGATATCCTAATTTTTCATTTCTATCATCTAATTCTACTCTTATTCCAGCTTTTCTTAATTCTTCATAAATTTCTTTTGCATATTCGCCTTGGTATTCAGCATTAACTGGCATTACAACTACTTGTACTGGTGCTAACCAAGTTGGTAATTTTCCTTTAGTTTCTTCTAAATAGAATGCGATAAATCTGTCTAGTGACCCTAAGATTGCTCTATGGATTACGATTGGAGTTTCTTTTGTTCCATTTTCGCTTATATAACTCAATTCAAATCTTCTTGGTAATAAGAAGTCTAATTGAATTGTTGATATTGCTACTGGATTACCTACTGCTGGACGATATAAGATATCTAATTTTGGTCCATAGAATGCAGCTTCGTCTTTTGCTTCGAAGTATGGTAATTCTAATTCATTTAATACTTTTCTTAATGCATCTTCTGCAGTGTTCCACATTTCATCATCATCAAAGTATTTATTTGTTTTAGATTCTTTATCTCTTAATGATAATCTAAATTCACATTTATCTACATCAATATTGAAGTCTTTGTATACTTCTAATATTAAGTTTGCTACTCCTTTGAATTCATCTTTTACTTGTTCTTTAGTACAGAAGATATGTGAATCGTTTTGAGTGAAACATCTTCCTCTTTCAATACCTTTTACAGATCCTGCTGATTCATATCTGAAGTCATTTGCAATTTCTGCTATTCTTATTGGTAAGTCTTTATATGAATGTAATTCATTTCCATAGATTACCATGTGATGTGGACAGTTCATTGGACGAAGTACATATGATTCTCCTTCTAATTCCATTGCTGGGAACATATCATCTTTATAGTGATCCCAGTGACCTGAAGTTTTATATAATTCTACACTTCCTAAGTCTGGTGTATGAACATGTTTATATCCATGGAATAATTCTTTATCTGTAATATAGTTATTTAATGTTCTCCACATTGTATAACCATTTGGTAACCATAATGGTAATCCTCTACCTACTAAGTCACTTAGCATATAGATTCCTAAGTCTTTACCTATTTTTCTATGGTCTCTTTCTTTTGCTTCTTCTAATTCTTGTAAGTGTGCTGCTAATTCTTCTTCTGTTTCAAAGCATACACCATATACTCTTTGTAACATCTTGTTATTAGCGTCACCTTTCCAGTAAGCTCCTGATACTTTTAATAATTTAAAGTTTTTAAGTTCTTTTACTGTTTCTACATGTGGTCCTCTACATAAATCTGTGAAATCTCCTTGTGAATAACAAGTAATTACTGTTTCTTCTTCATTCATTCTAGAGATTAAATCCACTTTATATGGATCATTTCCAAATTTTTCTAATGCTTCTTCCTTTGATAATTCTTGTCTTACTATTCTTTTACCATCTTTAGAAATCTTTTTCATTTCTTTTTCAATTGCTGGTAAATCTTCTTCTGTTAATGTTTTGTCACCTAAGTCAATATCATAATAGAATCCTTCTTCTATTACTGGTCCAACCCAAAACAATGCATTTGGATATAAATGTTTTACAGCTTGAGCTAATAAATGTGCACATGAGTGATTCATGACACTTAATTTTTCATTTTCTTTAATATTAATCATTTTCTTTCCTCCTTTTTTATTACATGACTAAATAAAAAAACTCCTATATATAAATATAGGAGTGAATTACACGGTACCATCCTTCTGGTTCTCTTAATTTAGATAACGGCTATGCCGGAATTACTTTTAATAATTCTACTCGAAAGGTAGTAACAAATTAATATTTTATTCGTTTTCACCAACCACGAACTCTCTTTAAAAATTGATTAATTCATCGTGTCCTTTGTCAATGTAATTAAGCTATGTATATAACTATAGCACTTTTAATTATTTTTTGCAAATAAATTATCTTGAATACCATCTATATGGGACATTTGTTAAATTATTTAATCCTTGGAATCCTTGATAATATCTTTGTCTCATATATCTAAAAAATCCATTTAAATCTGAACAATATGGGTCACTTGAGTTATTAAATGTGCAGTCAGTTACAGAAATATGTAAATGTGGTCCTGTTGATCTACCAGTAGAACCCATTTGTCCTAATGGATCATTTGTTGTTACAAATTTACCGACATAAAGTCCAGGAGCATATGATGATAAGTGAACATACTGGGAGGTATAATTTATTCCATCAACTACGTGATGAACCGTTACGATCAAAGCTCCAGCACTATCGGTATATATTGAACTAACTGTTCCGTCAGCTACAGGATATATTGTTTCATATATTCCGCGGGAACTAGTTATATCTAATGCCACGTGTCCAGCATTAGGCCAGGTTGTTATAATCCCCTGCTCTGTTGGTAAACGCCATGGCGACTTTTCAACTACTACATTATTTGTATTATTCATATTTTTAACTTCAACTGATGTTGTTGTTTTACTTATTTCTTTATTAGTTACTTTAGAAATATTTTCTAATTCTACATTTACCAATTCGGAATTGTCGACATTGTCTCCACATTTCATAGCAACCTTAGTAGTAGCCATATCTTTGGTATTTATATATTCATATGATATTTTATATGCTGCATCTTCAAGGTTAAATTCGTGTGATAGAAAGAGATAAAGTGAAATAACCATTAAAATGCATGAAAATGTAAAAATAAATTTTTTATTTTCTATTTGCATAATATCACCCCAAAGTAGAGCCTATTATACACTATTTTCCATTATTTGTCAATAAAAAAAGGGATTATCCAAAGGTTAATCTCTTCTATTTTTACCAATTAACTCCATATTTATTGTTAACTGTTTAATTCTTTCTATTATTCTTCTAGATTTAACTTTATCTGATGGTGATGTTGTTATAGCTAAAGCTGTTTCTAGTTCTTCCAATGTAAGATTTGATGTAAAAAATGTTGGCAAATGACTTTCCATTCTATATTGAAGAATTGGTCCTAGTACTTCATCTCTAGACCAAGCACTACAATTTTCTGCTCCTATATCATCTAGCAATAATAATGGTGCCTTTTTTATATAATTAAATTTGTCATTATAATTTGTTTGAAATGATGATTTTAAGCTACGTAAAAATTCTGGATAATATACCAAAGCACTTTTTATACCCTTTTTTGCCATTTCATTAAATAATGCTGATATCATATATGTTTTGCCTGTTCCAAATGAACCTGTTATATATAAACCTTTTGGTTTTTCTTCGTCAGCATAGTGACTCATAAATTCTTTAAAGTATTTAAATATTGGTAATCTTGATTTATCGTCTTTATATAATTCTTTTAAAGAGGCTGATAATATATCTTTAGGCATATCAAACAACTCTAAGTTTTCTTTATATTCATTAATTTTTATTTCATCATTTTTTTTCTTGCAAGCTACATATGAAAAATTAATAATTCCTTTTCCATTTTCTGGAGTATATTTATAACCTTTTATAGTGTTAGGGCAATTTTCTAACCCTGGACAATTAGCACAAGTTTTATATTCAATAAAACTATCCTCTAAGCTTGATGTATATTTTTTCATAGTATTCTCTTCAATATTTAAACTATAAACGTATTCTTTAAAGTCTTTATTATGGCAGGCATCTTGAAATGAATGATTTAATTTTACATCATCTGCTTCTGATATAATATTATTTATATTTTCCATATTATCACCACCGCTAAAATTATTTTATCTTATTTCTAGTAAATTGTAAATTAACCAATAAAATATAGTTAAATTCTTATTTTTAATTTAAAATTTTATTTTGTACTATTATATCATATTAATCTAAATTTTTATAAAATAAAAGACAACTACTTAGTTGTCTTTTAATATTATTTAATTGCTTTTTTATAATTATAGTTTGCTGTTTCCGGTGGCATAATACATCTTTCTTCTCTTGTTGCCATTGCTTCAGATAATGTTTGAGTACTATTTTTATCCATTTTTCCTAAAAGCCATACTTGCCCATATTTTTCAGCAAATTCATCTAATGTGTAGCATGAACCATTATGATTTATTCCATATACTGACATTTCTGAAGTATCACCTACATAATAAGACGCTCTATCAGCAGGTAAGATATTATTATCTGTAAAATACTCTATATCTTCTACAGGGTTTGCTACAAATAATTCACCATCATTTTCATATAAAACAGATGCTCTTAATCCTGTATCTTCAATTGTACAAATCATACTTGAATTTATATTGTTTTTTTCAAGTATTGATATCATATATGCTGAAAAAACAAAACAACATCCATATCCACAATCATCTACATATTCTTTCATTAAATCTGGAATTGTAGACATCTTTTCATCCCACACTGCAGGAATTGGTGCATTACCCTTTTCTATATCAAACTTTCCTATTTTGGTAACTGCACGGTATGCTTTATCAACTATTTCATTAACCTTTTCCATTTATTTTACCCCCCTTTAATAAATTCGCCTACATTATATCATATTTTCTAAAAAAAAGCAAATTTATTATACAGTTTGATAATAAAAAAAGAACGAATTATTGTTCTTTTTCAAATCTAGAATTTCCCCACCAATTTGGTATTAAAGAATCCATAGTTACAAATTTATATGTTTTTTTATCAGCTAAAAATTGAATATCTTTTGAATTTTTGTCTAATTGCATAATTAATTCTCTGCAGGCTCCACATGGTAATCCTACATCTCCATTTGACATAATACATACAATTTTTTCTATTTCAGATTCTCCGTTAGTTATCATTGTATGTATGGCATTTCTTTCAGCACAAATACCTAATGTAGATGCTGTATCTATGCAAACGCCTGTATAAATATTGCCTTTTTTAGTTAATATAGCAGCACTAACTTGGCCACATTCTATAAATGGTGAAATAATTCTATGGTCTTGTACTTTTTTTGCTTCTTTAATTAGCAAATCCCATTTTTCTTTTTCTGTCATATAATCTTCCTTTCGAAGATTTAATCAACTATGTGATTAAATCTTAAATTTGTAATTGTTTTCAATTTAATCACACTCCTTTCTTAAATTACAAAATCATTGTATAACATAATTTGAAAATTAGCAAAATTTTTTTGTTAAACAATGGTTATCCTTACCTTTATTTTCTAAAAACATTTCCCTTGTCATATAATATTGATAGTCCTCAATAGGATAATCAAGGTATGTGTATTCGACCATTCTAGTCTCATCTTTTCTTACAAAACCAAATTTTTCCATTATCTTCCATGATGATTCATTGATTATAGCAGCACCTGTTCTAATTTCTGCTATTTCGCATTCATTAAACATATAATTCATCATTGCTTGAGCTGCTTCAAAGCCATATCCATGGCCATGATATTTAGGATCTATATACCAACCAACACCTCTAATATTATCATCAATTATTTTTGGATCTTCATCATGGCCTTCATGACATGATACTCTTCCAATGCATTCACCTGTATCTTTAATAAAAACGCTCCATTTAAATGCATCTGGGTCATTTGCATGACTAATTTCAGATTCATAATATTTTTCTTGTTTAGTCCAGTCTTTTAATTTTTCAGCAAATTTTTTTGGAACTGTTAAATAATATTTATTAGCTTCTGGAGTCATTAAGACACTCCATAAATATTTTTGTTCAGCCATTGTTTGGGCTTTTAATACTAACCTGTCGGTTTCTATGGTTTTACTACCTAAATATTTCATCTTTGTCACTACCTTTTTTATATTATTTTTTTGTTAATTATGTTTCCAATCTTTATTATCTATTGATACTTCATATCTTAAATTTAATTTTTTTGAAAATGCTTCTATTGATTTTAAAATCTTTTTTGTAAAATAGTAATCATTAAATTCTTTAAAGTTTAAATTATTATCCGTTAAAAAATCTATTTTAAGACAATTATTTTCAATTTTTACATTAATATCTTCAATATGTGAATATTGTCTATTACCTATAATTTTCATTCCTTCTTTGGCAATTCTATTCTTCTTAACATCTAGCTTATCAGCTAAAATTAATGTAAGAGCTATTATGTTATCAGTATCAAATCCATCACTATGAATTTTAATGGCTTCTAAAACCTTTTCTTTATCTTCAAAATTAATTTTATTATTATCAAAATATTTTAAGGCAAATTCATAACTTCTTAAAGCATGATCTTCTTTTCCTTGAAGTGCTCCTGTATCATGTAATAAGCAAGCAATTTTAGACTTTTCTATAAATTCATCATCATAATTCAATGCCTTTAATAGTGTTTCGCATGTTTTAGTTACATTCATTATATGGTCGAAGTTGTGATAAGACCACCCATTAGTCTCATCTTCCATTTCTTTTATACCTTCATATATTTTTAAGATAAGTTCATCATTTAGAATTTTTAAATATAGTTCTTTCATATAACACCTCTCATACTTATTTATCATTGTTTTTATGTTCAATCTTTAAAGTACTGTATTCTTTATCTTTAGAGTAAACAATATATGGGTGGCTTTGTCGCCATTTTTTTCTGTCTTCACTAGATTGCACTAATATTTCTTCTGCTATATCCATATGTAAGATACCATCAAGGTGATCTAGTTCATGAGATAATACAGTAGCTTTGAATCCTTCAAAAACTTCTTCATGTCTGTTACCAACAATATCATAGTATTCTAAATCAATTTTATATGGTCTAAGTACTCTGCCACAATTATCTAAACAACTTGCACATGCTTCCCAATATTCTGTTAGGCCTTCACTATTTAAAATAATAGGATTTATTAAGACTTTTGCTTCGCTATATGCCATTTCCTCCTTTGTAGCAGAATCTTTTTGAATTTTATTTATAATGTCTAAATTAGTATTTTTTAAATATACTATTCTCTTAGGAATTCCTAATTGTACTGCAGCCATTGCCATTACAGAATTTTCTTTACAAAATGAATCAAGTACTTCAATGTCTTCTAATAATTCTTCGTCATTTTTAATATCAACATCAACTGATTTTTGTCTTAAATATTCTTCATTATCTGCAATTGTAATTTTCTTATATTTTTCTTTCACGTAAGTCACTCCTATAGAAATTATATCATAATAATTTTAGTTTGTTTTATAGTAAAACTTAAGCATCATTTGTAATGTTTAAAATAAAGTGAAAGTATTATTACATTTTTTTTGATATAAATATATGTATTTATGTATTAGTAATTTTATTTAACCATTATTAGTAATACTATATTTTTTTTGATAATTAAGTTTATCTGTATTTTCAGCATTATTTATATTAATTGGCCATTCTTGTAATAATTCATATAAATTTGATTGAAAGCATTTTTCACATATATCTTCATTTTCAGGATTAAATTTAATCTTTATTAAATAATCAGATAATACGTTTGCTAAAGGATACTGAATTAAATAATTTACTAAATTTGGATAGTCATATTTCATTATATATCTTATTTTTTCTATATTCATTTCTTCTTTAGGAATCGTTCCATTTTGAGTATATAGTTTTTCATAATACAACTCATATTCTATTGCTTTTGTCATTTTAGACTCAAAATATACTCTATTATTTCTTCTTGCAGATATCAAATCATTATATTTATCTTCCTTCAACCATTGCTCTAATTGTTTTTCCATAAAAAGTGAAAATGTTTCTGATAAAAATGAAAAATTATCTGGGATAATTTTAGGAGTAAAATTTCTATCTATGTAATGAGCAAACTCATGGACAAGTATATATAAGTCTCCATCGTCTTTATTTAATTTAATATAGGCTTTGTTATTAGTAGTATCTACATATGATTTTAAAATCTTATCATCAAATACTATAGTTTTATTTTCAATTCCATTAACTATCATTTGATAAAATTTATAATTATAGTCTTTATAAAAATCTAGTGCTAATTCCAGGCAATTATTTATTTTATGGTCGTACTCTTTTCTACTATAGTTTCCTTGAAATTTATTTAAAATTTTTTCAATCAATTCAAGCTCTAAGAATTTTTTATATCTAGCTTCTTCTTCTATTCTGATATTAAATTCATCAATCATAGTTTTATTGCTATTTTTATTATAAATATTTTCCATTTCACACTTTCTTTCTGTTAGAAGTAATTATGTTTTTATACAATAGTTTTATATTTAATAATTATTAAAATTTAAAAGTATCATTATATTTAATATCTAATTTTTCATTGCATTCTTCGAAGTGACCATCTAGCTGTATTTTATATGAGACTTCATCAAATTTACATATTGTACAATTGCATTTATTTGTTAAATACATCCATCCATTTTCATCTTCGTAAGATATTCCTATTATATATTTAGAAATATTATTTTCTTCACTTATTTTTAATTTTTTTAGGTATTCAATATCATATGTTGTTTCTATGCATAACTTTAATTTACTGGTTTTTATATTTAAAAATAGTGCTTTCCCTTTTTGGGGTTTTCCATCTACTTTTCCTTCAAAAGCATTAAAATATATAAGTTTATCAACTTGTTTATAATTATTATTATTAATTATTAGCATACTTATCACATCCTAATTATATATTTTATTTATTATTTTTATTTGATAAATATCTAATTTACTTAGAAAAATCACTTTCATATAATTCTCCAGTATATTCTTTTTTTATTTGTTCAAACCTGTCTATTCCTGCTGATAATCCTATATAGTTATCTGGATTTTTATTCATCATTTTTAGTTTTTCTGGCGTAATTAAAAAATTATCATAAGTAGTAATCAATTTTTTAATATTATCGTATTCTCCTAGTTCATGCATATTTTCTAGTTTTATCTGTGCATAATCTATTATTGTAGATTGAATGTTTCCTAAAACATTTTGTTCTTCATTAAGATCTTTAATTTGGTAATTTAATTCTATATTTCTGAATAATTGAAATGATTTATCAGGATCTGGAATTAATTCTTGTAATTTCATTTTAATTGGTTCAATTCCTAAATTCGAAAAATATGCTTGTGTTATTTCTTCGGTCCCTATAATGCCTGTTAATAAATTTATTAATGATGCTTCTATATAATAACCAGATGCTATTTCTACTGTTCCTGGCACACCAGCCATTGATATAACTTCTGTAAATCCTTCTGTTAGTCCTCTATTTTGATCTTCTATATTTTGTGATGGAAATGTATCAAATCCGCAGAAAGAAATAGATGTATCAGGATTATAATTACTTGATGCCATATGGGCTAATTCATGTAATAATGTTTGTGAATAATTTAACCAATAAAATTTATTCGGGTTACTCGTCATATTAGCAATTTTACGAAGTTTACCTAATGAACTTTGCGGTATTATCAATGTATTATTTAGTGTATTATATCCACCATCTGTATTATACTCATCTTTTTCGTCTTCTCCATTGTAATTTAAGTTTAATTGAGTAGATAATGTACTTATATTTCTATATAAGTTATCTCTGCAATCTGTAGGAATAGTGTTCTCTAGCCATGATAAAAAATCATATAAATAGTCTTTTTGTTCTATTTTATCATTTTCTTTCAATAAAGACACAAGCTTTTCACTAGCATATACATAACTATATTTTTTATTTAATAATGACTTTATTATTTGAAATTCTTTATTATCTATTGCAACATGTTTTTTTCATTTAATGAGTATATATTAATTTGATTGTCTATGTAACAAACTATATATAATTTATCATTATACTTGAAAAAAGATTCTTCCATATTATCACACCCTATATTTATTATATAACACAAATTTTATTAAAAGATTAAGACTTATTATATTCTATTTTGTCTTTTTATGTTCAAAAGGTAAAATCGCTTCTAGTGATTTATCAATTATATTTTTGTATTCAGTTTTACTATTTTCGTATTGTTCATAAAAATAACTAGATGTCTCTTTTAAATGATCAAATAATAAAGTGTTAGTATTTTCTAGTCCAAAATATTCAATAGAAATTTCATATAATATGCTAGCATCTCTAATAATATTCTTTCTTCTTAGCAATATACTATCTAAATCACGATTTAATATTTCATCATGAAACATTGATACAAATTCTTTGAACTTATACATAAATATGTATTGTGGCATTTTTGCATAAAATTCTAAGCCATTAGTAGTTCTATATTTACATAATTGCTTAATATCTTCATCAGATAATTCTGAATTTGAATCTACAAAATTATAAGTTCGGATTTCTTCTGAAATTAAATAAAAATCATGTACTTCGCTTGATGTTAAATCAAATTTGTAAGGTCTATCAGCTTTATAGCATATATCAATATCACCTTTAGGTACTCTAACAAACTTTTTAAATTTTTTCTTTAGATCATTTGAAAGTGTTTTGTCATTTATTTTTTCTACATTAGCTAATATATTACATAATACTGAACCATTTAAAATCCAAAGAATTTCACCATTTTCAGTTTGAGGAATTTCCTCTAATAATTTTGAATATAAATTTTCACAAATTTCTGATATTTTTTCCATAGATATCACCTATAAAGATTATAACATGAAATATTTTGTCTTATTTGCTAATTATTACTTCTTGTTACAAAATAATATCATATTTTTTATCATAAAAAAAGTAACTTTTTTATAGTTACATTTTTATTTTTTATTTTGATCTTTAGTAAGCCCTCTACTATTTCTATAATCCGAAATAAAACTAGAAATATTGTCATTTAAAGGCATCGTTGTTAAATTATCATATATTGAATCCATCATCTGAGAAGTGAATAATGAATCAACACTTTTTTCATATTCCCAGTCATCTTCAAAATCATCTTTTTTTATGTCCTCACATATAAACTCTCTATAAAATTTATTTAATGAAAACAAATTGGAATTAATTCTTATATCGTTTACCGCAACCTGCCAAAATTTTTCACCATTTATAGAAACTTCTTCACTAATTTCATTTACAACATTTGAATATAACTCATTATAAACATCAAAATCCTCATTTGTTGCACTAAACAAATCACGTTCTACAATTCCATTTTCCATTAAATATTTTTTATAATCATCTGGCTCTTCTAATAAATAAAAAAATTCATATTTATTAAAAGTCGGGATAACTTTTTTACAAGCAAGGAAGTATTTTGCTTTAGCTGCATAACTTAGACTTTCAATATTTTTTCTATCTTCATCAGAAATTTTTGCATCATAACTAAGTTGAGAAGCTATTTGTGCTGGTTTTGGGCATACATATTTTAATGTTTCAAATATTTTTTTTGGATTACTAGAATCAAATTGTTGATCTTCTTTATTATGAAGAAAATCAATAAACCAAAATCCAGTTTCTTCATCATAAAATAAATTTTTATTTTTAGCTTCATATCCCATTTCATATAGCATACAAGCATCAGATACT
This sequence comes from Bacilli bacterium, assembly GCA_045627525.1. Lineage (GTDB taxonomy): Bacteria > Bacillota_I > Bacilli_A > RF39 > UBA660 > CAG-877. Next base: position 46,085 of record JAZQNW010000003.1, read on the forward strand.
AATTTTTCATAGTGTTCAAAAGGAATTGTACTTACAAATTCTAATTCTTTTAGTACTCGTTCTATTAGTGCACCATATTTACCCATAGAAGCGCAATTTTTGCCTTTACATTTTTCTTGCAAAACATAGCAAACATCATTTTCTCCTTCTACTACTCTTTTCATTTCAATATGCTTTGGTGTATTTACACCTTCACTAGCTTTTTTATTGACTCCTACCATTACACTTTCTTGATTTTCTCTAGCCCTATATCCTGGTTTAACATATTTTAATGGGATTGTATATCTTACTAATACGGCATTTCCAAAATCATAGCATTCTGATCCACCATCACTTATATTTTGTAATTTTTTAGATTTTATTATGGCATCATCAATTTTTAACATATAACTATCTCCTTTTATGATTATTGCATGAATTATTTTAATAGCGTACTTTCAAGATTTATTTTTAATAAAATTAATATATATATTGTATTATGAATGGGAATATTTTTATCATTAAAAATCCTATAAAATATATTGTTAAAGGCAATAGTTTTATATGATTTAGTTTTTTTAAGTTATCACTTAAATTATGTAATATTACAATAATAGTCGCTATTACTAATAAGGCTATTGCTATTACTAGATATATTATTAAATTTCTTGGGTTATCTGAAAATAATGGATTTCCCAATACTTTTGAAAGCGTTTCTCCTACCATCATACAAATCCCTGTTACGCTATGTGAAAATAAAAATATCAGTCCAAATCCTTTGACATACATACCTACGAAGTGGCCACTTAAAAAGAATGCAAATCCAGCCATATATAACGGTAATGTTTCCATATCAATAAATGCTAATAACAAAATAATAATACTAATAGTGCATATACCAAGTATATCTAAATCGATATCTTTTAATATTCCTTTTTTAGCCTCTAGCCTTTTTAAAGATTGGGATGCTTCTTTTGTAGCTCTTTTGGGATCTTCTGCATATATTTTTTGTAGCTCACTTATATATTTGTTAAAATCATCGTTCATATTCTATCACTCCTATTTTAAGAGTACTATATTACTATTTATATCACAACATTTTTAGTTTCTAGTCATCTTTACTTTACATAATATTCACACTAAACTATATCGGCTTACTTTATTCAGTCGTTAAAATAATAATATTTTATAATAAAAAAGCAGATAAAAATCTGCTATAATTATTTAATTTTCTTCAAAGTTTTTTCTAGTGCTTGATACCTATATGTTTCTTTTAATGCATTAGGTTTTAAACTATTAAAAGGTATACCGTCAACTGTAAATAAAGAATAAAAATACGGTCTTTTAATTGGTTCAACTATTTCATCGGAAATAGATCCATCAGTTTTTCCAAATTCTTGAAAATATGTACCATCTGGGAACATGCATGTTGTTACGCATTTATAGTAAGCATTTCTATTTGAAATTCCATTTAATTTTCTTAATAATTTATATAGGCATTGATACTTAGGTAATTCAGGATTTAAGCTTAATTCGTCATCTGCGTATCTGGCGGTATAAATTCCCGGTTCTCCATTCAAAGATTCTACAAAAAGTCCTGCATCATCGGTAAGTATTGTATAAGATAAACCTTTTTCTTTACAAAATTCAAATATTACTTTCGCTTTAATAAGTGAATTTTCTTCTAAAGTACTACCATTTTCCTCAATATCACCTTTATCCCATCCAATATCACTCAAACATAATATATTTAAATCTAATTTATTATCTTGGACAATTTGATGTAAGTCTTCTAATTTTCTTTGATTAGTTGTTGCAAATATAACGTTCATACTAATCTCCTCCTATGTTTATTATATCACAATAATTTATATTTTCTCATTTATATGTAGGATACATAATAATCTTATATTAACTTTTATTTAATTTAATCTCAATACTTTTATCTAAAACAGTTATATATATCTTACAATTTCTTAAGTTATCTAATATTTCTTTTTTTGATGTTCACATCTATTATTCTTATTAATGTTTATAGGTCAGTTATTGTATCAAGAAGGGTTACATATTTTTAAGTAGTTTTTTAGTATTTATATTTTTAAGTGGATAATATACAAGTCTAACGATGTCATCTTGTAATGTAGTATTAGTATCTATATTTTTAGAATATCTTCCGTTTCCTAATGGGGAAAATCCAATTACATATGTTTTATTACTTCTTTCGATTATTTCATCAAGTGGTTTCTCACACCAAATTTTAAATATTTCATCTTCAAATTTGATATTTAATTTGCTGACTGATTTTATACTCCAATCATCATCTGGATTATAGTAACAGTCACTATGCCATATTAATAAATTTTCATCTTTATAATCTCTAAAAGAATCATTAGTGCTAAATTTGTATTGTTGACTCATTAATTGCTGCAAACAATTATATATATCCATTGTACTATCTATTTTTATTACATCACTTGAATAAAAACACCATACGCATTCATCAGTAGAATAATCAATCGCCATTACTACTTCATCTGTTTCATTATAAAAAACTACTCTATCATCTTCGATATTTATCTTCACTGTATCGCCACCTGTTAGTAAGATATTATACCACACTAATTCATATTCTCCTACAGCTATTATTTAATCCGAACAATAATCGATCTGCATTAATTATCAATAAGTAAATTAAAAAAATTATCATATTGATAATTCTTCAATTTAACCAATAATAAAATATCCACTAATAATAATACCAACTATACTTATAATAATTGAGATAATAGTTTTTGATAATATTTTTTGATATTTATCATTCAAACTCTGCTTATATTTTTTTATGGAAACCATATTAATGGAAGCATACCCAATTGAAATACCATACATCACTGGTGAAATAACATAATTCGTTAACATTAAAAGAACAATACTAATAACAATACAGCATAAGCTAAAAATTAATGGTCCATTTGCTGATTTAATTACTTTATCAATTTCTTGACTATTGTTAATATCATTTACAGCATTATTAATTATTCCAAATGTATTAGGGGCTATTACTCCAACTTTTACAGATGTGTCAGAAACAATATTTATTGTTTGCTTTATAGTATTATTAAATGATATTGTGTGTTGACCACATTGAACTCTTAAAGTAACAGTCTCTCCGTTTTTAATTTTTCCTACTTCAACATTATCAATAAATATTTTAAACTTTATTAATGATCCTGCAAATTCTTTTTCTCTAGTTATTGTTAAATTAAATGATAAATTGTTTTCATTTAATGGTTGATTATAATTCATATTATTAGTATATGAATTATTAGAATTATTACTAAATCCATTATTATCATAAGTATTATTCATATTTTGTCCATTATTATAATTATTATTTGTATATTCGTTATTCATCATAATCACTCCATCATTATAATTATAACATAAATAAAATTTTTATTATTATATACTTAGATTAATTTATTTTTTCTTTTCTATAGTATAATTGTATATACGCATCTTTCTAAAATATTTTCTTCATGATTAACATACCAATCTATTTCTTTGTCTGTAATATTACTACGTAATTTTAATGAAGCTTTATCATAATACGTAATTATTTTATTTTTTGATGTATCAATAATAGTTACACCAGTGTAAGCATAAGTTGTTTTACCAATCATTTCTTTTATATTATTCTTAGCATCTTCTAATGATTTCGGTTTTTCATATATTTTGCCATTCATATAAATGATTGTATCACTAGAAATAATTATACAATCATTACTGACTTTTTCTTTTACTGATAAACCTTTTTGTTTAGATAAGTCCATTACATATTTAGATGATGTTTTATATATAGATTTTTCTTGTATATTACTTTTTATAATTTCATACTTTATTCCAATATAGTTAATTATATCTTTTCTTTGTTTTGACCCAGATGTAAGAATTATTCTCATAGTATCAATTCCTAATTTAATTATATCATTCTAGTTCATATTTTACTTTTTTCTGTAGAAGACATATTCTAAGCTTATATCCATTTTTATTTAATTTTATTTTGATACTTCCATCTAAGTCTGTTGCAGGTCATTTAGCCTAGAAATAATATATCAAAAAAAGACTTATTAACAAGCCTTTTCTAAGCATAGATTAATTATTAAATTGTAATTTATATATTCATAATTGTATATACTATGATAAAAACTACTATTCCAGTAATAAATCCTTTTAATGTTCTTTTTAATAATAATTCTTTGTAATAATTATCTTTAATTAATTTACTCATATTTTCCTCTGCTTTTTCTTTGTATTTTTCATTTGATATTCTTTCTCCTAAAAATAATTCATTAATAGATACACTTAAAACTTCACATAATTCACTTAATAATGAATAATCTGGTAATCTTCTTCCATTTTCCCAATGTGATACTACTCTATCTGTTACATTTAGTTTATCTGCAAGTTCTTGTTGTGTCATGTTTTTTTCTTTTCGCAATTCACAAATAAACTTTCCAATTCTTTCTTGATCCATTTCGTCCTCCTTTTCAGGATAAATATATCAAATTATTTATAAAAAATATCCATACAAAACGTAGAGTTATATAAGTTATAATTTATTTAACTTTCTTAATAGGATGTCTAATAACTGTTTTAAGTTTACTAACATCACATTTTCTTGGATCACTTAAATATATTTCATGATGATATCTTGAATTTGTAATATCTAATTCATATCCATTGTCTTTCATATATTCATACATTGAATTAACTGTTTCAGGTTCATCATCATAACTTCCAAGATGCATACATTGAACACATATTCCCTCATCATATGTAAAAAATTCAACTCTTGAAAAATCTTGTTTTTTCTTTTTAGTTGCTTCTTCTATTGCCCAATCAAAATCTTCTTTTGTAACAAAATCCGGTAATCTAATTATTGAAATAAAATTAAGTTTATCTTTTTGGTTGTAGTCCATTCCCTCAATTCCATCTTGCCACCAAAATCCTTCTAAAGGTGGAACTACATATTCAAAGAAACCATTTATTTTATGAGTTCCTTTATAACTCATTTTAATTGTATATGCTACTCCATATAATAATCCTATAGTATTTTGATAATCACCATTTTCTTCGTTAGGATTTCCTTTTCCTCTTACAGCTATATAATTCATTTTAGGAATCTCTACTATACTTGGTTTATTTTTAGGCATATAAAATTCTTTATATTCTTTTTTATAATCAAAAGCCATTATTATCAGCTCACTTTCAAATTACTATTTGTTTTTTTCTTATGAAATAATTATATCATACAAATTCACATCGCCTACAAATAACATTTACTTCTTTATTATTTTTTATTTTAAAGAAGTTACTCTAATATTATATCCATTCTTACTAAAATTCTATGCTAAACGTATATCATCATCTGTCCTATAAATCTTACTATTTTTTAATGTATCTAATATTTCATCTTTTGGATGACCATATCTATTATTCTTGCCAACCCGTTTAAGTCAGTTAGTACATTTGATATTATATAGAAAAAAAGACTTATTTCTAAGTCTTATCAAATCGTCAAATTATAATTTGTTATTTCAATTAATCTTCTTTTAAGGACAAAAGCCATTGTGATTTTTATAATATGCTTGTAAACTTTTATCTATACTATCTACAGAAGTGGTATCTATAGCTGTTAAGTCTATTTTATCTTTTTTATCTTTCTTTTTTATTAATAGCTTATTATCTTCTTCTATAACATTATAAAAATAATATTTATCCGTTTCATTTGAATAACAACGGAAAGTTGCAATATCATTACCTATTTCAGTTTCAGTATCTTGAACTATAGATGTTGTTAAATATAAGCATGTGATAATTAAACTTATTAAACTTGGTACAAAAAATAATAATTTTATACATTTCTTATTAGATTCATTAAATATATATCCTAACATATTTACAATAAGTAATGGAATAAATCCTAATAAGATAATAAATCCACATGTTCGATATGAATATGCGTTTAAACTCTCAGTATGAAATACATAAGGAATAGCAAAATATACTAATACTGCTAGTCCAGCAATATTTAACATATTAATAAATATATTAATAAATTTATAATTTTTTTGTTTCTGCGAAATATCTTTAACCATTCTATCATCTTCTTTCAATAATGTATCTAATGAAATATTAAAATCATTACTAATTTTTACAAGAGTTTCTAAATCAGGATAACTTTTTTCATTTTCCCAATTAGATATTGTTTGTCTTGTAACATAATATTTTTCTGCAAAGTCATCTTGAGTTAATTTATTATCTTTTCTAATTTTTACTATTCGTTTGCCTAACTCCATATTTTTTCTCCTTTCACAAAAATCATATTATTAAAATGATAGAAAGTCTAGCAAAGTATCTTTGCAATCATTAAGTATAGATAGCAAACAATACTTACTATATTAATTTAACAAATTACTATTTGTTATTATCTTACAACTATATTATATCATACTAATTCATATTCTCTTATAGCAATTCTATCATCTGAACAATATTCTATTACAAACTTATTTTCTTTTTTACAAATCAATATTCCAATTGTATTATTGTTACTTATTTCTTTTATATTCTTATCTATATAATTCATATACTTTTGAACTTGAGAAATATATTCTGCTTTAAACTCAGTTAGTTTTAATTCCACTACTACATATGAATTATATTTTATATTAAATAATAGTAAATCAATCTTATGATAACTATCACCCATTTTAATTTTATATTCACTACCTATAAAACTAAAGTTATTACCTAACTCTTGCATAAATGATTCTATATCTTCTAATATTAAATTATGTAATGCTTTCTCATTAATTATATCTATGTTATTTTTATTCTTAATCAATATTGGATTAGGAACCAAATCTTTAATATCCATTTTTTCATTTTTTATTAATTTGTTTCTTGTCTCAACAGGTATTCTTTTGTACTCTTTATTTCGTATTTTTTCTCTTAAATAATCTCGTCCTAAACGCTGTTCTATACATAACTCGATATAATACTTAATTTCATCTATATCTTTTAATGGTAATAATTCAATATAATGACTCCATGATAATTGTGTCGCAAGTTGCGACACTTTTTTATTACAAAATATTGAATAAAATTGTTTCATTCTAAATAATGTTCTTCTGTTATATTTTTTACCAACTTCTAAAACTAGCTTTTTTGAATATTCATCTATTATATTATCGCCATATTTGCCACCAGCTTCATTTAGTAATTTTCCAATTTCAAAATATGTGATAACTTTATGCCTTTCTTTTGAATAATCTTTAACTTTTCCATATACTTCATTATCAATTATCTTATTTTTTATTTCATTATAATAATTCATCTCTTACTCCTTCCTATGGTGGACACGTTCTAATCTTATATCCATTCTTATTTACTTTAATCTCAATACTTCCATCCATATCAGTTCGATAAATCTTACTATTACTTAATGTTTCTAATACCTCATCTTTGGGATGTCCATATCTATTATGTGCACCAACACTAATAATGGCATATTTAGGATTGACAATATCTATAAAGTATTCACTGCTACTTGTATCTGACCCATGATGGCCTACTTTAATAAAATCTATATCATCTAAATTATATTTATCTAATATATCCTTTTCCTTCTCTATTCCAGCATCTCCCATAAACATAAATTTATATCCATTAAGTTCTGTATAAATAACATTTGAGTTATCATTTTCATTATCATATTCTTTTGTCTGTAAAAAATATAATTTATTTTTATCTATATTTAGTTCTTCAATACATGAATAGTATTTTATTTTATTTTTATCTAATACTTTAATTAGTTCTTTTTCTAAGTTATTAAATTTACCACAATTGAATATTACATTTTCTACTTTGAAGTTTTCTACTAAATCAATTGCTTCTCCTATATGATCATAATCACCATGTGGTGATTATATTTCTTGCACTCTAAAAAACTCCCATAATTGAAGGGAGGTGGTTAATATGATTAAAGTTGAATGTACAAATATTATTAAAGAGAATGATTGTGTTTTTATAACAAATAATAAAATAATAAAAACTGATTTTAGATATATTTATTTTTATCACGATACTGAAAATGATATATATGGAATTAAATTATTTGAAAAAAAAATAAATGAAAATGAAGAAATAAG
>JAZQNW010000004.1:0-18130 GCA_045627525.1 Bacilli bacterium
ATATTGCAGAAAAACGTGTTCCTCAAGATGGACGTTGCAACGTTCGTATAAATGATAAGGATATTGATTTGCGTGTATCTTCTTTACCAACAAATTATGGTGAAAAAATCGTTATACGTTTCTTAGAGAAATCTGAATCATTATTATCAACAAGCGGTATTGGTCTACAAGGACAACACTTAGATGATTACAACAACCTACTAGCTAATACTAATGGTGTTATCTTGATTTCTGGTCCTACAGGTTCAGGTAAATCAACAACCATGTATACAATGATTTCTCAATTAAATAAAGAAGATGTTAACTTAATAACATTAGAAGATCCTATTGAATATAACATTGATGGTGTTAACCAAGTTCAAGTTAATGATAAAGTTGGTTTAACATTCGCTGAAGGATTAAGATCAATCCTAAGACAAGACCCTGATATCGTATCGGTTGGTGAAATTAGAGATGGTGAAACAGCTGAAATTGCAATGCGTGCAGCCATCACTGGTCACTTAGTTTTATCAACAATCCACACCAACAACTCATTAGCAACAATCGAACGTCTATTAGACATGGATGTTGAACGTTATTTATTATCAACAGCACTTACTGGAATTATTTCTCAAAGACTTGCAAAACAATTATGTAAAACTTGTCGTGTTGAAAGAGAAACAACTCCATATGAAAAGAAAGTATTTAAAAAATATATGAACCGTGATGTAGCAAGAATTTACGATGCTGATCCAAAAGGATGTGAACATTGTCGTAAAGGTTACAAAGGACGTGTTGCTATTCAAGAAGTACTTGAACTTGATGAAGAAATAAGAAATGCTTTAAATAATACTAAGCTTTCAAAAGATGAATTAGCTGACATGGTATACACTAATAAAACTATAACAATGTTACAAGATGCATTAGGAAAATGTATTGCTGGACTTACAAGCTTTGAAGAAGTTTACCGTGTAATTGAAATCGAAGCTGAACCTGGTGATGATGTTAGTGCTTCATTAACTAAATCTATTGATGATGTTGAAGTAGATACTACTACTCCAGCAAAAAAAGATGACAAAAAAGAAGATAATACTAAAGAAGAAAATAAAGAAGATGCTCCACCAGTTGCTGAGCAAACTTTACCTGATGTAGTTATGGCAAAACCTGAAGCAAAAAAAGAACCAGTTGAGAAAAAAGAAGAAGAACAAAAACCAACTGAACAAGTTTTACCAGATATAGCTATAAAAATGGTTCAAGCACCTGAAGCAAAAAAAGCAGCACCAGAAAAACAACCAGAACAAGAAAATGATATGTTAAATAAATCTAAATATGATATAGAACCAGAACATGTTCCAGAGCCAGCAATATCTAGTGTCATGGAAAAAGAAATTCCTGAATTAAATTTAAAAATTAAAGGTGATAAAGCTCCCGTTACTCAAATGAAAGTTTCGCCATTAGCACAAGAGGAAAAAGAATTTGAAGAAAAAGACAAAGTATTAGCACCTGATGTAAATAAAATTACTAAAGCTACAGATTTAGGTAATACTGAGAAAAAATTAGAAAACACACCATTAATGCCAAGCATTAATAATGAAAAGCCATCAATTGGCAATAATCAAAAAGTAGTTTTACCAGTAAAAAATCCTGAATTATATAAAGAAAATGAAAAAACTACAGCACCAATTAATCAGCAACAACCTGTAAAAGTTCAGGTACCTATATCTAATGTAGCAACACCTACTGCTCCAAAGCCTCAACAAGTACAACCTGTAGTTACAAATCCAACAATTCAAAATAATCAAGCTGCAAAACCAGCTGTAATTCCTACAATAACACCTAATGAACCTGCTAAAACTACAATTGTTAGTCAAGCTCAAACAACAAATGCCATTCCACAAATCGTAACTACACCTACTGTGACTCCAACACAACCAGTAATAACAAATCAAAATATAAATCAAGGAAATTAAAATTTCCTTTTTTTGTGCAATAAAAAAGACACATTTGTGTCTTACATATTATCAACTAAATCAAATATTTGATCATTTATATCTTCTATAGAGCGTAATTTTCCATCTTTTATACATTCAATTTTATCCCAGTTATATAACTCAGAAAGTTCAAGATATGAAGCTTCTGCATTTTTTAAATGATTAGCATCTTTTTCATTTTCATCTAAAAATTCTCTATTCTTTTTTAACTCAATTGAATATTCATATGGTACATGTAAAAATATTGTTTTATCAGGTTTAGGTAATTGTAATAACCAATACTCTAATTTATCAATCCATTGATACATGTTAAATCTTTCATCTTTATCTTTTATTTTACTTCCTTGATGAGCCAAATTAGAAGTAGTATATCTATCAAGTATTACTATATAACCTTTTTCTAAATATTCTAATGCCTTTGAAATATTATATTTTCTATCAGCAGCATAATATAAACATGAAACTTTTGGATCTACATTAGGAGCGCCCTCTGGAAAAAATCCTTCTGATATTTCTGGCTTTCCTAAATAGCAACCCCCTACAATTTTACCAGTTGGTGTATCATACATAGGAAAACTCAAATGAACACACTTTTTACCACTTTCATTTAGTCTTTTTTCTAATAACTTGGTTTGAGTTTCTTTACCAGAACAATCAGTTCCTTCAATAACAATAATTTTTCCACTCATGTAAACTCACCTCTATTGCTTTTACTATTTCACACTTACTCTAAAAGATAATACTGGAGTATCTTCTGAATTATAATCTTCACTTACCCATAATTTAAGTTTGAAATTCTTAATTTTATCTTTGTTTATATTTCCCTTATAAATTATTTTATCACCATTAGAATTACAGTCAACAAAATCAACTAATGTTGGTATTTTTTTATTAAATATACCTATTGGATTATTATCATCATCTGTTAAATAAACCTTAATATATTTTAAATCTATATTACTTGTCAATGTTTCTACTAAAACTTGATATTCCGTTTTATCATCATTTTCATTAGAAATAGAAAATTCAAAACATTCACCCTTATTGCAACTTTTTTTACCTACTTCATCACTAACAGGCAATTTAGCTGACATATTAATTACATTAGTATCATTATCACTAAAATTGAACGATAAATAACTTGCCGTTACTGAATCTATAGAAACATTATTACGCTTTTCAAACAAAACATAACTAGTTCCTATTAATAAAATTATTATAACTGAGAGCTTAATCGAAGCAGCAATAACTCTTTTAGTATACAATTTCTTTTGTTGTTTTTTGCTTAATCTTTTCCGTTTTTTACTAGTAGCCATCACATCACACCCTCTCTTTTAGTTTACCAAAAAAATTACCACATCTCAAGAAAGTCAAGTTTAAAAAAAGAAATAAATGTAAATTAGACACTTATTTCATTATTTTCGTCAAATGGTAATATAAAACATTTTTGTGTAGCAAGAAAATCGCACATATGAACAAATTTTTGATACTTTGTCTTAGGTCTTTCTAATACCTCATTACCTCTATAATCTCTAGTAAAAGAACCCATATGTGTTTTAATAACATCCATTAAAAATTCTATTTCTTCTACTTCTAATCCCAATTTTTCCTCATTATCCATAATATAATCAGCCATTAAAAGAGGATGTTCAAATTTAGTATATTTTTCCTTTGTTACACCATATTTCAAACCATCATGCAATATAATTCCCATTAGCATCAAGTCTTTTTCATCATCAGTATATTTTTCACCAATAATTTCATCACGAAGTAATTCATACCCAAATCTAGTAGCAGCTTTACTATGACGAAGTAATCCTCCATCGCCTAAAGCATAACTAGGATGATATTTGCCTGTAGAAGATGCAGGTACTTCAAAAAAATAATCTGGCAATAATTTTATCATTTCTACTAATGCGTTTTTTATCCTATCACTTTTAATATATGTTAATTCTTGTTTAAAATTACTAACTTTATCCATAATATCCCTCTAAAAATTTAATAATAATAGAATTACTTACATACCATTTATCATCTGGTATATAAATATTATCACCATTATCAATTAAATAACCTTCTTCAATTAATTCACTATAATTATAACATGTATCTATACTTCTTTGATACTTATTAAAAAATTTTATTTTATCAATACCAGAACTTAATCTTAAATTTAACATAATTTCATAATTCATTACATCTAAATCACTTAATTCTTCATAATTCAAAATATAATTATTATTAAAATATTTATTTATACTTCTAGTATTATTTATTCTTTTATTCTCTATATATGAACTTGCTCCTAGACCAAAACCATAATATTCTAAATTATTCCAATAAATACTATTATGTCTAGAATAATAACCTTCCTTACAAAAATTACTAATTTCATAATGATTAAATGCATTATTTTTTAAACATTTACAAATATAATTATACATTTCTAAGTCTAAATCTTCTGAAATATTTTTATATTTATTAATACTAAGTAAAGTATGATCTTCAAGTATTAAAGAATATGTAGAAATGTGTTTAATATCTAAACTCATTATAAAATCTAAATCTTTTTTTAATATATCAATATCTTCACCAGGTAATGCATACATTAAATCAACATTAATATTACAAATTCCTATATTCTTAGCATAATTAATAATACTTATAACGTGCTTTTTATCTAAACTTCTATTTAACAAGCTCAATAATTCATTATTAGTAGTTTCAATACCAAAACTAAGTCTATTAACTCCACACTTTTTATATAAATCCAATTTATCAAAAGTAGTACTTTCAAAATTACCTTCAATAGTAAATTCCAAATCTTTACTTACCTTAAACTTACTAATAATTTTAAATAATTTATCAAGTTCTGCTATATCAAGTGAACTTGGTGTTCCACCACCAATATAAATAGTATCAATAATCTCATCTTTATAAGTATTATCAATTTCTTTTTCTAAACTATCCAAATATTTATTTATAAATTTTTTATTATATAAAATTTTACAAAAATCACAGTAAGAACAAATTCTATCACAAAAAGGAATGTGTATATATACTGATTTTATCATTTTTGATGTCCACCACTATTATTATTTAAATTCATTTTAGAATGAGATTCTAAAATAGGTTTTATTCTTTCCTCATAATCATTTTCATTTAATTTAGGATATCTAACTGTAACATCCCTATAAGCTGTCCAATAATCAATATCAAGTTCTTTAGCAGCTTGCTCAATAGTCATATCACTATCAATTAAACTAACAACACTAACAACTCTATCTAAAACTTCAGGATCTTCTAGAGTTTTAGCTGTATTATCAGAAATTCTTTTTTTGATATTTTCTCTTTCTTGTGGATTCAACTTCATGTATCTTTGCATATAATCATGAACAGTAGCGTTACTTATAGGATATCTACTATCACTAAAAATTTTAGCCGTTTCCCTAGTAGAAGAACCTGTCTTAACTACAAAATCACCAATTTCAAGAATTCTTATTGTTCTTTCTTCTTCTGTAAGTTTTTTTATCATACTATTCACCATCCATACTTAAAACACTCATAAATGCTTCTTGAGGTAATTCAACATTACCTATTTTTTTCATTCTTTTTTTACCTTCTTTTTGTTTTTCAAGTAATTTCTTTTTTCTAGTTACATCTCCACCATAACATTTAGCTAAAACATCTTTTCTAAGAGCTTTAACTGTACTTCTAGCAATTACATGATTACCAAGAGATGCTTGTATTGGAATTTCAAATAACTGTCTTGGAATAGACTCTTTAAGCTTTTCAACTACAGTTCTTCCCCTTTGATATGCAAAATCTTTATGAACAATAACGCTTAAAGCATCTACCACTTCACCATTAAGTAAAATATCCATTTTTACAAGTTCACTTGGCTTATATCCAATCATCTCATAATCAAAAGATGCATAACCCTTAGTATAAGATTTCAACTTATCAAAAAAGTCATATACTATTTCTGACAAAGGTAATTCATAATGAATATTAACTCTTGTAGGATCTATATATTCCATATCTAAATATATTCCTCTTTTTTCTTGGCAAAGTTTCATAATTGATCCAATATAATCTTTAGGAGTAAATATATTAGTTTTTATATAAGGCTCTTTAATTTCTTTAATCTTAACCTTATCAGGTAATTTATTTGGAGCATCAATCATTAATACATCTCCATTAGTTAAATCAGCTTCATAAACAACAGATGGCGCTGTCATAATTAAATCTATATTAAATTCCCTTGTAACTCTTTCCTTAACGATATCCATATGAAGTAAACCTAAAAAACCACATCTAAATCCAAAACCTAAAGCACTAGACGTTTCTGGTTCAAATATCAAAGAAGCATCATTAAGTTTTAATTTTTCTAAAGCTTCTCTAAGATCTTCAAACTTAGCTGTATCAATTGGATAAACTCCACAAAAAACCATAGATTTCATAGGCTTATAACCAGGAAGCTTATCCTTAGCTGGATTATTTGCCAAAGTTATTGTATCACCAACTCTTACATCAGAAATATTCTTAATACTAGCACAAATAAATCCAACTTCTCCAGCTAATAATTCATTCTTTTTAATTTCTTTTGGAGTATTAATATTAATAGATGTAACTTCATATATAGCATCAGTCTCCATCATCTTAATTTTGTCCCCTACTTTAATTTTACCATTAACAATTCTACTAGAAACAACAATTCCTTTATATGGATCAAAAATACAATCAAAAATAAGGCCTTGCAATGGTAAATCTTTATCACCAGTTGGAGCAGGAATTTTTTCTATTACTGCTTCTACTAATTCTTTAACGCCAGTACCCTTCTTAGCACTAGTTAAAATAATTTCTTCCCTAGAAAAACCAATTAATTCTAATTCACTAATTACCTTATCTACATCAGCAGAAGGTAAATCTATTTTATTAATAACAGGAATGATAGTTAAATTATTTTCAATAGCTAAATATAAATTAGCTAAAGTTTGAGCTTCAATTCCTTGAGCAGCATCAACAACCAAAATAGCACCTTCACATGCGGCTAAACTTCTAGAAACTTCATATGAAAAATCAACATGCCCAGGAGTATCTATCAAATGTAAATAATAATCTTCATTTTTATAATTATAAGTCAATTGAACAGCATTTAATTTTATTGTTATTCCTCTTTCTCTTTCCAATTCCATAGAGTCTAACATTTGTTCTTTTAATTCTCGTTTTTCAATTGCTCCAGTTACTTCTAATATTCTATCAGCTAATGTACTCTTACCATGATCAATATGAGCAATAATACAAAAATTTCTAATATTTGACTGTTTCATAAAACCACTCCAATATATCAATTATATCAAAAAAAAAAGAATATTACTATTCTTTTTAGCCATGACGACCTCCACCACTACTAAATCCTCCACCAGAAGAACCTATTGATGATGAAAAGCCACCGCCACCACCGGATGGACCACTATCAGATACAGTATAAGATGAAGTATGTGATCTTATAAATTGATCTTTTTTATCAGTATATTTAATACTATTTTTATCTAAATATTCTTTAGCCTCCGTTGCTTTTCTAACCATCTTATTTTTCTTAATTAATATACCAACAATAAGTATTGAAATTAATAAAGATATAACAAAAACAGATAAATATGGTGGTACATATTCTTGATATAAAAAGCCATTTTTATCAACATGATAATTAGACATTTCATCAGCAATACCTTCATTATAATATTTTGTCATTTCATTAACAAAAGTATTTAAACCAGCTACATAATTACCACTATGAAAATCATTATATATACTATCTAAAACATTTTCTACTCTATCACCAACATAATATAATTGACTATCTCCAAACATATAAATATTATAATATGGATCATTTACATAAGTATTTCTAAATAATAATATACCACTATACTTTTCAAAATTAATACCAAAATCATTATAATCATAAAAATCAACAGCGTATTCCTCATTAACTTTATCATAAGTATAAGGAAGACTATCACTAACAAAAACTATATCAAAATTAGTTAATTCAGTATATTCTCCAAATAATTTATATATTTCTTGTTCTTCTTCTTCAGTTAATATATCAGAAAAATCATATATTTTTTCTGTAGCAGAAACAGATGGAGTTTTAAGAACATTATCTATATTGGTATTATTTATTTCCCATCTCTTATTAACTCCATAGTTTTCCATATCATTTCTATCAAAAGTTTTAACAGAAGCAAAAACATTAAAAGGAAAAATAACTATTAATAATAATAAATATTTAATTAATTTTTTCATAAAGTTACGCCACCTTTCCATAATAAATAGGAAATAAGTAGACCTAAAAGAAATAAAACAATAAATATTACTACAAAATAGGCCATTGTTTTACCAAAATGAACTGGAATATTACCTATAAATTTTCCTGTTTGACCATTCATAGCAAAAATATACATCTTACCATCAAACTTAACATTAACCATCCATACTGGTAATAATACATATTTCTTAGAAACCATTTTTGCTTCTAAAGTATTATTAATTACATATTTAGTAGTATAAGGAGGTCCATCATTTTTCATTATTACTTCTGATGTATTTAATGACCTACCAGCAGCATCTAAAAAAGCATCATTTGCCTCCACATCATATTTTTCAGCATAAAAGCCAGATAAATATGCATGATTATATTCAACTAAATCAGAATAATTAAATGGTTCTATCGTATTCATAATATCATTATCAAACCTAGTGGATCCATCAACAGGTACTAATAAATAGTTCATCTCACCAGTTCTAGAAGTATGATAATAATCAACTCTAGTATAATGTGTATCACCACTTCTCCACTTCTTAACTCTTTCAGCTTCACAATCTACAGTACCAGAAACATTAATATCATATAACCAAAATGGAATATAAATTCCTCTTATTTTTTCTATATTACTTAAAGAATTAAATGACTTAGGAGCTAGTGGTCTACCCTTCAAAATATTCTTAAACGCATTCTCAGCAGCTTTTTTATCTTTTTTAAAAGGGATTACCATATCAGGATGAAACTTTCCTGATAATTTGCCTTTTAAAATTGAAGAATTACCACAATAAACACAAAACGTAGCACTTGTCGCTTCATCAGCTACAATTTCAGCTCCACAGCTTTGACATTTATAAGAAACATAATTATTATTATCATCTTCTACATCTACATTATTATTTACATCCTTTGCGGCATTACTTTTCTTTTTCATTTCTTCCATTGTAAATTCAGAATTACAATAATCACATTTCCATTTACCAGATTTAGGATTAAAATTAATAGAAGCTCCACAACTAGGACATCTATTATCCAAAGTATTTTTATCAATTACTTTACTTTCCTTCATAGTATCACCATACACCTATTATATAATATATTATATCATATTTAAAAATAAAAAAATAACAGATAACTGTTATTTTTCTTCTTTACATAAATATTTAACTACACATATATTAGTAAAATCTATATCTTTTACAATCTTATTAAGAGTGTCAATATCCATATTTCTAATTATATCTACTTTATTGGGAATAATTTTTTTATACCTAATTAAATCATCACCAATATTATTAACAACTGAATCAACATAATCAGACATCTTTACTTCATTAGCTATCCATACCTTTTTCATTCTAGTTAAATTTTCTAAAGAAATATCTAAATTATTAAATTCATTCTTAATTTCTTCCAACAACTCATCAGGATGTTCTGTAGTTGCTACTAATATCAAATCTCTAAATCCATCAACAGTTTCCCAATCTGTATAAATACTATTTAACAATTTTTTATTTCTAACTCTTTCTCTAAATATAGAAGAAGAACCAAAACATATAGTAGTTATCATTTCTAAATATAAGTCTAAAACAATATCATCATATTCACTAAACTTATCAGTTGGTATTTTTAAACCTATCCCAACCTTTGGAACTTTAACATTAGCATATATAGTTGATTCTTTAATATTAATTTCTTCTGGTTCATCATATTTAGCTTTAACAGCAGCACCCTTATTTTCAATATTATCACAACATTCATGAACAATTTTGAGAGCTTCATCCTTATCAAAATTACCAACTACTAATAAAAACATATTATTAGGACTATAAAAACTATTATAACAAGTATACAAATCTTCTTTAGTCATTTTCATTATTTCTGGTATGCTACCAGCAATTTCAACTCTACGAGGGTTATTTTTATAAATACCTTCTCTTATTTTAGTATCAAGTTCCCATTCAGGCATATCACTATACATTTTTGCTTCTTCAGCAATAATACCTTTTTCTTTTTCAACATTTTCATCAGTATAATATGGAGAATTAACAAAATTTAATAAAAATCTTAAATTATTATTAAAATTCTGTGTACCATAACAAATATAATGTGTTCTATCAAAACTCGTAAAAGCATTACTACCAGTACCACTTTCTGAAAAGAAACTAAATGGATCAACTCCGTCTTCCTGTTCAAACATCTTATGCTCCAAAAAATGAGCAATTCCATCAGGAACTTTAATTTCTTTATCCTCACCAGCTGGTATAAATCTTGTAGTATCACTACCAAATCTTGTAGCATAACTCATATGATAATTTTTTTTATCTGGCATCGGAATGAATATAATGTCTAATCCATTATTTAATGTTTCAGTATAAACATCTAAATCTAAACCATTTAAACTAATTTTCTTCATTCTTTACCCCCTCTAATGAAAAGATAGTATCAATAGAAACTTTCTTCGCAACAGCTAATATTTCTTCCTTTGTTACTTTATTCATCTTTTCTCT
Organism: Bacilli bacterium; assembly: GCA_045627525.1. GTDB lineage: Bacteria > Bacillota_I > Bacilli_A > RF39 > UBA660 > CAG-877. The sequence continues at coordinate 10,812 of JAZQNW010000004.1, forward strand.
TTTTACATCTATAGTATCAGTACCAATTAAATCCATCATATAATAATTATCAATTATTCTAGCTTCACTCTCTTCAATTTCTTCTAAAGCTGTATTAAAATATTCTTTCGCAATATTAATATTACTCTCATCAAATTTACCATCTTTCATTTCTTCTAATAATTCTTCAATTAATTTAATTGTTTTATCATAATTATTTTTATCAATTCCAGATCTTAAAATAAGAATATTATCTAATTTATTCGCAACACTAAAAATATAATAACATAATGAATTCTTTTCTCTAACTACTTGAAATAATTTAGAATCTGTTCCACCACCATATATAATATTAAATAATGTTAATGGATATTTTCTTTCATAATCAGTTAAATTACTAATATTTAAAGCAATAGATAATTTAGTTTGTGAATTATCAATTTTCTCTTTAACAACCAAATTATTACTACGAGCATTTTTCTCATCCAATATACAATTTAAATCAAAATCACTTCTTTTTTCTAATTTAAATGTATTTTTAACTAAATCTTTTATCTCATCAAAATCAATATCACCAATTATATATATATCAACTATATCTTTTTTTATTACATCTAAATAATATTCATATAAATTTTCTTCATTAATATTATCTAAATCTTCTAAATAGCCTAACATTCTATAAGAAACAGGAGAATTACTATCATAGTTTTCTAACATTCTAATAACACTATAACTAGAAGTATCTTCTTTTATTGAATTAAGTGTTGTTTTAGCAGAAGCTTTAACAATATCTAATTTATCACTCTTAAACTTATTATCAATAACATCAGGATCAAATAAAATATCATTTAAAAATTTAACTGCTTCTCTTAAATTACCTTTTTCAGTATATTTATCATTTAAAACTGATAGAAAAATATATGTATTTGTATAATTACCAAGTCTAGCATTTGATATTGATAAATCAGCAGCATATAAATCTTGTGTTTTTATCGCAATATCCCTTTTACTTGGATATTTATGACTAGATTGAATTAACATATTACCTAAAATATTACGTTTAGTTATTTCTTCTTTAACAATTGGCCTTCTAAATGAAAGTCTAACTGTAACTGTCTTGAACTTTTTTGTTTTTATTAGATGTAATTTATATGCACCTAAATCTTCTATTTTATATTCCATAATTCACCTCATTTTTTAGTATATTCTTTTTTTTATAAATTATTATAATGTCGCTTCTAACGCTAGCGTAATCATATCATTTAAAGATTTTTCCCTCTCTTCACTTGTTAAACCACGTTTATCAAATTTAGAATCAACTACTGTAAGTAAGCAAGTTGCTTCCTTGTTTAGTTTTTGAGCTAAATAATATAATCCAAATGCTTCCATTTCACTAGCCATATAATCTTCTTTAGGAAAATTACTCATAAATTTATTTTGATCAACATATGGATCAAAAACATCAGTAGTTAATATTTTTCCAGCATGAATATTAATATTCAATTCTTTTGCTTTAGAAATAATTGTTTTATTCAAACTATCAGTTGATGAATATTCCTTGTCAGTATCTCCATCAAATAATAATGGAAATGTATTTAAAGAATAAGAACTAGTTCCAAGTACAACATCAAGTAATTTAACATCAGGATGCATAGTACCACAAGTACCTATTCTAATTATCTTTTTAACATCATAAAAATGATATAATTCATAAGCATAAATACCAATACTAGGAATTCCCATACCTGATGAAAATACTGTCACTTTCTTATCTTTATAATAACCTGTATATCCATAAATATTTCTTACCGAATTAATTAATTTGTAATCCTTTAAAAAATGTTCAGCAATATACTTTGCTCGTAAAGGATCACCTGGCATTAATACAACATCAGCAATATCCTCTTTTTTACTTTCTATATGAGCTGTCATCAAATCTACCTTCTTTCATTATAAATTCATTATAACATAACTAAACAAAAAGAAGTAGTCTATTCTACTTCTTCATTATCATCAAATTGTACTAAAACCTCTCTAGGTTTTGAATTTCCTGTAGCTGGACCAATAACTCCTCGTTCTTCAAGTAAGTCTATCATTCTAGCAGCTCTATTATAACCTATATTAAATTTACGTTGTAATAAAGATGCACTAGCCTTTTGAGTTCTAATAACAAATTCAACTATTTGATCATACAACTCATCTCCACCACTATCTTCGGAAGAATTAACATTATCTTCACTTTTCGTAGTATTATCAACACTTTCTAAGTTAAGCAATGAATTATCATATTGTGCCTTTTGTTGTTTAACAGTAAAATCAATTAAATTTTGAATTTCTTCATCTGTTATAAATGAACCTTGAATACGTGTAGGTGAATTTTGGCCTATTGGTAAATATAACATATCACCTTTACCCAACAATTTTTCAGCTCCAGTTTGATCTAAAATTGTTCTAGAATCAATTCCTGAACCAACAGCAAAAGATATACGAGATGGAATATTTGCCTTAATTAAACCAGTAATAACTTCAGTTGATGGTCTTTGAGTTGCAACAATTAAATGTATACCAGCAGCTCTAGCTTTTTGTGTAATACGTAAAATTGAATCTTCAACTTCTTTAGCAGCTACCATCATTAAGTCAGCAAGCTCATCAATAATTACTACTATATATGGCATTTTAGTTAACTTAGCCTCAGGATCGCGATTAGCATTTTCCTTATCAACATAAGCATTATATCCTTCAATATTTTTTACTTTATTATCGCTAAATACCCCATAACGTCTTTCCATTTCAGCAACCATTTTAGCTAAAGCAACCGCCGCCTTTTTAGGATCTGTTACTACAGGACACATCAAATGAGGGATTCCATTATAAACAGATAATTCTACAACTTTTGGATCTACCATTACTAATTTTACTTCATCAGGTCTAGCTCGCATCAAGATTGAACAAACAATACCATTTACACAAACTGACTTACCTGAACCAGTAGTACCAGCAATAAGTAAATGTGGCATTTTATTAACTTCACAAACTTCAGTATCACCCATGATACTCTTACCAAGAGGTACCATTAATTTCTTATCAAAGCTTTGCTTCATTCTTTCACTAGCAATAATTTCATAAAAACTAACAGGAGTTGGATTCTCATTTGCAAACTCAATACCAACAGTATTTTTACCAGGTATTGGAGCTTCAATACGAACATCCTTCTTTGCTAGTGCTAAAGCAATTTCACGGTTAATAGATAAAATTTTATTTACCCTAGTTCCAGATGCTATTTCTAATTCATATTGCGCAACAGTTGGACCAACATGAACTTCAACAACTTTACCTGAAATTTTAAAATCAGCTAAAACTTGTTCTAATATTTTTATATTTTTCTCAATAGAAGCATTATCCATACCACCCTTTTTCTTCTTAGGTGGTGTAAGTAAAGTAATTGGAGGTAATTGATATTTTGGATTACTAACTACAACTTCATCATTCTTATTATTATCATTTTCTTCAACTACTACCTTTTCAGGCACCTTATTTAATTCATCAATACTAGATATTTTAATATGATTATCATCTTTTTTATCTTCATCATCAATATTACCATCTATAATAACAGAAGATTTCTCATCATCAGTTGATGATTTTTTTGATAACTTATTCTTAACAAATTCTACAATTGAAAAACCAGTTACTAAGAAAATACCACAAAGCATTAATACAATACATATAATTTCCATACCAGTAAGTGAAAATAATTTAACTAATAAGCTTGCTAAAACACCACCTATTAAACCACCACCTACAGCTAACCAATTTTCAAATGATCCATTATTCATTATTCCATTAAAAGCTGCTACTAATTGATTAATTGTTTCTTTAAAAATTAATGCCATATTACTATCGTTTTGAATAACAAATTCACGATGCATCATAGTAATTAATCCTAAAGAAAAAATGTATATTCCTATCAATCTAGTCGTAAAAAAATCAGGTTTTTCTTTTTTTAATAATAAATATACCCCAATAATAAATAAAACTAATAATAGAACCATATACAAAGAACCAACTAAAAACAAAGCAAAAGACGCAAATAGTCTTCCAACAGGTCCATATTTACCTATACCAAGAATTGCTATAAGAATAAATATTATTCCATATAATTCAGCTGTATATTTAAATGTCATTTTAACTTCTTTTTTCTTTTTCTTTTTAGCCATATATATAACTCCTATCATCTATACAATTATATTATACTACAAAAATAAATTAAATTAATAGTTAAAAATAAAATTTGTCATAAATTAACTAAATAAAAAAAGAGCCTTAAGCTCTTGATACATATTTTCCATCACTAGTAGAAACGATAACTGTTTCACCTTCATCGATAAATAAAGGTACGCGTATCATTAATCCAGTTTCACATTCAGCATCTTTTAAAGCATTATTAGTTGTATTACCTTTTACAGCAGCTTCTGTATGAGTAATTACTAATTCAACTTTATCAGGTAAATCTATTCCTAAAACTTCACCTTCAAATGTTGTAATATATACTTCTAAGTTTTCTTTTAAGAATTTAGCTCCATCTCCAACAGCATCTTTACTTAATTCTAATTGTTCATAAGAGTCCATATTCATAAAATAATAAACATCATTCATTGTATATAAATATTGCATTAATTGCTTTTCAATTCTAGCAGTTGCAACTTTAACACCAGCATTGAATGTTTTTTCAAAAATAGCGCCTGTTCTTAGATTTTTTAATTTAGCTTTTACAATAGCAGCACCTTTACCAGGTTTAACATGTTGAGTATCCATAACTACATATATTGCACCCTCAACTTCTATTGTAATACCATTTTTTAAATCATTTGTACTAATCATCAAAGACCCTCCTATTTACTATTTCTATTAAATCTTTCCTTTTTATACATCCCTATAGACTTAACCTTAACTTTCGCAGCAGTTGGAATAGGTGTAACACCTTGTCTAGATTGTACTCTTATTAATTTATCTATATTTTCGGGATTTTTAAGATTTTTATCCATTTTATTCACCTATTATTTCTTTTCCTTATGTTCAGTATGTTTTCTACATCTAGGACAGTATCTGTTTAATTCAAGACGGTCTGTTTTTTTAACATTTCTTTCAACTCTATAATTTTCTTCTTTACATTCACTACAAACAAGAGTCTTATATTGTCTATTTCCTACTTTAGCCATATCTATCCCTCCTTACGTCTATAGGTATTATACCAAAGATTTTGAAATTTGCAAAAGTTTTTTATCATTTTATCCTTATTTTTTAACATTTTTAAATGCCATACATATCATAATACTTATTTGTAACTGCTTTTGTTATTCGAAGAGTCACAAAACTAGCATAATCATATGAACTATTAGGATGAGAAGAATCAGGAGAAGTAACTATAATTGACATCTTGGGATTATTAAAAGGAGCATAACCAATAAAAGAACTAGTTATAGTTTCTGTATCAATAATACCATCATTATCAGTATCCAAAAAACTTTGAGAAGTTCCTGTTTTACCAGCAGCATCCAATTTATTATCAATATAGCCAACACCATATCCACCATTAGAATGCATTACTGCATAAAAACCATCTTTTACTCTATTCATATATTCATCTGTAGTATCTATTTCATTTAAAACTTTTTTCTCAGTTTTATATATAACTTTACCATTACTATTTCTTACTTCCTTAAGTAAAAAAGGTCTTAATCTTTTACCACCATTCGCAATAGTTGAAATGTATTGAGATAATTGTATAGGTGTATAAGTCTCATATTGTCCCATAACATAATCAAGTAAATTTCCAGCACTTACATCTTTAGATGTATATCCATTACTTTCAATAGGTAAATCTATCCCCGTTTTAGTACCTAATCCAAAAGATCTATACATTTTTCTATAAACATCAAAAGCATCCTGATTAAAATTCATTTTCATATCTCTAGAATATTCCTGACCATTTACTCTAATTGCAGTTTTAAATTGATAAACATTACTACTTTTAGCTAAAGCCGTTATATCATTAATTCTTCCTAATGTATGTGAAGAACATTTTTCATTAACTCCCGCAACTTTAATACACTCATCAATCATATACTCTCCGATTTTAATAGATCCTGTATTATATCCAACCAGCATCGATGCTCCCTTAACAACAGATCCAGGTGTAATTGGTGAAGTCAAAATACTAGGTATATTATCAACAACTTTATCATTAATTATTTTTTTAGAAGCCATAACTAATATTTCTCCAGTATTAGGATCAGCCAATATTACACTAGAATGATCATAATAATCAGTATTAGCTTCATTCTTAGCTCTTCTCATTTGTTCTTCTATTATTTTTTCTACTTCTACTTGCAAATTAATATCTATCGTTAAAACTATATCATTACCCCTACTTCCCTCTTTTAATAATTCAACTGTACTATTATTAACAACTGAATATAAATCCTTTTTTCCTCTTAAATACTTATCATATTGTTTCTCTAAATAGCTTAAACCAACTCTATCATTTAAAGAATATCCCATACTTAAATAATAAGACTTTTCTTCTAAAGGAATTCCATTACTAGATACAGTACCCAATATTGATTTTAAAGTATCACCATATGGATATACCCTTTCCCAATCAACTCTAATATCAAACCCCTTTAACTTAGAAGCATTTTCTGAAATATAAGCTAATTCCTGATCACTAATATTACTTTTAATAACCTTCTCTTCATATGAATATCCCTTATTCATTAAATAATATAAATAACTAGTCTTTAAATCTAATTCATTAAACCTAGATAATTCTTTTTCACTAATTCTATCTATCTTTAATTTCTCAATATCTTTATTAGTTAATTTTCTTTGTTCTACCATTAATCTTTCTTTTCTAGTAATTTTTTTATTACATATATCTCTATACTTAACTAAATAAAATTCCTTCTGCATCCTAACAGTTAACTTAGATAAATCTAAATCTAAATGCTTAGAAACATCATAACTAATATTTATAACATCATCAATACTAATACTTTTATCCCTTTTATAAACAATCGTATTAATAGCCTTATTATCTACAATAATATTATTATTTCTATCTAATATTCTTCCCCTAGGACTATCTCCTAAAGTAACAGTATTAACACTTAATCTATCAAGATCATCTCTATAATAATTATTTTTAACAATCATAACCATAAATAATCTAATACCAATACAACTAAACAAACTAATTAAAATAACTAATAACACTATAAATCTTTTATTAATAATTAAATTATAATTAATCTTTCTTTTTTTCTTCATATATTTCT
>JAZQNW010000005.1:0-5042 GCA_045627525.1 Bacilli bacterium
ACTTTTTGAGTTTCTTAAAAAGAATAAATTTAAAACTGTCTTAACACTGCATGCTGAGTTTATGCATACCGGGAGCTGTGGACATGCTTTTGAATGCGATAAATGGATGACAGGCTGTGGCAATTGTCCTCAGTTAAAGCAAGCAACAAGATCTTATTTTTTGGATCGTACTCATAATGCCTGGTTAAAAATGAAGAAATCATTTGAAGGTTTTGATGATTTAAAAATCGTCTCTGTATCTCAATGGCTTGAAGAGAGAGCTAAGCAATCTCCAATTATGCAGGGTCACCATTTTGAGGTTATAAAGAATGGAATTGATACGGAAAAAATCTTTTATCCCCGTGAATTTCAATATATAAAAGAGAAGCATGGAATTAAGGATGAAAAAATCTTACTCCATGTCACAGCGAGTTTTACCTTGAAAGAGGATGATATCAAGGGTGGACACTATATTCTTAAACTTGCAGAAAAGATAAAAGAAAGAAATATAAAAATTTTAGTAATAGGTGGCCGTGATCAGAGCATAGAACTACCAGGAAATATTATAAATATTGGTCGTATCACGGATCAACATGAACTTGCAGCGTATTATTCAATGGCGGATTTAACAGTATTAACAAGCAAGAGAGAAACTTTCTCTATGATTTGTTCTGAATCATTATCTTGTGGTACTCCAGTAGTAGGTTTTAAAGCAGGGGGTCCAGAGTCTATTACTATAAAAGAGTATAGTGAATTTGTTGAGTATGGAAATATAGAATTATTAGAAAATAGTCTTAATACTTGGATTGATTTTAAAACTATTAGTACTAGTTCTAAAATACAAGAAGAAGCTAGTGTTGTTTATTCAAGGGAAAAAATGGCCAGTGATTATTTAAATAAATATAGTAATTTCTTAAATTAAAAAAAGTATAGGATATGAGTGATTAACTAATGAGTCAAGACATGGTGAAAAATAAAACGAATTTACCTTTAATATTTGTTATAGTTGCAAGTATTGTATTTATTAATGCCCAGCCCCTAACCTCTCAGCTATCTGTATTAATTGCTTTATTGTTTAGTATTACTTTGTTTAGTACTTTAATTATTTTAATAAGCAAAAAAACTATTTATATAGAACTTTCTCAGTTAGGTTTTATTTTGATATTTTTAATATTTATTATCACGTTGTTTATATCGATGGATTTTTCCCAATCTATAAAATATATAATTGTTTACTCTATTACTATGGGAATATTACTAATATTAAGTACTGATATAAAATGGTTTAGGTTATTTTGGAGTTTTCAATTAATTACTGCTTCAATTCATGTGATGATAACTTTAATTTCTTACTTTTTTACAGATTTATATATAAGTTTATTTGTTCCCTTATTAAATGAAGCATCACGAAATTTCACTCTAGCTTATATCTATATATTTGATTTTCATGCGGGTATAGCAGGACAAACTGCTACCAATGCTTTTTTTATTTCTACAGGTTTAGCATTGATTTCTTCAAAAATTTTTAGTAGTAATAAATTGTATACAAAGATAGTTTACATCTTTGTATTTGCAGTTTTTTTATTTGCTCTTATATTAACAGGGAAGAGAGGATTTTTATTAGCCAATCTAGCTTCTCTAATTTTATTAAATATGATAAATAAAAAAATTAGTGTAAGAAATTTATATAAACATATTATTTTTTTATTAATAACTTCACTAATATTTTATTTTTCTTATATTTTTATTCCTGCAGTTAATCGTTTAGTAGAACGTTTTTTTGTAGGTTCAGGGGATATTTCATCTGGGAGATTTGAACTATTTGAATTCGCGTGGGGGATATTTCTTTCTAATCCTATATTAGGTGTGGGAATCGATGCTTTTACATCTATTTCGTATATGGGCGAAAGTAGGAATATTGGTGCTCATAATGATTGGTTACAATTCCTAGCTGAAATAGGATTTATAGGCACTTCATTTTTATTAATAACAGTAATATCTGTATTAATTAAAACTGTAAAATTGTGCAGAATGAATAAGCGCTATTTCTTGTTTTTATCTTCCTCACTATATTTCCAGATTTTCTTTCTTTTTTATTCAACAACAGGAATGCCTTTTCATCACTATAGTATGTTGCTTTTGTATATGATATTTATTTCTATTCCGTACGCAGTTACGAGATTAGAATATTCCAGCCAAAAATTTAAGGAGGAGACAGGATGAAAATAGGTATAAGTTCTTTTCATAATTCAATTAATTATGGTGCAGTTCTTCAAATATATGCATTAAAGAAAAATTTAGAGAAATTAGGAGGGGAAGTATCTGTAATTGATTACAGAGCATTAAATAGTGAATATGCTGATTTTTCCCTTAAGAAGGGAAGACAATCTATGGGGTTCCCTCGTGCATTTTTAAAGTTCTTATTTTACCATATGTTTTCAAAGAAATTAATTGTGAATAAAATGGATAAATTTGACGACTTTGTGAGTTTAAATTTCAACTTAACAAGAAAATATAATTCTATTGAAGATTTTATTAATGAGAATAATCTAGATATTATGATTTGTGGGAGTGATCAAATTTGGAATCCTGAAATAACAAATGGTTTTAATAAAATGATGTTTGGTGATTTTAATAGTTCAACAATAAAAAAATATAGTTATGCGGCAAGTGTTGGAGATGTAAAAATAATTAACACTAAGAATAGGAAAACGGAATTCTTAGAACTTATTAAAAACTTCGATGCCATTTCTGTTAGAGAAAAAGAGTTGGCGGAATTTATAACAGATAATTTTGATGAAAATCCATTAGTAGTCTTGGATCCAACTTTACTTTTAGATGCTGATGAATATCTGCCTATTATAGATACAACAAAACTAAAAGAGAAATATGTATTAGTTTATCAATTATCTAGATATCCCCGTGTAATAGAAATCGCTCGAAATTTAGCAAAAGAGTATAACCTGGAAATTATAGAGATTATTAACAATCCCTTTGAGTTTCCAAGAAACAAATCAATGCTTTTTGACGTATCACCTTCAGAGTTCTTAAATTTAATTAAAAATGCTGAATACGTAGTTACTAATTCCTTCCATGGCACAGCGTTTTCTATTATATTCAAAAAGAATTTTTATACGGTTGCAAGTCGCTTAAGAAACTCAAGAATAACTAATCTATTAGATACTCTGGGCTTAAGTGATAGATTAATAATTGAAAGTAATGATGAATTTCCTTCGAATAAAATTGATTATGAGAAAGTAGATATTGTTTTATCTAGGGAAAGAGAAACATCAATAAACTTTTTAAAGATTGTTTCAGAAGGATAATAAATGATGAACAGAACAAAGAAGGTTTTTTTGAATTTCATAACATCTGTTTTTTACCAATTATTACTTATGGTTTCAATGTTTATTATTCCTTATTTAATGCTTAAATCATACGGTTCAGAGATAAATGGCTTAGTCTCATCAATAAATCAATTTATCAGTTTTTTTCGCTTAGTAGAAGCTGGATTAGCAGGAGCAGCAATATATGCATTATATAAACCGTTAGCAGGCAGAAATTATATAGCTATAAATGGAATTTTAGTAGCTACAAAAAAATTCTATATAAATTCAGGATATATTTTTTTAACATTAACAGTTGCATTAGCATTTTTATATCCAGTTTTAGTAGAAACAATTTCTGTAACAAAACTTAGTATAGGATTACTCGTATTAATACTTGGAATAAGTGGTGCATTAGAGTTTTTTACTCTTGCAAAATATCGAGTATTACTATCAGCAGACCAAAGGTCATATGTTATTTCTATTGCATCAATAGTATATGTAATAGTTAATACACTAATTATTGTAGTATTATCGATAAAAAAAATAGACATAATTTTATTATATACTATTACAATATTTTCCGTATTTGTTCGAACATTAATCTTAATGTTATATGTAAAAAAAAGATATAAATTCGTCAATTTCCATGAAGTTCCCAATTTTAAAGCACTAGATAAGAGATGGGATGTCTTATATTCACAAATATTAGGAGCAATACAAATGGGAGCACCACTCTTAATATTATTAGTGGTTTCTCAAGATCTTAAATTGGTAAGTGTGTTTACTATTTTTAACTTAATAATGGTTGGTTTAAATAGTATACTTAGTGTTTTTGTTAGTGGGTTATCAGCTTCTTTTGGTGATATTATTGCTAAAAAAGAACAAAAAGCTTTGCAGAACGCCTATAATGAATTTGAATTTCTTTACTATACTATGATTGCTATTGTTTATTCTGTTTCATTTATTGGTATAATGCCTTTTATTCGCATCTATACAAGTGGAGTTTCAGATATAGATTACAACATACCAATTATTGGATTTTTATTTGTGTTAAATGGGTTATTATATAATCTAAAAACTCCGCAGGGGATGCTAGTAATTGCAGCAGGCCTTTATAAGGAAACTAGATTACAAACCACTATCCAAGGGTTAATAGTCATAATAATAGGTATTATTCTAACTCCATTTTTAGGTATTATTGGAGTCATAATGGGCTCAATATTTTCTAATCTATATAGAAATATTGATTTAATTTTATTTGCCCCTAAATATGTTACAAAATTACCTTTAAAACAAACATTATATAGAATTGTCAGATTGCTCATCTCTATAATTATCATTATTTTACCTTTCTTATTTTTAGGAATTAACCCTCAAAATATTGTTTCATGGATGGTTTATTCCGTTACTATTGGTTGTTATGGGATATTAGTAGTAATTGTAGTCGGTTTAATATTCGAACGAAGTAGTATGGTGAAAATTATCAATAGACTAAAGGGGCTTGTAAGAAAGTAGAATAACTGTATGTAACTTCGATAAAATCAATTGAACAAAAGGAGAGTAATTATGTTTAAAAATAAAACGCTGTTAATTACTGGTGGTACAGGTTCTTTCGGGAATGCAGTTATGAACAGATTTTTAGATACAAATATAAAAGAAATTCGTATTTTTTCTCGTGATGAAAAAAAACAAGATGACATGCGAAAAAAATACAACAATGAAAAACTTAAGTTT